>NZ_CP054699.1:1281428-1601785 GCF_022558445.1 Candidatus Contubernalis alkalaceticus
TGTTTATATTACTAAAAACGGACAGGGAGATTTGGCAGTTATGAGTATAGCTACTTATGAAAGGCTTGTTGGAAAGTTTGAATTGAATAAGCTGCTGGATGAAGGAATGGAAGCTGTAAAAAGCTGCAGAGTTGTACCTGCAGAGAGTGTATTTGAAAAAATTGAAAATGGATTGTCTAAATGAAACAATATAAGGTTTTGATGACTGAACCTGCGGTGGACGACTTGCAGGCAATTGTCAAATACATTTCCGATGAACTACTTGAGCCTGTTATAGCGAAAAAATTGGTAGGCAAAATCAAAGAGGCCGTGATGGGTCTGGAGAAATTACCGACCCGTCACGCTCTGGTAGCAGATGAACGTCTTGCCGCGCAGGGGATTCGCAAGCTGATTGTGGAAAACTATATCGCGTTTTATGTGATATCTGAAGTAGATGAAATCGTTACGGTTATTCGGATTTTATATGGCCGGCGGGATTGGGAGCATTGGTTGTAACCCCGAGACGCTTGGGGCTACAACCAAGCATCGTTATGTGCCATTTCTGAAATATTCGTAGCTGGCAATATGGTTAACTAAGAAGCAGGAAGATATCTACACAGCATTAGGGGTAGAACCGTTCTTGTTCTAAATTCCGGGAATGTAGGATACAAGCAGTGATGTCTTGGGCAAACAACAGGTATCACCACCCTTATAAGTCAAGCTAAAAAAAAGAAGTCCCCGGAAAGGGAAACCTCCCTCCGGGGACTTCCTAATTTTGAATTTTCGCCAATCAATTCAGGGCCAGACACCTTCCGGAAATCCCCCAGCATTCATGTTAAAAAAAATAGAATTTAGTTAGAATAATGGTATCACTTTAGTGCTGTAAAGTTATGGGGGACCCCTTTGGGGAGATTCTGGAAGCTTGTCTGGAAGAATCTCCGTCGTTAAGAAAGAAAAGAGACCCTGGAAACATTCCAGGGTCTCTTAAGGAATAAACTATCCAAGAAGCTGTAATACAGCTTGGGGAGCCATATTGGCTTGAGCCAGCATAGCTGTAGCAGCCTGCTGCAGGATATTGTTCTTGGTGAAGTCCATCATCTCAGCAGCCATATCCAGGTCTCTAATCCGGGATTCAGCAGCCTGCATGTTTTCAGCAGATGTTCCCAGGTTGCTGATGGTGTGTTCTAACCTGTTCTGGAAAGCACCCATCTTGGATCGCTCAGCAGAAACCTGTTCAATAGCATCGTTGATAACTCGAACGGCTGCAGTAGCATTGTCATGGTTGGAGACATCCAGAGCATACTCAATCTGGATATCGTCGGTACCGTTAGTTACCGATACGCCTTCGGTCCAGTTGACAACAAATTCTTTACCTTCCACCGTTACTGTCTGTCCGGCTGTACCAGTCTGGGAAGCTACACCCAGGGCACCGGAACGCATGTCATTTACGTCGATAGCCATGCTCTGTCCTGTATTGGCACCAATCTGCATGGAGTTTCTAAAACCAGAGCCAGCCAGTGTTTGAAAGGATAGAGTCGGAGCGGTAGCAGTTTCCTGGCCTTCTTTCTGAGTTAAAGTTACTTCAGAGTTAGATACATTAACGGTGTATTTTGCGTCCAGGGTTGAATTGCCTTCTATGGCAGTTTTCAGAGCGGAAGCAGCTTCAGCTTCGGTTCCACCACTGGCCAGGGTTACTTGTTCTCCGTCGATGGTTACCTTTGAACCTTCTCCCAGAGCGCTCATTTGGAATTTGTATTCTCCAGCCGTTCCTACTCCATTAATGACTTGTGGGTCACCGAGATTCTCACCAGTTGCTGTACTCTCTGTCAAGGCAATAGAATTCCCGTTGGTGAGTACATCGTAGGCGCCGCCAAGAGCAGCATTAGCGGAGATGGCTGCTCCCAAATTGGTAGCTGTAGCTGTAGTGTCTTCGCCAACCTCAAACGTGGAGGCTGTATTACCTTCACCTGCTGCAACAGCCAGGAATATTTCCCCATCAATGTTAACTCGATCACCGACCGCAAAGTTGGTATCTACATCAAAGCTATATACACCTTCTATAGCAGAAATGTTAACAACAGCGGGGTCTGTTAGATCCACGCCGGTAGCCTTGGTGGCATCCTCTTCGAGATAGATCGACTTTTCAACGGTAAATGCGTCCACCTGCTCCGATTTGACAGTAACAACGAAGCGGTCTCCAAGAGTAGCGTCAGCAGCGATGGCTGCAGCCAGGTTTTCGGTTGTTTCATTAATATCCTGACCAACCTGGAACCCACCATTTGCCACAGCAATACCATCAGCGTCCTTACCATCAGCGTCTACTGCCGTAAAGGTTTCGCCACCAATCTGGATTGTATCACCAACAGCAAAGTTTGATTCAAGGCTGAACTCATACCGGCCTGTTATTTCTGTTACACCACTGGTGAATGATACTGCAGCAGCTTGGCCTGTTGCGGTTTGTTCCGTCAATCCGATGGAGTCTCCTGACTGCACCACAGTATAGGCAGCGTTCAATGCAGCATTTGCTTCAATGGCCGCTTTAATGTTTGCAGCTGTTGTTGCAGCATCAGCACCGACTTCGAATTGCTCTCCTTCTTTGCCAGCTTCTACACTGGCAACAGCGGTGAACACCTCCCCGTTGATGGTCAGAGTATCGCCAGCTTCAAAGTTGCTCACTACATCAAAGGTATACACGCCGTTTTCAGCCGATCTTTGAACGACAGCGGGATCTGTCAGGTCTGTTCCCGCTTCTTGACCGCCCTTCTCAACAAGAGTTATCTTGCTCTCTACAGTCAACGGGTCTACTTGTGTATCCACTTTTGTTGACGTAAACCGATCGTTCAAAGTATCATTTGCTTGGATTGCATCAAGCAAGTTCTGGGTTGTGGCATTGACATCAGAGCCAATGTTAAACTCACCCGCAGCCAAATTAGCATCTGACTCCTTGGCAGTAAAGGTTTCGGTACCGATTGTGATGGTATCCCCTTCAGCAAAATTGGCTGAGAGAGAGAACTCATAGCTCCCTTGTTTTGCACCAACACCAGCAGTTGCGCCCAAGTCAATCTCCGTACCGGTAGCAGTGGTGGCAACCTCTGTGAATGTCAAGAGATTATCTGTTCTATCAACAATATAACGATCGGCCAACACTACGTCTAGGGCAGCTTTTAGATTTGTAGCGGTAACATTGACATCGCCGCCCACCTCAAACTCTCCGTCGGCCGCAGTTGCACCAGATGCTACGGCAGTAAAGGTTTCTCCAGCAATTTCAATCGTTTCCCCAGCTACAAAATTGGTGCTGAGCAGCATATCATAAATACCTACTTGTTCTGCCACTTGAGTATCAACGACATCACCTCCGGCCAGGTCAGTACCGGTTGCTTCAGTAGCTGCTTCAGTAAGTTCAATGGTGTTGTTGTTACCCCATTGGTCTGCAATTCTTGCTACTTCAAATCGGCCATCAAAACCATTATTGTCCATGGCTGCAGCTAAATTCGTTGCAGTTTCAGCAATATTACCACCAACGACAAAGTCACGAGCTGCATCAACAACTGCTCCATCTGCCACGGCGATAAATTCTTGACCAGCCACAGTGACCTTATCTCCCACCGAGAAGTTTTCTGTTATCTCGAAGGTGTAGACACCCTGAACTTCTGTTACATTACCTACAGTAGGTGCAGCCAAATCTGTACCTGTAGCTGCTGATTCTGTTAGCGTGATGGTATCAGCGTAGATCCCGGTGCCAACCGTCGGTGCGTCGAAATGCCCTAACGCTGCGGCACCTGCACCACCGTCTCCCTGTGCCGCGATAATAGCCAATCGTAAATTGTCTGCAGCTTCGGTTACATCGGTTCCAATCTCAAAGGTAGTAGCCGTATTACCTTCACCAACAGCTACTGCGGTAAAATCGTAGCCATTAATCGTTACTGTCTGGCCTACCTCAAAATCTGTTGCGATCTCAAAACGGTATTCACCTTCCAGCGCGCCAACTTGAGTATCATTATCAGTAGTTGTAAACTCTGTTATATCAGCTGCGCTCGTTGCAGTCGCTTGATTCGTAAACACAATTAAGTTGTTATCTGCATAACCGCCACCAGCAAAACTTGGATCTGAGATAGACAAGTCATATGTTTGACCAGCTCCATCGGCACTCACAAATGTATCGCCACCTGCATCAATGGCAGCGTATAAATTGTCTCTTGTTTCCTCTATCGTACTACCTATTACGAATTCATTTGCGCCCGCTCCAGCAGTTACCGCAGTAAATGTTGTTCCAAATATGTCTACCGAATCACCCGCTGTAAAGTTCGAGGTGATCTCAAGAGCAAAGGTGTCATAAGTGTCAATACCATTACCTGTTGCAATTTGACTTCGTTGCGCTTCATATGTTCCTTGAAGAATACTCTCTTGAACGATATCAAACTCACCAACTGTACCAGCATTAGCAGCCTTTACACTGTTGGTAACCACCTGGAAGTTGCCTGTCTCAACGGTACCTGCAACGATACTTGCTTGTGTTTCTACGGGACCGTTAATCACTCCAACAGCAATAGCACCTTGAACACTGTCGTTGTTCTTAGTGATGGTACTAGCAGCACCAGTTCCAGCCGTAATGCTCTCTGTTTGCTCATCGAAGTTGTCAATGCGGTCTACGCCAGCAACACCTGCCGTGCTTTCCCGGACTAAATCAATATCACTGGCAGCACCAGTCCCCAACGCCCTGCTGGCTGTCTGTATGTTTACATCACTGACTTCACCGACAGCCTCTTGACCCGCGACACCTTTAGTATCTATGCTGTAGCGGATATTGCCCACCGATCCTGTCCCACCATCCAACAGTTTCATGGTGTTAAACTCTGTAGTGTTCCCAATCCGGTTAATCTCGGAAGTTAACTGGTTAAGCTCTTTTTGAATCTCCTCCCGGTCAACGCCTACATTTGTATCAGACGCTGCCTGGGTTGCCAGTTCCCGCATCCGCTGTAGGATGTTGTGGGTCTCGTTCAGCGCACCCTCAGCCGTCTGAATAAGAGAAATTGCATCCTGAGCATTTGCTGAAGCCTGCCTCAAACCCCTAATCTGCCCCCGCATCTTCTCTGAAATCGCCAGGCCTGCGGCATCATCACCGGCTCTGTTAATTCTCATACCCGATGATAACCGTTCCATTGACTTTGAGCTGTTCGCCTGATTGGCACCCAACTGCCTGTGGGCGTTCATGGCACTGATGTTTGTGTTAATCCTCATTAATATTACCTCCTTGTATTTTTGATTCTGTTGTGAACTTCCATTTTCACAACTTACTTCTATAACAAGCCTGTGGCCATCAGGCTTATTAACAATAATAGGTTACTCCTTTTTAAAAAAACAAAAAGACGAGCAATATTATGTTTTAAAGCCGGCGTCCTACCGGTCTGTAAAATTAAAATTAACTCGTCCCTGAAACCAAAGATATTAAATTATTGGCTTTTTGTTAACTTGACTTAGATAGCCTTACTTTTGTTGGTTTCGTACACCTCACCTCTAACTATAGGTATATGCCTGGGTGCATCGATTGCCAGTCTTAAATCTCCCTTTTCACTTTTAACCACTTTGACCTTTATTGAATCCCCTAACATGATATATTCTCCGGGTTTTCTACCAAGAACCAGCATGATCATCCCTCCTTTGAGAAGTTTTCAGTTAAAAAACAAAAAGACGACTTCATCTCCAATCCCTCCTGCCTCCTGCAGGAAAAGATTGGGTATGCGAATCGTCCATGGTTTTAATACCTATTTGATTTTGATATTTTATTCCTTATTTATAACTATCGGCAGTTGATATAAAAACTGTATACCTGTTTATAATAATTTTTTAGATTTATCTCTTTTTTTTATAACCCTTTGTTTAGATTAATCAGAAGCTGTTTTTGTATATATTTCGCCTCTTAATACCTTTATATCCTCTGGTGCATTTACTGCTAACCGTATTTCACCTTTATCAGTTTTCACCACTTTAATGGTGATGGAATTGTTAATTACAATGTACTGCCCTGGTTTTCTACCTATAACCAGCATGTTTTTTCCTCCTTGAATTTGGATTAATGTTTCTAAAGCAATTAGTGGGATCTTTTCTAAATATTATCCAAGAAGTTGTAATACTGTTTGAGGCGCTGCGTTGGCCTGGGCTAACATGGCGGTGGCGGCCTGGTTGAGTATGTTGTTCTTGGTGAATTCCATCATTTCAGCGGCCATATCTATGTCTCTAATACGGGATTCGGCAGCAGACAGATTTTCCGATGATGCTCCCAGGTTGCTGATGGTGTGTTCCAACCGGTTTTGAAAAGCCCCCAGCTTAGACCTTTCAGCAGAAACTAGATTAATGGCATCATTGAAAATGGTTATGGCTGCAGATGCTTTTTCATAGGTTGAGATATCTAGCGCTGCTTCAGACACTATTTCCGATACCCCGTCACTTACCACATTGCTCTCTGTATACGATGCTGCTGCTGTGCCATCTTGTGATAGTATGGTTTCCCCTGCGGCTCCGGTAATAGTGAGGGCCTGTGAACGCATATCACCAATCTTGATGGTAAAACCCTGAGCGTGGCTGGCACCAATCTGTAAGCCGCAGTCAAATCCGGTGACGGCAGATCCGTCTGCTTCAGTCACAATAGAGCTGCCGGCAAAGCCTGCTTCGGCTGTAATGGTTATTTCTGCCCCATTGGCAGTCATGCTGGCAAAGCCGGCCAGGTTAAGGCCGGTAAAAGCATCAGCTGCTTCTTCAGCGGTTTCCAGGGCACTGACGTCGATTAAGTGGTTAGCACCCAGTGTTTCCATGGCTTCATCAGCATCAGCATATTGTCCGCCGGCACTGTTCCAGAAGCCAACAACCTCTTCTCCCAGGGTCAGGGTGGCTCCTTCCAGAGGAACGCCGGTGAAGGTCATTGTGCCCCATGCGGAGAGTGCTTCGGGTATGTCAGCATTTAAGGTGAACCTTTCACCGTCCAAAATAGCCCCGGTGAAATCTCCCTCATACTCAAGCGTTACGGTGTCTTCCCCCAGGGTTCCTTCCATTAAATTTACCATAGATTCTGCATCAGCAGTTTCCAGGTCAGTGGTTATGGTAATTGTTTTATCGGTATGGCTGAGGGTTACGTCATCAGTCCCTTGAGAAAAAATAACATCATAACCGTGAAATGCACCTTTTAAAGTAAGGCTTAAAGATTCACCCGTACCATTAAAGTCAGGAATAGATATGCCTGCCTGACTGCCTATACCGATAAACTGGCCGGTTTTTTCTTCCGCATTTAAAGCGGTGACATTGATTTGATTGGAGCTGCCTCCATCTACCTCAACAGTCCAACCGGCTATAGCATCATTTAGGTCTGCAATTGCTGAAGCGGCTGCATCAGCGTCATTTAAATCTTGAATATCCAGCAGGTGGTCTACTTCTAATGCTGTTTTTGCCGTTTGAGCATCTTCAAACATATCGTTATCACTATCCCAAAAACCAACAGTTACGTCACCCACAAGGAGAACCGAGCCCTGATCTGGAACGTCGGAAAAGGTGAGTGTGCCTGAGGCAGTTTGAGCATTTGCTCCATTTTCGGTTCTGTCTGTTAAGTCATCAGCTGTTAATCCCAATATAGCCGTGGCATCATTGGCGGTGATTACTATTTCTGCTGTTTCATTTGTCTGAAGTGAAGTGATGGTCAATTGGTCCCCATCACTGCCAATAGTGAAAGCAGCCCCATCGTGGGCTGTGCCATCAAATACTGCATCTATGTCTGCCTGCAGTGCAGTTACGACTGCTTCAATATTAAAGGGAGTTTCTGTTCCGTCTAATTGATTGAAATTTGTTAATGCTACCGCTTGTCCATTAAAAATAATATCAGTAAGACCGTTGTCCATACCGTGCATAAAATTATCAGAGGAGGCGTCAGGTGTTAACTTTAAAGTATCAGATGCAGAGTTTCCGGTAATGGTTATCTCTGCAGTCAGACCTTTTTCTTTCGATGTAATGGTTAATTTATCTCCGTCATTACCTACTATGAAATCTCCTGAGGTAAACACTGCATCTAAGTCATTTTGTAGGGCTTCCACAAAATCACCAATTTCTAAAGGGGTTACTGAACCATCTAAGGCGTTTATGTGATCTAATGCTACGGCTTTATCATTCACAATTAGGGCATCTAGAGCGTTGGCGCCTGTGCCTGTCTCAATACGATCATCACCCGGTGAGGCGGCCCCGGCTGTCAATCCCAGGTCTTCAGAATCAGCATTGGCGGTAATATTAATTTGTGCGTTAGCTCCTGAGCCTGCAGTAGTTATTATATAAGTGTCTGCATCATTTCCTTCTACTACAAAGTATCCTTCACCAAAGACTGTATCCAGGTCAGTCTGAAGGGCACTTACAAAATCATCAATATCAAATGGATCCACACTACCGTCTAGTGCATTTACTGCGTTAAAAGTAACTGTTTCAGTGTTAATCAAAACAGTGCCAACATCTACGTCAGTTCCAAATAAGGCACTTATATCTTGAGAAATAAATGATGCTTTTCCGGCTCCATCTGAAAAATTTGTATTAAATAGGCCGTCTATATTATCTAAACCTTCAATGACTGCCGGTTCATCTGTATAGTTATTAGAAAAAATGCTGCTGATATCATTACCTGACAGTACTGCCGCTTTCGCATCACTACCCATACTGGTTACAGCTGCTTCCATATTGTGCATCATCACATTGGCTCCACCGGACAAAACCTCCTGCCCAAACTCCGTAAAATGGAGGGCTGTAGGTTTTCCCCCATCCAACAATTTCATAGCATTAAACTCGGTAGTGTTGCCAATGCGATTAACTTCAGCACTGAGCTGGTTAATTTCGTTTTGTATAGCCTGTCGGTCAGTAGTGTCCAGGGTGCCGTTAGCGGCCTGGACAGCCAGTTCCCTCATCCTTTGCAGGACGGTGTGCACCTCCTGTAAGGCACCTTCGGCGGTCTGAATCATAGAGATGCCATCCTGGGCATTCCTGGATGCCTGGTTTAATCCTTTAATTTGTGATCTCATTTTTTCTGAGATGGCCAGGCCCGCTGCGTCATCCTTGGCCCGGTTGATGCGGTATCCGGAGGATAACCTTTCTAAAGATTTTGCGCTTTGGGACTGGTTCATGGCCAACTGCCTGTGAGCATTCAACGCACTGATATTTGTATTAATACGCATAAAACATTCCTCCTTGAATTTATCATCCCCAGTCCTTTGGGGACGTTATTTGATAAAACATCTTCGCTTTGTTGACATATTAGAGGGAAGATGTTTTGCCCATATTTACTATATCGACAGGTATGGATAATTCTTTATATTAATAGTATATATATTTTTACAGGTAAGGATAAACAGGAGAGAGCAGAGCTATTTTTGATCGAAGAAAAAACCCTCCGGTTGTTTTTTGACCGGTTTATAAGCTTTTTTTGCTTGTTTGCCTTTTTGGATTTTCTGCAGATCATCTTTGACCAGGCACAGTTTATCCTGCAGGGCTTTTTGGCTGGTGGTGTCAAGCGCTGTAATTTTCGTAAGAAGGGAGTTGAGCCTTGCAAGTATTTTCTGAAGCTTTTCCGTTTCCGGATGGGGGTAAAGGCTGGCAAGGGTTGGGCCGTTAATCTCACTAACTCCCAGTTCTTTTTGTAGAGAATCTTTGATAGTATTGGTTTTGCTCTGGCTTTCTTCAATTTTTTCCATCTGTTCCTGCTTTTTAAAGAGAAGCCGGGTTAATTTTTTAATATTGCCTTCTTCTTTAAAATCTGCTTCGGTGCATAATATCATTTGTACTTTAGCTGCCTCTTGCATGGATTGATACAGTTTTATCTGTTTTTCGTATTCCTCTGTCAGTTTAACTATAAGTTCTTGTACCATTTAAAAACCTCCAATATGATGATTCATATTTGTTTTCAGGCAGGAGACTGTCATTATAAAGAACTGCACACATCTTTTATCTCTTTTTTTTAGGGTATAAGACCCCCACCTCTAAGCGTTAGCGTAGGTGGGGCTTAGAATCAGGTGGAGTAGAGTATCCACCTGATTTCCCGATTTTAAAGCTTGCTGAAACGAGTTCACTCCTGCATATGGTTGCCTACCTTCCTTGATCCAGCTGCATCATCAGCCAATCCCCTTGGGAGTAAAGCTGCTGCAGGGCTTTTTCCATGGCCATAAACTGACGGTAATACTGTTCTTCCCGCTTAAAAAGGATTTCCTCCATACGAATAATCCGCTTATCAATATTGGTGATATTTCTATCCAGGAAATTGTTAAACTGGGTAGTATCTCCCTCGATGCCAGCTTTTTCTAACAGAAAGCCTTTGCGGCCGCTGTTGTCTCGGATGGTGCGGATATTGTCATTTATAATATCGCTTAAACGGTGGGCCAGGCCTGATTCACTATAACGCTGGGACCGATTTTCCTGAGTCATATTGGGACTGTAGCTGATATCAGACCTGCGGGAAAAGACATCCATTACCCGGTCGGGGTTGTTCTCGATGGCCATGCGCAGGGCACTGCCTCCGTCTTTTAAGACCAGCTTTCCGTTATCTTGATAGTTGCTGCTGGTTTGGATGCCCATTTCCGTTAAGTGGAGGTCTCCTACGGTATCGTAGAGGGCCTGACGCATACTAAAGAGCATATTTGTCAGGGTGGAGTCTCTCCTGAGGAGGCCGCTTTGGGCTTTTTCTTCCCATATTTCGATTTCTTTGTCACTCATGGCTTCTTTTTGTTCATCGGTCAAGGGTTGAAAATCTCGGAAGCTTTCTTCTTTTAGCTTTCCGTTTATTTCATCAATCAGGGTATTATAGTCGTTGACGAACTTTTCAATCACCTGAAAGGTGGCCTCGGTATCTAAAGATACGGAAATTTTGGCAGTCTCCGGTTCGTCTCCCGGATTGATTTCTTTGTTTATGGTGTAAGTAACCCCTTCAATGGTAAAGGTGTTGTTAACATGGGTATCTAAGGTTCCGTTAATTTCGAAGATAGCATTTCTTCCGGCTTCTCCAATTTTACCCTCCACTGATTCTATGCCAAAGGCGGAGAAGAAGTTGCCTCCGTTATCGGTGGTGATATGACTATTCCCGGTTGTTCGGGAAACTAATGTGAAGGTGTCGCTGTAGGAACTGTAGGAGGCCTGGACTCCTGCTTTGCTGTCATTTATCCTGTTGATGACTTTTTGAAAGGTGTCCGTTTTATTAAAAGTAATTTCCTGGCCGTTTATTAAAAAGGAGGATCTGCCCTCTTCATCAAATTCAAAGCTGCCTCCGGCCAGGCGGTCACTTATTTTCTCCATAGTATCTGTTAGGGTTATTTTTTGGTTGTTAGCTCCACTTTTTATGTTCAGCTGGGCCAGGATGTCCTCACTATCTATATCCTCTTCAGCATGGTAGGTGTCGGAGGCTAGGGAAAAGGTATCCGACCCGTAGGTGGCTGTAAATTTCAGCCGTCCTTGGTTATCTGTTACAGAAACCCGGTCTTCTCCAAAGGCTGTGTTCAATTGTTCCTGGATCTCAGTTGTTAAATCCTCCAGGGTTTCGTATTCTCCTGCTGAAAGGGTTATCTCAACAGTTGTGTTATTTAAAGTGGCTTTGATAATATTTTTGCCCTCCATAACGGTAATGGGCTCTGTAATGGTCTCACTGCTTTCTAGTCCCGCAGAGAACCCGGCTGCTTCTACTCTGGCAGCTGAGGCGCTTTGAATTACTTTAAAGTCTATATCCCCTACGTTGGCGTTGGCATTGGCAGCAGCTGTAACAATCTCTGAATTGTTGGAGGAGGCCTGCATCTTTTTTAGGGAGGTAGGGGAGAGGAGATTGGTCTCTGGCCTTAGTACATCGAAGAAAGTATCTTTGAAGGAGCGGATGCTGTTAATGACCTCTCGATACTGTGTCTTTCGCCATTCTGTCAGCTGCCGCTGTTGGTAGAATTTATCTATCTTCATTTTTTCTATTCTCATGAGATCTTTGACAATTTGATTGGTATCAAAACCGGAGGCAATACCGCCTATTCGTAAGCTGTTCATATGATTGGCACCCCTTTGGTGATTTTTTAAAAACATGTTATAAGCGGGTAAATAATTCCTGCTCATATATTTAATCGTTTTAAAGGGAGAAAACTTTAGAGTTTACTCATATTTTTTAGTATAGTTTAAAAGTTTCTTTAAATTGCTAAAGATTTATTAGTTTTTCCCGATTAATAAAAAAGAGCTATAATAAATCGGAAGAGGTGAATCCAGATGAAGATTGACGGCACCGATCCCTTGACTTTAAATAAGATAAAGGATCAGACACAAAAGCTGCAGGTACAGAGTTCCGGAGAAGTATTTACCGATACCCAGATGAAGAATCGCCAGGAGACCATACGGGGTAAAAATACCCCCCGGGAGGAAAATCAAAACTATAATGAAAGGTTGGAAAGTGCAGTAAAACAGGCCAATGAGACTGCGGAGGCAGTAAACTTGAGCCTCCGTTTTGAAATTCACGAGAGCTCCCAACGGGTTATGGTTAGGGTGGTGAATTTGGCAGAAGACGAGGTGATAAAAGAGATTCCTCCGGAAAAAGTGCTTAACTTAGTTGGGCAGATTCAGGAGATGATCGGTCTTATGTTGGATGAGAAAAGGTGATTTTAAAAAATTCTTAGAATATGAAGGAGGAAAATATCATGCTGGCTAACCCATATCAGAAATATCAGCACAACCAGGTGGAGACGTCTACACCTGGGAAGCTTTTGCTTATGTTATATAATGGTGCCCTAAAATTTATTAGGGAAGCCAGAAAAGCAGCAGAGGAGAAAAATATAGAAAAGGTCAACAATAAAATTGGCCGGGCTCAGGATATAATCTTTGAATTAATGTCTTCTCTGAACTTTGAGCAGGGGAAAATAGCGGAAAACCTGTATGCCCTTTATGATTATATGAATCAACGTTTAATAGAAGCCAATATTAAAAAAGATGATAAAATACTGGCGGAAGTGGAAGGTATGCTGGAAAGCCTGAGGGATACCTGGAAAGAGGCCATCCTTAATAATAATTAACGAAAGCGAAAACCGGCAGATAAGCGGTGCCATGGGGACGGTTGCAGCGTCACCATGGCAAGAGCTGAGGCCCGAAGGCCTGGACCATGGAACCGTCCCCATGGCTTAGGGGTGTACTTCAAAGTGAACAGCCTTTCGCTTTAATGTAAGCACTAAAGAT
Source organism: Candidatus Contubernalis alkalaceticus (assembly GCF_022558445.1). Taxonomy (NCBI): domain Bacteria; kingdom Bacillati; phylum Bacillota; class Dethiobacteria; order Dethiobacterales; family Dethiobacteraceae; genus Candidatus Contubernalis; species Candidatus Contubernalis alkaliaceticus. Next base: position 1,294,608 of record NZ_CP054699.1, read on the forward strand.
AGACGGTAAGAATTGAATATTTACTCTAAAAAGACAGCCCCAAACTGTCTTTTTTTGTCGCATTTTAGAAATAATTTGCAATACCGCAAATTAAGTATGTATTTAAAGAAAAATATTTCTTATCTTTTCTAATTATTATGCAGGATTTTGTATATTTTCAACGAAATATTCCTTAAATAGGAAACATTATGTCATCTTGAGATATTTTACTAATAGTTTAACCCTTTCAACAAGGATAAAGGAGGGTTTAGTTTGGCAAACTCAATCTTTTCAGGGGATGTGCTTACCCTGCTGCAAAAAGGTTTAGGTGCAGCGTCACTAAGTCAGAAGGTGTCTGCCAACAACATCGCCAATGTTAATACTCCTTATTTTAAGCGTTCCCAAGTGGTTTTTCAAGACCACCTGGCACAGGCTTACAAAAAGGCGGGTGCCGGGTTGGCGGTTACCAGGCCCGGCCATATGGGTGGCGGTGCTTCTAACACAAAAGACGTTAACCCTCGGGTGGAGAAGGATACTGCCACCCGCATGCGAAGTGACGGCAACAACGTGGATGTGGACCGGGAAATGGCAGAGCTAACCATGAATCAGCTCTACTATAATGCCCTGTCTCAATCGATAGATGGAAAGTTAGGTATGTTACGGTATGTTATTAATGATGGGAGGCGGTAAGAAGTGAAGATGTTTCATGCCTTGAGTGTTAGTGCCAGTGGAATGACCGCGGAGCGTTTTCGCCTGGATTTGATCGCCAACAATCTGGCCAATATAAATACTACCAGGACGGCTGAAGGAGGCCCTTACAGAAGGCAGTCGGCCATTTTTTCTGAAGCGCTTACCCAGGCCTTAAATGGTGCCCCCACCAAAAGCGCTGGAGTTCGGGTAGTTGGTGTTGCTCGGGATGAGACCCCGCCCCGGTTGAACTATGATCCCACTCATCCCGATGCAGATGAAGAAGGTTACGTGGCCATGCCCAATGTAAATGTCATAAATGAGATGGTGGATATGATTACTGCCACCAGGGCTTATGAGGCCAATGTTACAGCTACTAACGCCTATAAAAGTATGTTCTTAAAGGCTCTGGAAATTGGACGTGGTTAGAAGGAGGTACAGGTAAAATGAGGATAAATCCAATAAATTTGTTGATGCCTGAACCGGCAGCCAGGATTCAAAAAAATGACCAGGTGGAGAACGCTAAATCCTTTGGACAGGTTCTCCAACAGGCTCTGCAGGATGTTAATTCCCTGCAGGTACAAGCAGATGACTTAACAGCCCGGATGGTTCTTGGAGAAGTTGAAGATGTTCATGAGGTTATGCTGGCCTCGGAGCAGGCTAAGATGGCCCTGCAGTTGACGGTACAGATTCGCAATAAACTGATAGAGGCTTACCAGGAAGTGTCACGGATGCAGTTTTAAGCCTGGTTTAAAACCATAGTAAATGTTTTTCATTCTGATCGAAGTGGCAATTCAGTCGAAAGGCTGATGCGCAAAGCTATGGGTCTAAAGCAGTTTGCTATGACCGCCAGGCAGCCGAAACAGGATTTTTTTAATAGTTATTTATTGTAAAATTTCGAACTTGCGGCAAAGGCAGAATTGAGGTGTGGATTCTTGGAGGAAGAGCAAAAAAGTATTAATTCCTATATGGCCCTATGGCAGAACATGAGCAGGAATAAAAAAATAAGCATATTGGTTTTTTTAGGGGCTCTGACTTTAGCTCTCATTCTGTTTATTAGCTATTTCTCCTCTCCTCAGATGGAGGTTCTGTTTCGGGGGCTTAGCCCCGAGAATTCCTCTTCAGTACTGGCCCGTCTAGATGAGATGGCAGTTCCTTATGAAGTCGCTCCCGGAGGGTCCATATTGGTACATCGGGATACTGTGGACGAGCTGCGGATCCGTTTAAGCAGTGATGGTGGCCTCTATAGTGGGGGTATTGGATTTGAGCTTTTTGACCAAACCAAGCTTGGCACCACAGAAGCAGAACGGAATATTAATTATCAGCGGGCCCTGGAGGGGGAACTGCAGCGCACTATAAATCAAATTGAAGGGGTAGAAATGGCCCGGGTTCATTTGGTCCTCCCGGAGCCCAGTGTTTTTTTAATGGAAACCTCTGCTCCTACAGCTTCAATATTTTTAAAATTAAATCCCCTAAGCACCATTCGCCAAGATCAGGTAAACGGTATTGTTTACTTAGTAGCGGGCAGTGTGGAAAAACTTAAGGCAGAGGATGTAACGGTTATTGATACCCAGGGTCATATCCTTTCTCATTTACAGGAGGAAGGTGGACCCTTTGGAGGAGGTTTGGCCTCTGCTACCTTAAGTCAAATGGAGATAAAGAAAGCCTTTGAAAAGGAAATGGAAAATCGAGTTCAGAGTGTGCTGGAGCGGGTCCTGGGCGCGGGAACCGTGGTGGCCATGGTAACGGCAGACTTGGATTTTAACTCAGAGGAAGTAACAGAGATTATATATGGGGAACCGGTCATTAGAAGCCGTCACTCCAGTGAAGAAGAGTACGAGGGAACGGGCATGGTTCCGGGAGGAATCGCCGGTGTGGAATCTAATATCCCGGGTTATCCCTTTGGAGAGGTAGGAGCTGGGGAAAGCTATTATACCCATTATGAAGAGATAGAAAACTTTGAGGTATCGGAGGTTGTTACTCATACTGTTAAAGCCCCTGGAGAGGTTCGGAGCATTTCTGCCTCGATTATATATGATAATCAGCGGGGGACGTTGTCTCCCCGGCAGATGGAGGACATTGAAGATCTGGTGGCCACTGCTCTCGGGATGGTTGAGGAGAGAGATCAAATTAGTGTAGCCTCCATAAACTTTGATACCACTCACTTAGAAGAGACTATTATTGCTATGGAAGAAGCGGCTCAGTTAGAACGCCGCAATGTCTATATTCAATATGGGCTAATTGCGTTAGGATTAATACTGCTCTTTGTGTTAATTATAATAGTTGTTCGAAAATCCTTTGAAATTATTCAGGATAAGGCCATGTACAGTCAAATGGCAGCTGCTCAGGGGGAAGTGCAAGAAGAGGAAGAAGATGAGCCCGAACTTAAAATGCCGGAGCTATCAGAAGAAGCAAAAAAACAGCGTCGCCTAAAAGAATATGTAGCAAAACAGCCGGAGGGTGTGGTTTCACTGCTAAGGACTTGGATGGCGGAAGACAAGGGGTGATTTTTCTTTGAAACGGGAGAGCGAGCTTAAGGGGATAGAGAAAGTAGCTGTTTTATTAATGTCTCTTGGGCCTGATTTGTCATCTAAAATTTTGAAAGGTTTTACGGAAACTGAGATTGAACGCATAACCATGGAGATAGCTAATACTACTTCAGTGTCTGCAGATACCATAAGCCTTGTGGTGGATGAATTTTCTCTCCTTTCAGAAGCCCGTCAGTATATGTTAGATGGCGGAATAACCTATGCCAGAGAAATTTTAGAAAAAACTTTAGGTACCCAAAAGGCTAATATAATAATTAAAAAACTTCAGGAAAATTCTCAGATTAAGCCTTTTGACTTTGTGAGGAAGGCTGACCCCAGGCAGCTGGCTAATATCATTGGGAGTGAACATCCTCAGACGATTGCTTTAATTATGTCCTATTTAAACTCAGAACAGGCAGCTGTGGTTCTTTCCGTATTACCTTCTGATATGCAGCCTGACATTGCTCGTCGTATTGCTGTTATGGAAAGAACCTCCCCAGAGATTTTAAAGGAAGTGGAGAATGTATTGGAGACCCGTCTTTCTGCCCTGGTAGGTCAGGATTATACTTTGGCGGGGGGCATCCCATCTCTGGTAGATATTTTAAATCAGGTAGACCGCTCTACAGAAAAACTGATTTTAGAAGAACTGGAAATGCAGAATGCAGAGCTGGTTGATGAGATTCGCAAGCGCATGTTTGTTTTTGAGGATATAGTGGGGCTTGATGATTCCTCCATCCAACGGGTTATCCGGGAAGTGGATACCAAAGATCTGGCACTGGCCCTTAAAGGTGTGAACGAAGATGTCAGCGTTCGTATTTTCAAAAACATTTCCAAACGTGGAGCAGAAATGCTCAAGGAAGATATTGAGTTTATGGGTCCTGTTCGCCTGCGGGAAGTGGAAGAAGCTCAACAGCGGATTGTGGCTGTTATCAGACGTCTGGACGAATCCAGGGAAATTATTATTTCTCGGGGTGGGGAGGATGTAGTTATTGAATAAAGTAATTAAAGCTCCCAGGGAGTCAGGAGTATGTCAGATACCCTTAAAAAAGGAAAAAGAGATAGAAAAACCCGTGGAGCCTTCGGGCCAGGAAAAAGATGAAGGGGAGAATGGGGCCCCTTCTCCTGACAATATGTCTTTTCAGCTTCTAGAAGAAGCACGGCAGGAAGTTAAAGCTATAATTAATAAAGCAGAAAGCGAAGCCAAGTCTTTACAGGAAGCTGCATACAAAAAAGGTTTAGAAACGGGACAAGCAGAAGGCATGGCGGCTGTCCAAAGGAAAGAAGAGAAAATTTTAAAAGATGCCAGGGATGTTTTGACCCAAACGGTTAAGTTAAGAGAGATGGTGCTTCAAGCAGCGGAATCCCAGGTGGTGGAACTGGCCCTGAAGATAGCGGAAGCTTTAATACATAAAAAATTGGAGACGGAAAAGAATTTTGTTGTGGATATAGTGGCGGAAGCTCTTGCTTTAGTAGTCGGGGAGGAAAGTATCATGGTCAAGGTGAACCCTAATGATCTAAAAACTTGTTCTAAATATAAGGATTTTTTTCAAGATATTATATCGGAAGGAGCGAAGTTCAAGCTACTTCAGGATGAAAATGTGCCCCAGGGAAGCTGTCGGGTTTTTACTCAGGACAGCTTAGTAGAGTCCTTCCTTGATGAGCGTTTTAAAGCTCTAAAAGAAGCTCTTTTAAAGGAGGCAGACAATGCCTATCTTGTCCAGAGAGATGAATCTAGATAAATATTTTAGGCTGGTAGAAAATACCTCAACTCTCAAGAGAGCGGGGAAAGTAAGCCAGGTGATTGGATTAACCATAGAGATAAGAGGTATAAAAGCTGCTTTGGGGGAGTTATGCCAGGTGCGGTGCAATGGTTCTTTATCTGTCCCCTTAGAGGTGGTTGGTTTTAAGGACGAGACTGTCTTGGCTATGCCTCTGGGAGGTTTAAAAGGGATTGCTCCCGGCAGCCCGGTGTTACCCATGGGAAATACTTTCGCTGTTTCTGTGGGGTTTGAGCTTTTAGGTAAAGTCTTAGACGGTTTAGGTCGGCCTTTGTTGGAAGAAAGGCTGCCAACTGATTTAGTTCAGAGTCCGGTAGATGCTGATCCCATAAACCCTTTAAAACGACGCCGTATAGAAAAGATTCTCCCTACCGGAGTCAGGGCCATTGATAGTCTATTAACCTGTGGTGAAGGTCAGCGGGTGGGGATTTTTGCCGGCAGTGGCGTGGGGAAGAGCACTCTGTTGGGGATGATGGCTCGTTACAGCGAAGCTGATGTCAATGTTATAGGCCTTATCGGTGAGCGGGGCCGGGAGGTAGGGGATTTTTTAGAAAAGGATTTGGGAAAAGAAGGGCTAAAACGTTCCGTGGTTGTAGCCGCCACTTCTGACCAGCCGGCTCTGGTTCGGATAAAAGGGGCCATGGTGGCAGCTACTATGGCTGAGTATTTCAGGGACCAAGGATTAAAAGTACTGTTGATGATGGATTCTGTTACCCGCCTGGCTATGGCTCAAAGGGAAGTGGGGCTGGCTATTGGTGAGCCTCCGGCCACCAAAGGATATACTCCCTCGGTCTTTGCAATGCTCCCCAGGATTTTAGAACGAGCTGGAAAGGTAGAAGGAGGGTCCATAACAGCCTTTTATACGGTGTTGGTGGAGGGAGATGACTTTAATGAGCCCATTACTGATGCTGTTCGGGGGATATTGGATGGACATATTGTCTTATCCCGTTCCCTGGCTGCTAAAAACCATTTTCCAGCCATTGATGTTTTAGGTAGTATCAGCCGTCTTATGCCGGATATTGCGGCTCAGGAGCATCTTGAAATGGCTGGAAAGACAAAGGATCTGCTGGCAGTTTATAGGGAGGCAGAAGATTTGATAAACATTGGGGCTTATGTGAATGGAAGCGATCCAAAAGTAGATAAAGCCAGAAAATATGTGCCGGAAATAAACAAGTTTCTACGTCAAACGTTAGGGGATGAAGTGCCTTTCGACCAGACTTTGTCGCTTCTTAAGGGGTTGTTAAAATGATGAGCCAGGGGTTTGAATTTCGACTGAAAAAAGTATTGGAATACCGGGAAGAGAAAGTGAAACAAGCACAAAAGAGCTTAACCGAGGCCCGTATAATTCTGATGAATGAAGAGGGCCGGCTTTCCTCCTTAAAAGATGAACTTAATAATGTAAACATAACGGCGAAGGGAGAAGGTAATCTGCTGGATCTTCAGGAGGCCATCACCAGCTGTCGTTATATGGACTATCTGGATGTGTGTATTTGTGAACAGCAGCATCGGGTATCGGAGAAAAAAGGAGTCCTGGAGGATAAACGCTGTGAAATCTTAGAGAGAACCCGGGAGAGAAAGATACTCAGCACCTTAGAGGAAAAGCAGTATAATCTTTTTTTAAAGGATATGGATATAAAGGAACAAAAGTTAAGTGACGAGTTTGCTCTTTCTATCTACAACCGTCGATGTAGACAGGAGAAATAGAAGAGTAACCTGATAAGGAGGTGGTGCCAATAGGGGAAATTGCAGCATAAAAATTGAAGAGAGGAGGTGAATTGGTGGACGCAGCTGTTTTTTTCACCGGCATGGCTTTGGAACAGCCCTCAAAGAGAGTTAAAGGTTTAGAGTGTAGGGAATCTCATGAGGGTTTTGGACAGGTATTAATCAGCCTGATGACAAATATTCCTATGCCCCTGGCTCTATCGGAAGAAAAGGAGAGAAGCTGTTCAGGAGAGGAAGGGACACCCGTCAGCTCCCCGTTGCCAGCTGGAACATTAGAGTTAGGAAAGTACCTTGATCTTAAGCCGGTAATGGTTCGGGAACTTTTGAGAAACAAGGATACTTCTGATATTGAGGCAGTTTTGCTTGATAGCAAAGAACGGGTAAATACATCTGATAGGGGTAAGTATCTATCAAAAAACCGGATGGACCCGTTGGAGCGCCTGGAATCCATAGAAGCAAAGTTACTAACGCTGGAACAAGCAATTCCACCGGTGATACAGGCCCCAAATGAATCCAAACAACAAGATGAGCCCGTCAGAAATTCAATAGAGGAAAAGGTAGAGCCCAAGTACCCGTTGGAGCGCCTGGAATCCATAGAAGCAAAGGTACTAACGCTGGAACAAGCAATTCCACCGGTGATACAGGCCCTAAATGAATCCAAACAACAAGATGAGCCCGTCAGAAATTCATTAGAGGAAAAGGTAGAGCCCAAGTACCCGTTGGAGCGCCTGGAATCCATAGAAGCAAAGGTACTAACGCTGGAACAAGCAATTCCACCGGTGATACAGGCCCTAAATGAATCCAAACAACAAGATGAGCCCGTCAGAAATTCATTAGAGGAAAAGGTAGAGCCCAAGTACCCGTTGGAGCGCCTGGAATCCATAGAAGCAAAGGTACTAACGCTGGAACAAGCAATTCCACCGGTGATACAGGCCCTAAATGAATCCAAACAACAAGATGAGCCCGTCAGAAATTCATTAGAGGAAAAGGTAGAGCCCAAGTACCCGTTGGAGCGCCTGGAATCCATAGAAGCAAAGGTACTAACGCTGGAACAAGCAATTCCACCGGTGATACAGGCCCTAAATGAATCCAAACAACAAGATGAGCCCGTCAGAAATTCATTAGAGGAAAAGGTAGAGCCCAAGTACCCGTTGGAGCGCCTGGAATCCATAGAAGCAAAGGTACTAAAGCTGGAACAAGCAATTCCGCCGGTGATACAGGCCCCAAATGAATCCAAACAACCAGATGAGCCCGTCAGAAATTCAATAGAGGAAAAGGTAGAGCCCAAGTACCCGTTGGAGCGCCTGGAATCCATAGAAGCAAAGGTACTAACGCTGGAACAAGCAATTCCGCCGGTGATACAGGCCCTAAATGAATCCAAACAACCAGATGAGCCCGTCAGAAATTCAATAGAGGAAAAGGTAGAGCCCAAGTACCCGTTGGAGCGCCTGGAATCCATAGAAGCAAAGGTACTAAAGCTGGAACAAGCAGCTCAACCTGTGATACAGGCCCCAAAGGAATCCAAACAACAAGATGAGCCCGTCAGAAATTCATTAGAGGAAAAGGTAGAGCCCAAGTACCCGTTGGAGCGCCTGGAATCCATAGAAGCAAAGGTACTAAAGCTGGAACAAGCAGCTCAACCTGTGATACAGGCCCCAAAGGAATCCAAACAACAAGATGAGCCCGTCAGAAATTCATTAGAGGAAAAGGTAGAGCCCAAGTATCCGTTGGAGCGCCTGGAATCCATAGAAGCAAAGGTACTAAAGCTGGAACAAGCAGCTCAACCTGTGATACAGGCCTCAAAGGAATCCAAACAACAAGATGAGCCCGTCAGAAATTCAATAGAGGAAAAGGCAGAGCCCAAGTATCCGTTGGAGCGCCTGGAATCCATAGAAGCAAAGGTACTAAAGCTGGAACAAGCAATTCCGCCGGTGATACAGGCCCCAAATGAATCCAAACAACAAGATGAGCCCGTCAGAAATTCATTAGAGGAAAAGGTAGAGCCCAAGTATCCGTTGGAGCGCCTGGAATCCATAGAAGCAAAGGTACTAAAGCTGGAACAAGCATTTCCACCTGTGATACAGGCCTTAAATGAATCCATCCCACCGGATGAGCCCGTCAGAAATTCATTTGAGGATAAGTCAGAGCTTTCAGGAGAACAAAAGGCAGAGTTCTTAGGAAATACAGAGCTTTTAGAAAAGGTAGGTCTCTTAGAAGAAGAAAAGACAGAACTATTGGGAAAAGCAGCGCCCGTTCAGGAACAGGTCCGTCCTGTTTTAGAAGGAAATCTAAAAATCCTGCTTTATCCTTTACAGTCTCAAGGCCCGTTAGAGCGTCTAGAATCCTTAGAGGCAAAGGTAATAAAGCTGGAACAAGCATTTCCACCTGTGATTCAGGCTTCAAATGAATTCAACCAACAGGATGAGCCCGTCAGTAACTTATTTGAACATAAGGCGGAGCTCTCAGGAGAACAAAAGACAGAGCTCTTAGGCGAGGATAAGACAGAACTTTCAGGAGAGGAAAGGGCGGCGACCATTCAGGAACAGAATCATCCCGTTTCAGAAGGAAATCTAAAAAACCTGCTGGATACATTGGAGCCTTTAAAATCCCTGGAAGTAAAGATAGTAAGGCCAGAAACTGCAGATAAAGGCGGCAAAGTAGTTCCTGTTGACTCTCAAAAGGAAGGTAGTTTAGAAACTATCAGCAGCGTATCCTTTACGTCTTTAGCTTTTGAGCCTGCGGGCATTAGTGCCGGGGGACTTGAGCCGGAACAATTATTTTCCCGCATCATAACTCCGATCTTGGAAGAAGTTCAGGTAAGCCGGTTAACAGGTAAGGGGGATAGTGAGATAAGAGTAAGGCTTAAACCGGAATCACTGGGAGAGGTAGTTATCCACCTGAGCAGGGAAGATGGTTCTATTATTGGTAGAATCTTTGTAGAGAATCCACTGGTGAGAGAAGCATTGGAAGCAAACCTTACTCAGCTTCGACAGCGTTTGTCAGAACAAAATATTAACCTGGGTGATGTTACCTTTTTTATGGGCGGTGAAGGCCAGGAAAAAGAAGGGAAAGGGCAGGCACGGTTTTTAAAGAGGGAAAAAATGCTGAACTCTATAAGCAGAGGTAATAACAGTCTTTCGGCAGAAGCAGTGACCTTAGCTGGAAGCAGTGCAAAATGTTCAGAAAGATTGAACATTTTAGTCTAAAGAAAGGAGTTATTGTTGATGAATACAATTTCAGGAATTACAAACAGTTACAGCCAACAGTCCAATTCTAGTCAGGTAGATGGTTTTAATACCTTAGATAAGAATGCTTTTATGATGCTTTTAGTAACCCAGCTTCGTTACCAGGACCCTTTAAATCCCCAGGATAACAGTGAGTTTGTAGCCCAGATGGCCCAATTTACATCTCTAGAGCAGCTGCAAAACACGAATGATAATATGGAAAAACTGCTCCAGGTTCAGTATGAAATGCTTTTTCAAAGTCAGGAGATGTTTCAGCTATCCCTTTTAGGAAGGGTTGTAACGGTGGAGAACGAAAAGGGTGAACATATAACAGGAATGGTTACTGCTTTAGAGTTTTTTGAAGGCATTCCTCAATTAATAGTAGACGGTCAAGCCTATGGGTTGGAGCAGTTGGTCAGGTTGGAATTAGGCGGTACAGCAGAGGGACAGGATGTAGTGGAGGACAGCAGTGCAGTTGAAAGCGGTGGATTAGATGAGTAACGATATAAAGTATCATCCTCAACCTATATATCCCTTATCTCCGTCTAAAGCTCCAGGGAAAATGGAACAGACGAAAAAGGCAGGAGAAGCTTTTCAGGATATTTTTAAAGAAAACCTGAATAAGGCTTCCGACATTAAGTTTTCAGCCCATGCCATGAAAAGGTTGGAGGAGAGACAGCTGGGATTTGAGAAAACAGACATCTCAAAAATAAAGGAAGCTGTGAATAAAGCCCGAAATAAAGGGGCTGAGTCCTCACTTTTGTTGTATGGAGATGTGGCCCTGGTGGCCAGTGTAAAAAACAATACCATTATAACTGCTTTAGACAAGCAGGGAATGAAAGATCATGTTTTTACAGGCATTGATAGTGCGGTGATTATTGAAAAATAACGGCTGGACCTCTTTTGAGGAAGCCGGGGTTGTGGAGCGATAGAAGCAGCCCGTTAATTAAAAGGAGGTTAATTAATATGCAAAGGTCATTATTTACGGCTATTTCCGGTTTGACCAACCACCAGACTAAGCTGGATGTTATCGGTAATAATATTGCCAATGTTAACACAACTGCTTTTAAATCCAGCAGTGTAAGGTTTCAAGATATATTAAACCAGACTTTAACAGGGGCTACAGTTCCTCAAGATAATCGAGGCGGGACAAATCCTATACAGGTGGGCCAGGGAATGCAGGTGGCTTCTATTTCTACTGATTATAGTGATGGAAGTCCAATAAACACCGGTAGAGATACAGATTTGTCTATCCAAGGGAGCGGCTTTTTCATTGTAAACGACGGCACAAGGGATCTATATACACGGGATGGGTCTTTTTCCCTGGATGCTGATGGCACATTGGTTAATTCCAGTGGATATCGGGTTATGGGTTTTGGAGTGGATCAATTTGGTAGAATTGACGAATCTATAACTGTACCTTTAAATATACCCATTGGTTATAAAGCTGATGCTTGGGCTACCGGTGAGATTATATTTGGAGGGAACCTTAATGCCAACAGCACTATTGGTGATACTTACGCCTTAAGGATGAATATTTATGATTCTTTAGGGGGGCTGCATGGGATTGATGTTGTATTCACAAAAGTAGGAACTAATCTATGGAATTGGGAAGTTCCAGAGCCGGGCGGTATATTGACAGGTACTGGAAGTGGCACCATAAGATTTGACAATAATGGCAGCGTAGAAAGCGTAGTGTCAGGCCAAAATGATAGTGTGAATACTGCTCTGATAGGTATGGGTAGTGATGCAGCAGCGGCAAGTGTTACCGGTGCAGATCCTGCTAATACAGGCACCGTGCTGCGGGCAGTAGCGGCAAGTGTTACTGGTGCAGGCCCCGCTAATACGGGTACCGATTTAACAGGTTTAGATGCAACCACAACCATTACCATTGATGGTGCAGTCTATACCCTTGATATGAGTGGCTGGGATGGTACCGGTGACCTTGATGCTTTAGCAGCATTCTTAGGAACAGCAGATAATGGCGGCATAGCATTATCAACTGCTGCAACCATAAATCACGATGGCTCAAACATTACTATTTCATCAAACGATCCGGATGCATTGAACAGAGAAGTTACTATTATACATGCCGGTGTAGATGCTTTAGTTGCAGAAGCATTGACCGGCCTGGCAGATGGCTTAACACATGCTGGGACAGCTGCAAAGGATGCAACTACAACCATTACCATTGATGGCGTAGGTTATACCCTGGATATGAGTGGCTGGGATGGTACCGGTAACCTGGATGCCCTAATAGCATTCTTAGGAACGGCAGATAATGGCGGCACAGCATTATCAACTGCTGCGACCATAAATCACGATGGCTCAAACATTACTATTTCATCAAACGATCCAGGTGCAGCTAACAGAGAGGTTACAATCACACATGCCGGGGCAGATGCTTTAGATGCAGCGGCATTAACCGGGATGGTTCATAATTTAGCAGATTATGGTGTAAATGCTTTACCAGCTTTAGGCACAATCACCTTCAACAACGTTCCAGAAGAAGGTTCAGTTGTCCTTGTGGGTGATGTTAACGTTGGGTTCTGGGACAGTGGGAGCAACATGTTTGAAGATGCTTCTGCAGCCCGGGAAGCATTAGGGGTAGCTCATCTTTTTGATACTCGAGATTTCAATAATGCTGAAGCTGTTAAAAACGCTATAATAGCTTTAGATGGTGTTATCCCTAATTGGAACTTGACAGATAATGGAGCAGGGCAGGTTGCCATTACCGCAGCAGTTGGAGGGGCTAACCCTATTCCCTTTGTTAGTGCGGGTATTTACAGTCAGGGGGGCATATCAACTGTGTCCTTAACCGGCGTTGGAATAAATGATCTTGATATCAACCTGGACTTTACATACATGTCTCAGTTGGTTGGTAATACTACTGCTCTATTGCGCAGTCAGGATGGATATCCCGAAGGTATACTTAATTCCTTTAATATCGATAACCTGGGCATAGTAACCGGTGCTTATTCCAACGGCATGGTGGGGGTTTTAGGTCAGATTGCTTTATGCCGTTTTGAAAACCCTGAGGGCTTGAATAAGATGGGTTCCAACTTGTATCTGCCTTCAGCCAATTCAGGGCTTGCCCAAGTGGGCGCGCCCGGAGTCCAGGGAAGGGGCTCCATTCGGTCTTCTTCATTGGAGATGTCTAATGTTAATTTAGCTTTTGAGTTTACAGAGATGATTACCACATCTAGAGCATTCCAGGCTAACTCTCGGGTCATCTCCTCTTCCGATGAGCTGTTACAAGAAGTTGTTAACCTTAAGCGATAGATAATAATGGGGAGGTTAATCCCTCCCCCTACTATTTTTTAGAACATAAAGTTTGAAGGTGAATTAATGAAACGCATGGATTTCTTGACAGTAATCGGTATAGTTTTAGGGATAAGCCTGATATTAGGCGCTATTGTTTTGCAGGGTGAACTGGTAATGTTTTGGAGTTTTTCTTCTTTAGTAATTACTATTGGAGGATCCTTCAGCTCTTTGTTGATTAAATTTCAACTGGAACAGGTGCGCAAGGTATTTAAGATTACCCAAAATGTTTTTACCTCAAAAGTAGATGATATGGGGGACATTATTTACAGTTTTATCAATTTAAGCCAAAAGGCTCGCAGGGAAGGCCTTCTCTCCCTGGAAGACGACATCACAGCCATGGAGGATCCTTTTATTAGGAGTGGGCTTCAGATGGTGGTGGACGGCCTGGAGCCAGAACTTATTAGAGATATCATGGAAACAGAGCTTGAATCTTTGGAGAGCCGGCACAGCATAGGCCAGGAGGTTTTTAAATTTTGGGGGGCTTCAGCCCCGGCTTTTGGTATGATTGGTACTCTTATCGGCCTTATTCAGATGTTGGCCAACCTGGATGATGTTAACGCTATTGGGCCTGGGATGGCTGTGGCTCTGCTTACTACTTTATATGGTGCGCTGGCGGCTAACCTACTATTTATCCCTATTGCCGGAAAACTGGCTATACGCAGTGATGCCGAGGTTGCTGTCAAGGTGGCTATTATTGAAGGAGTTCTTTCTATTCAAGCCGGCACTAACCCCCGGGTGCTGCAGGAAAAACTGAAAGCCTATGTTTCCCCCAAGGAAAGGGAATCAATGGCAGAGAATTCCGGTGCTAAGAGTGACGAGGAAGTGATGATCGATAATGCCTAGGGGAAAAAGAAGCCGTAAAAACAAGGGAGAAGAAGCCGGGGCGCCTCTCTGGATGGTAACATATTCTGATATGATAACCCTGGTTTTGGCCTTTTTTATTTTGTTATTTTCCTTTTCAGTGGTTGATGATGCTAAATTTTTTGAGGTCCTTTCTTCTATTCGAGTAAGTTTTTTGGGAAATGAAGGGATACTGCCGGGTGCGTATCAGCCAACTGTTACCGATGAGGATGGGCCGTATGACTTTAATGACATAGATCAAATTTATATCACCTATCACAATATTTTGAAATATATTGAAGAATCCGGCATGACAGGCAGTATGGAGGTTTATCTTGAAGAACGAGGCATCGTATTGGTAATTCCTGATGCCCTGCTTTTTGCTCCTGCTGATGCTGAGCTAAAAGCTGAGGCCCAGGAAATTTTAGTTAATGTGGCTGATCTTTTAGAACAGGTGGATAATCAAATTATTGTGGAGGGCCATACCGATAATGTCCCCATAAATACATTGCTCTTTCCTTCTAACTGGGAATTGTCAGTTGGAAGAGCAGTTACGGTAACCAGGTTTTTAGTTGAAGCAAAGGGTGTTGATCCACTTCGCCTGGTGGCAGCAGGTTATGGGGAGTTTCACCCGGTAGCTTCAAACCTGACCTCCGATGGAAGATCGAGAAACCGTCGGGTGAACATAGTAATATCTTCATTAGACTATCCTTTGGCAGGAGGCAGAGACACTAATGAATCAACAGATCAATGAGGCTGCAGCAGCACTACCAACACCACCACAGGGAAAAAAGAAGAAAGGTACAGTAGTAAAAATTATTTTCATTCTGTTGGCATTACTGGTGCTGGCAGGAGCGGGGTTTGGTGCAAGTATACTCTGGGCTAACAGGGGGGGAGCGGAAAGTGAGAAAGCCGTAACGGAGAAGGATCCAGAGTTTACTTCTCATCCCATGCACTTTACGGTTAATCTGGCAGAACCCGAGCAGCGTCGTTATTTAAGGGTAACTATTGAATTGGGGTATGATCAAAAGAATATGACTAAAGAGATTGAAAAAAAAGAGGCTGAGCTTCGGGATATTGTCATCAATATATTACGGACAAAAAGTGTAAAAGACATTTCTTCTTCTGAAGGTACCGAAAGCCTCAGGTTGGAAATAACGAAGCAATTGGATAACAGCTTGATTGAAGGAAAACTTAGGGAAGTTTATTTTACAGAATTTCTTATACAGTAGGTGGTATTTTATGAGTGACTCATTTCTATCTCCCGAGGAAATTTCTGCACTGGTATCACAACTTAACCAGGAGGACGCTTTGGAAGATAACCTCATTAGCAGTGAAAAAGTTAGGGAGTGCAGGGAAAAGAAACAAGATTCAAAGAATGCAGAGCCGGAATCATGTGCAGAGACTAAAAGTGTAGTTTTTGCTCCTATAAAATCCAACCAATCTGCTAAAGAGTTTTCAACAATGGAGGAATTCTCAAATCTCAACTTTTCTTTGGAGATTGTATTGGGGGAGATTACCTTGACAGTGGGAGAGCTTCTTAACTTAGACAACGGTTCTGTTATTGTTTTAGATCTTCTTGCCGGTGAAAATTCTACTTTAATTTTAAATGACAAACCTCTGGCAGAAGGAGAAGTAGTAGTTTTAAACGATTGTTTTGCCATGCGTATTAATGATATAGCCGGTGGGGGCAGCTCCAAGGAGGATCAAGGGCACAGGAAAGAGGAGGAAAAATAGGAACAGTGGATTTTTTTTGGCAGTTCGTTAAGTTAATCATTGTCTTGCCCCTGGTGTTAATAACGGCTGTTTATGTCATCAAGTTTGGCCTTACCAGGCTTTATCCAGATCATTATATTCAGCGGGGAGGACTAAAAATTATAGAGAGGCTGCACCTTACCCAGAAGAGTTGGATTTGCCTGGTGCAGGCAGGGGAAAAATACCTGCTTTTAGGCGTTACCTCCGGTGGCATAAATAGTTTAGGAGAGTTATCGCCAGAAGATGTGGCTGCCATACTCCCCAAAGAAGAAAAAAAGGATTTTCAAAAATACCTCAATGAATATCAAAGGGATAGTGCCGCAAAGAAAGCCGGGTTGGTAAATTTGAAACAGAAGTTGTCAGGGGTTCTTAGAAATACAGCGGATAAGTTAGACGATACAGTAAATTGATTTTTCAAGCAGAACATAAGATTTGTATGCTTGAACAGGTATTTGAAATGGAATTTAAGATTAGGAAGGTAAACTCATGAAAAAAAACAACAGAAACAAAAAAGTCATCCTGATCTTATTTCTTTCAGCTGCAGTTTATTTCGCTTTTAGTGGGGGACAGGCGGCGGCCCAACCTTTGCTTCCCTTCCCCAATCTTAACATAGACGTGGGTACAGCAGGGGACGCTGAGGAAATGGTAGCCTCCCTGCGCTTGTTTCTTTTATTGACCGTGCTATCTTTAGTTCCTGCATTTCTGGTTCTCATGACCTCCTTTACCCGGATTGTTATTGTTTTAGGTTTTGTGAGAAATGCCTTGGGGACTCAACAGACTCCGCCCAATCAGATTGTAGTGGGGTTGGCTCTCTTTCTTACCATCTTTATTATGTCGCCCATCTATACACAAATAAACCAGGAGGCTCTGGAGCCTTATCTGGCAGAGGAAATAGAACAGGAGGAAGCCTTAGACCTGGCAGCCGTTCCCATACGGTCTTTTATGTTTAATCAAACCCGGGAAAAAGATTTGGCTCTTTTTGTTAATATTGCTAATCTAGAGCAGCCTAACACCCGGAATGATATTCCGTTAAC
The DNA here is from genome assembly GCF_022558445.1 of Candidatus Contubernalis alkalaceticus. Lineage (NCBI taxonomy): Bacteria > Bacillati > Bacillota > Dethiobacteria > Dethiobacterales > Dethiobacteraceae > Candidatus Contubernalis > Candidatus Contubernalis alkaliaceticus. The sequence continues at coordinate 1,311,479 of NZ_CP054699.1, forward strand.
GGTTCTTATACCGGCTTTTGTTATAAGTGAATTGAAGACGGCTTTTCAGATGGGATTTCTATTGTTTATTCCTTTTCTTATAATAGATATGGTAGTGGCCTCTACTCTGATGGCTATGGGTATGTTTATGCTGCCACCGGTGATGATTTCCCTGCCCTTCAAGCTGCTCCTGTTTATTATGGTGGACGGCTGGCATTTGGTGGTAAAGTCCCTGGTGGAGAGTTTTGCCTAGAGGGGGGTTGAGATAAGTGTCGCAAGAATTTGTGATGGGACTGGCCAGGGAAGCCATTAGTTTGATGCTTTTAATGGCTGCCCCCGTTCTGTTATTGAGCCTGGGGGTAGGTTTAACCGTTAGTATATTTCAAGCTGCTACACAGATTCAGGAACCAACGCTTACCTTTGTACCTAAAATTATGGCTGTTTTTATCGGCCTTTTGGTTTTCGGATCCTGGATGCTCAACTTGATAATACAATTTACAGTTACCCTCCTGGGGGATATGTCTAATATAATTCGTTAAAGGCATTGATAATTATGATAGATTTAATCCAATGGCAGGTTTTTGTTTTAATCTTTGTAAGGGTTAGCAGTTTTTTTGTTACCCTCCCCTTTTTAAGTTATCGGGGGGTGCCAAACCTGATGAAAATTTTCTTTGGCCTGGTGGTTTCTTATCTGATTTATTTAAGCGGTGGTTACGGTTTAGTGGAAGTGCCTGAGGGAAGCGCGGCCTATATTCTGTATATAGCTGGAGAAGCAATGGTGGGCTTAGGACTGGGCTTTGTGGTAATCCTGGTATTCTCTGCCTTCCGTATGATGGGCCAGACTATCGATGTAAAGCTGGGTTTGTCCATGGCCAGCATCCTTGACCCTCAGTTCGGCAGCACTGTAACCCTTATGGGTCAGTTTTTTTACTTATTTTCATTGGTTCTATATCTGTCGGTAAATGGTCATCACCATCTTTTTTTGGCGTTGTCCAGGAGTTATCTTCTAATACCTGTAGGTGGAGCTAGTTTTTCCGGGGCTGTGCTAAAGCAGGTGACGGAACTATTTTATGGGGTTTTTGCTCTGGCTTTTCAGATGGCGGCACCCGTTATCATTGTTATTATTATTACTGATATTTCCCTGGGGCTTATCTCTAAAACGGTACCCCAACTGCAGGTTTTTATCGTGGGGCTTCCATTAAAAATATTTTTAGGGTTGTTGGTTGTATATTTGTCTATCCCTTACCTTGAGCCGTTGATAGGGGACATTTTTCAGGGTATTTATACTGATATTTTTAAGATAATGGGGAGTTTGACATGAGTGATTCCCAAAGTCAAGGTGAAAAAACGGAACAACCGACGCCGCACCGATTACAGGAGGCCAGGAAAAAAGGCCAGGTGGTTAAAAGTACGGAGCTAAATTCTGCTTTTACCTTGATGATCATGGTGTTGTTCTTTATGCTTTTTGGGGATGTGCTCTTTGGCTGGCATGTGGATATGCTTACCTCTTTCTTAACTGATGGGCTATCAATGACGGTATCTTTTGCTAATTTTAATTCATTGTTCATTAATGCTATGCTTAATTTTTTTAAGCTTATAAGTCCTATTTTAATTGTGGGTTTGGTGGCAGGGCTCCTTATAAATTATGCCCAGGTGGGTTTTCTGGTAACCAGTGAAGTTCTTTCTCCTAAGTTTGATAAGTTGAATCCTTTGGAGGGCATTAAGAAAATAATATCCCGCCGTGCTCTCTTTGAGCTTTTTAAGGCTCTTTTTAAGATATCTTTAGTGGGATTGGTTACATATCTGTTTATTAATTCTCGTTTTGAAGGTTTTTTAAGTTTTCTCTATACGATGCCCGAGGGGTTTTTTGCCGGATTCAGCAGCCTGGCTTTAAGTCTTGGGCTTCAGGTAGCAGTAGTATTTTTAATCATGGCGGTATTAGATTATATTTACCAGCGCCAGGAGTTTATGAAGAGTATGCGTATGACCAAGCAGGATGTAAAAGAAGAATATAAACAGATGGAAGGGGATCCCCTGATTAAGTCAAAGCTGAAAGAGAAGCAGAGGGCCATGGTAAACCAGCGTATGATGCAGGAGGTCCCTACGTCTACAGTGGTGGTTACCAACCCTACAGAGTTAGCAATAGCTCTCAGGTATGACCAGGGAGAAGACGGGAGAGGGGTTCCCAGGGTGGTAGCCAAGGGGGCGGCTTTAATTGCTGTTCGTATCAAGAAAGTGGCCAAAGAACATAGGGTGCCTGTTGTGGAGAACCGGCCAGTGGCCAGGTTTCTCTACCAGCATGTGGATATAGGGGAGGAGATCCCGGCAGAGCTTTACCAGGCGGTAGCTGAAATATTAGCGCTGGTTTATAAATTGAAAGGCCGGTAACATCAACCCAAAAGGTGTTTGGCAGAAAAAACTTTGAAATTAGGCCGTGGAAGGAGGGGTAAGATGTCCGTATTTAACAAGGAACTGGTGCGTAAGGCTTTAAAACATTCGGACATATTGGTAGCATTGGCTATTGTTTCCATCATCGTTATAATCATTGTTCCTATCCCTGCTTTTTTACTGGATCTACTGTTGGTTTTAAGTATTACTTTTTCCCTGGTAGTATTTCTTTTAACTATGTTTACTACTGAAACACTGCAGTTTTCTGTTTTCCCTACCCTTCTTTTAGTGGTGACCCTATTCAGGCTTTCTTTAAATGTTTCCTCCACCCGCCTTATTTTACGGGATGCTATGGCAGGGGAGGTTATAAATGCCTTCGGTAACTTTGTGGTGGGGGGAAATTACGTAGTCGGCTTTGTTGTATTTATAATCATTACAGTGATTCAGTTTGTAGTAATTACTAATGGAGCTGGCCGGGTGGCAGAAGTCGGGGCTCGTTTTACCCTGGATGCTATGCCGGGGAAGCAGATGAGCATTGACGCTGATTACAGCTCCGGTCTTATAGATGAGGACACAGCCCGTACCCGCAGAAAAACCATACAGCAGGAAGCTGATTTTTATGGCTCCATGGATGGTGCCAGTAAGTTTGTTAAAGGGGATGCCATCGCCGGCATCATAATTGTTCTAATAAATGTTTTGGGAGGGTTAGCCATCGGGGTAATCCAGTTGGGGCTGCCCATAGAGGAAGCAGTGCAAGTCTATGCCATTTTAACTATTGGGGATGGCCTTGTATCCCAGATCCCTGCTCTTCTAATTTCTACTGCATCGGGTATTTTGGTTACCCGTTCAGCCAATGACCGCAGCCTGGGGGATGATCTTTCCAGTCAGCTGTTGGGGTTTCCCAAGGTTATTGCCATCGCTTCCGCATTTATTTTAATTTTAGGTTTTATCCCCAATATCCCTTTTTGGCCCTTTTTTGTTCTGTCTGTGGGGTCTGGCTATGCTGCCTATCTACTCCAAAGTGAAAAGAATCAGCAAAAAAGCCAGGAGGAGGTTGATACCGCCAGAAAAGCGGTGGAAGGCTCAGAGGGGCCGGAAGATTTTCTCCCTCTGGTTTCCATCGAACTATTAGAATTGGAATTGGGATATAATCTGTTACCCCTTACAGAAAAGAAAGAGGGGGGAGATCTCTTGGAGAGGGTTACAGCAGCCCGTAGACAATTTGCATTGGACATGGGACTGGTACTGCAGCCCATTCGTATGCGGGACAACCTGCAGCTTCCTCCTTTTGGTTACGTAATAAAGCTCAAAGGCAATACAATAGGTTCCGGGGAAATTCGAACGGGACACTTCCTGGCTATGGACCCCGGAGGTGTGGAAAAAGAAATAGAGGGTATTCCTACAAAAGAGCCCGCCTTTGGGTTAGATGCACTGTGGATATCTGCAGAAAATAAGGATGTTGCAGAGATGTCAGGCTACACTGTAGTAGATGCCGCTACTGTACTTATTACTCATTTGACAGAGATTATTAAGAGCCATGCTCATGAACTGCTGGGCAGGCAGGAGGTTAAAGTTTTGGTGGATATGGTAAAGGAAAACAATTCTGCCGTAGTAGAGGAACTTATTCCTAATATGATGAGTATCGGAGAGGTACAGAAGATATTGCAAAATTTTCTCCTGGAGCGAGTACCCGTTAAAGATATGGTCACCATTTTAGAAACTTTGGCAAATCATGTTTCCAGCAGTAAAGATTTAGACTATTTGACTGAAATGGTTCGCCAGTCCATGTCCCGCACAATTTGTTCTCAGTTTGTAGGGGATGAAAAAAAGCTTCATGTATTGACTCTGGATACAGAACTGGAGCAGGTCATAGCCAACTCCCTGCAGCAGTCTCCCCAGGGTACTTATCCGGTAATTAAACCTGAAAAAACTCAGAATATACTTAAAAGCCTTTCTGAGCATGTAGAGACTATGGCTGTAAAAGGGTTGAATCCTTTAATTCTGGTTTCCCCCCGCATTCGGCTGCCCTTTAGGAGGCTTTTAGAGCGGGGGTTCCCGCAGGTGTCTGTCATGTCTTTTAATGAAGTAGTGCCGGGAATAGATGTTCAGGTAGTAGGGGTGGTGAAGGGTTAGATGAAAATTAAAAAGTACAGAGCCCTAACTATGCAGGAGGGCCTGGCACAAGTCAAAAGGGAATTGGGGCCGGACGCTGTCATCATAGAAAGTAAGAAGGTGAGGCAGAAGGGTATAAAAGGTTTCTTTGTGGGCAAGGGCATAGAAATAACTGCAGCTATTGATACCTTTGTCTTGCCCCATGATAATACTTTGGAGCGGGAAACTATTAGTTCCAACAGCCGAATGGAACAGGAAATGTACTATTTAAAAGGCATGATGAACAGGCTTTTAAAACAGCAGGAAAAAAGCCAGGTTGAGGGCAGTTCTTCCTATAACAGCTGGTTGAAAAGGCTGGTGGACAATGATTTGGATAGCGAAATTGCCAGGGATTTGTTGGCCGGTATACAAGAAAGCGCCCAGGACAAAGATGTATCCCTGGAGATGTTAGAAATTCTTATCACTAATAAGATTAAGGATATGCTTGTTACTTCAGAGGTTCCCGGTAAAATTAAATATATTTCCTTTGTTGGACCAACCGGGGTTGGGAAAACTACAACTTTAGCCAAATTAGCCGCCTATCACACCTTTGAGGAGCAAAAAAAAGTAGGTATAATAACCGTTGATACGTATCGTATAGGAGCGGTGGAGCAGTTGAAGGCCTATGCGGGCATTACAGGTATCCCTGTGGAGGTGGTTTTTACCTCAGAAGAAATGAAGGAGACAATAGAAAAGTTTAAGGATAAAGACATCGTTTTGGTGGACACTGCTGGACGCAGTTCAAAAAGTGTTGTACAGTTAAGCGAAACGGCTTCTTTCTTAAACTGCCTGCCAAAGGGAGCAGGGGCAGTATTTTTAGTAGTCAGTGCCACAACAAAGCCCCGGGATTTAAAAAGGATTGCTCAAGGGTATAAAAGATTAGGCTATAATTATTTGGTATTTACAAAGATGGATGAAACAGAGACCTATGGGGTTCTTTTCAATATGTGCTGCTATACAGGAATGCCCATAGTTTACATAACAACCGGCCAAAATGTTCCGGAAGACATTGAAGCTTCCGATGACGGTAAGCTGGCGAATATGGTAATGGGAGTGGACTGATATGGTCGATCAAGCTAAAGCTTTAAGGGATATTGCGGCCAATAAAAGTGGCTGCCATAATAAACTAACACATAAGTCCCGTATTATTACCATTACCAGTGGAAAGGGCGGTGTAGGAAAGTCTAATTTAACCGCCAACTTAGCTCTGGCCATGGCCAATAAGGGGGAAAAAGTAGTAATTTTGGATGCTGATTTTGGCATGGCCAATGTGGATATAATCTTTGGCCTAATCCCCCGTTTAAACCTTTATGATGTGGTGAAGGGGCAAAAAAATCTGGAAGAAATCATATTGCATGGTCCAAAAGGGATAAAAATTGTCCCGGGCGGCACAGGTTTTTTGGAATTGGCTAATCTTATGGATTTTCAAAGGCAGAGGCTTTTAAATCAGCTTTTAGAGCTGGAAAAAGAGGCGGATATTATACTCATTGATACTGGAGCCGGAATTTCAAAGACGGTTATTGGTTTTATCGCTGCTGCCCATGATGTTTTGGTGATCACTACACCGGAACCTACATCTATTACGGATGCTTATGGTATTTCCAAGGTTATTAATAAATACGATTTGCAAAAGGAAGTAAAGCTGGTGGTAAATCAGGTGAAAAATGCTCAGGAGGGTCAGGAAGTAGCCGTCCGCTTTTCAAAAGTTTCAGATAATTATTTGCAGCTTAAGATTGACTATCTGGGGTATATTTTACACGACAATGCCGTTCTTCGTTCAGTGAGGGAGCAGCAGCCCTTTATTATATTATACCCCGACAGTAAAGCGGCTCAATGTATCGAAAATATTGCTGACAACTTGCTGAGCCCTGGTTCCAACAGTAATGAAATTAGCGGCATGCGTGGTTTTTTTAGTAAAATTTCTAAAATATTTTCTTAGGGTGGAGCGTTATGCAGGAAAAACAATATTTTTGGGTCAACCAAAACATAGAAGTAGCGGATTTAGAAGAAAAGGCCTACTATAAGACCATAGTTCAGGAAGTCCTGCCTGATTCTATTTCTATTGCTATTCCCATGAAATCAGGGAATTACTTCTTGCCGGAAGATGGTAGTATGATTAAAGGGTGCTTTGTGTTTGACGAAGCCCTATATGTCTTTGAGACCCGAGTCATAGATAGGCTCAGTGGGGATATTATACCTTTAATCAAGCTGGATAAACCCCAGCGGCTCTACAGGCGTCAGCGACGCAACTATTACCGCCACCCCATATTTTTAAGTATGGATTATAAGCTGCTTCAAGACAATGACGATACTAAAAAGTGGTATCGCACAAAAACCATAAACATTGGGGGCGGTGGCATAAAGTTTATTAATGATAAGAGCTTTTTAATTGGAACTGAAATGAAAATTCGATTGTATTTAACTCGCAGCGACAGCCAATTAAATGAAATTATTGAAGCAGAAAGCCGCGTGGTCCGGGTGGCACCCTCAAGCACAAAGGGATACAAACACAGTGTGAGCATCATGTTTACTAATATACAAGAGAGACAGAGAGATCGGATAATCAGCTTTATCTTTTTATCTATGAAGGATAAAGTCCGCTAGAGGAGGTATTTATGGCTAATTATCAAGGGTATAAAAACTCAATAGAAAACCGGGACAGCTATATTGAGAAATTTTTACCCTTAGTAAACCGTATGGCTGGTCGATTAGCTTTAGGCCTTCCTTCCCATGTGGATCGGGATGACCTGGTGGGGAGCGGAATTATGGGGCTTTTAGATGCCTTGGAGAAATATAACCCTTCCAAGGGGCCCATGAAAAATTATGTGGCTCTTCGTATCCAGGGAACTATGCTGGATCATTTGCGAAAGATGAGCTGGCTGCCCCGCACCCTCATATCCAAGCTTAAGGAGGTGGAAAGCGCTTATACTCAATTGCGAGGAGAGCTGCTCAGGGAACCTACGGAAATGGAAGTGGCGTATCAACTGGGCTTAGAAATCAAGGATTTAAGTAGTATAATGGCCCATGTTAACCAGAAGAGCCTGCTTTCCATAGATGAATACCTCTTTGTCGGGGATGAGGGGGAGAAGAAGCTTTCTGATTTATTACCCGATAACAAAATAGAGAACAACCCGGAGGAAAGCCTTACAGAAAAGGAAAAAAAAGAAAGGCTTGCCAAGGCCATAGAAGGTCTTACTGAACGAGAGCAGTTGGTTCTCCATCTTTATTACCGGGAAGAACTAACTTTAAGGGAAATTGGCAATATCTTAGGGGTGTCTGAGTCTAGAGTATCGCAGCTTCATGGCAGGGCGATGGTAAAACTGCGCCAGCAGTTAAAGGATGGATAAAAATGGTCTATATAATTTTATTTTTCGGTCTGGCAATTATAATATATTCACTGTTTCATTTGGCAAAGGATCACTCTACTAACAAAGAGAACAAGCCTATGTCTGCCCCGGTGTCCTCAGAGGAAAAGTTTATGAGCCAGGAGGACAAGGTTGTGCAATTAGCTTTTCAGGATTATATATCAGGTTCAGAGGAAGCAGTGGAGGGAAAACTTTTATACGAATTAAAGGAAAAAGTTGAAGTACAGCTTTCTGAGTTGGCCATTCAAAGGGAATTGGTGTCCCATATGATGATGCGGGTGGAAAAAAAATTGGACAGCCAACCTGTTGAAGAGAGGGTAGAGGTAAAAAAAGCAGAAAAAAGGGCCCAGGGCAAGTTGGAAAAACAGAAAAATGAAGTTATTTCTTTAAATGAGGATGCCCTGGATAGGGCCAGGCTCCATAACGATGTATATCTGCTTTATGACCAGAAGATTCCTTTGGCGGAAATAGCAAAACAGGTAGGGCTGGGGAAGGGGGAAGTTGAATTAATACTTGGTTTAAGAAAATAAACAGTAAATTGGATATCAGGGTGCTTTTTGGTTTTGGCTTGGGTCTGGTGTTGGCTTCTCTCTTGCTGCTGATTTTCCCACCCGGCAGGATGAATCCTGGTCAAATAGAAGATGAAGCCCGAAGCATGGGAATGGTCTATCCCCATGAGATTTTAATCCTCAATGAAGGAGAAAAATTGGAGACAAAGGACAAAAATCATTTTACAGAAGATGAGGTTACAGATATTCCATTGGAAGAAACAGGGGAGAACTGATATAATCTTAGTAATCTCTAATGGGAGGTGAGACAAAAATGATAAGAGGCATTTATACAGCAGCCAGAGGCATGGCTGTGGAGTTAAAGAAGCAGGAAATATTATCAAATAACCTGGCAAATAGCAATACAGTGGGGTATAAAGAGGATATTGCTTTGGTGCACAGTTTTCCGGAGCTTCTAACCTTAAGGACAGAAAAAGGTCACGCAGCAGTTATAGGGGTCAGTGGACAAGGGGCTTTGTTAAGTGATATTATTACCCGCCACTTATCGGGGTCTTTGGAGGAAACAGGAAGATCTTTTGATTTGGCCATTGTTGGAAACGGTTTTTATCCTGTTGAAGGTGAAGCCGGGCAGGCAGAAGGGACTGCATTCTTTATGGTGGCAGCTCCCCAAGGGTTAAGGTATACTCGAGACGGCAGTTTTTCTTTAGACAGGGAAGGTTTTCTGGTTACCAGCGATGGTTACTATGTTTTAGGGATTGACAATGAGCCTCTGCAGATAAATACGGACAAGGTGTATATAGATGCTGCCGGTATAATCTGGTTGGAGGATGAACAGGGGGTGGAGGAAGCCGGTCAGCTGGCAATTGCTGTTTTTGCCCTGGAAGACCTGCAGGGTTTGGAAAAACGGGGACAGAACCTTTTTGAGGCTGTGGAAGTAAACCCAATGCCGCAGGGATTGGCGGAAGTCAGGCAGGGGGTGTTGGAGCAGTCCAATGTTAACGTTCTTACAGAAATGATAAATGTAATTGCCGGACTGCGTACCTACGAAGCAAATCAGAAGGCACTGCAGGCTCAGGATGAAATGCTGGGGAAGAGTGTTAATGAGGTAGGCAATCTAAGGTAAAGGAGGATGGCTATGATATATAATTTGTGGAGCGGTGCATCAGGGCTGTTAGCCCAGTCACTTAAAATAGACACCATTGCCAACAATATTGCTAACGTAAATACAGAAGGCTTTAAGAAGAAGGATGCAACCTTTCAGGATTTGTATTATAAAAATATACTGGGCCCGGGCAAACCGGTTATACCTGGGGAACATACAGGGTTATTTGTTGGAACGGGGGTAAAAGTCTCGGCTACCAGAACCTCTTTCGCTCAGGGAATAATTAGAGAAACCAGGAGTGATCTGGATTTTGCTATAGATGGAGACGGTTTTTTTCGGGTAAGGCTTCCTGACGGCAGTGAAGCATTTACTAGAAATGGAAACTTTTATAGGGACGGGGCAGGCAATCTGGTAACTGCTCAAGGTTATCTGGTAGAACTGCTGCCGGAGAATTTGCGGGGGATAGAAGGAACTACTTTTATAGTAGATGAAAAAGGTCATATAATGGTTATGGACGACCAGGGGGAAATAATCGAAGAAGGCCGGGTAGTAGTATATCGCTTTAATAACCCTGCCGGTTTAGAAGCACAGGGTGATAACCTTTGGGCAGCCACAGGCAACTCCGGGGAACCGGAAGCTGGATTTCCAGGAGAAGAGGGTTTTGGTTTTATCCGGCAGCAGCATCTAGAAAGTTCAAATGTTAGTCTTATAGAGGAAATGACCCGACTTATCATGGCCCAGAGGGCTTTTGAGGTGAGCTCCCGTTCTATCCTGACTGCAGATGAGATGTGGGGAATGGCGAATCAACTCCGCAGATAGAGAGGATTTTTTGGGGCTATAAAATATCAGCAATAAAGAGAGGGGCTGATCCGGTGATTGTAGATAATATGATGAATGCAAATTTGCTGCAGGTGGCAGACACAAATAAAAGCAGCGACAGTACCAGTGAGGATAAAGAGCTAAAAAAAGTAAGCCAGGAGTTTGCGGCTATCCTTTATGAAAAAATGTTAAGCAGCATATCTAAGGCAGTCTTAACCGAAAAGTGCCCCGAGGAAGACATGTGGTGGGAGCATATGCTGTGGCAAATATCAACGGAAGCAGCCAAATCACCTGCTTCTCCCCTGGCTGTTGAAATTTACAATCAATTAAAGAAATAAAACAAAACAATAGAACCATCACTTAAAAATTGTCTACCTTTGCGGTGGAACTTATCTTGTCAAAGAAAACCTTTACCCTGCTCTTGGGGGAGGTGAACTTGTAGGAGGATTTTCCTGCTTGAACAATGGTATTTTCAAAGACTTTATTCATGTAAACTGTTTTATTTTCGGGGATTATAACCGTAGTTTCAATGGCAGCATCAGAACCAATCTTATTAATTCGAACATCATTTTTTGCTGTAATTGTCCCCCCTCTAATCACTCCCTTAACTTCAACGGTGTCTTGGGAAATAATGTCAGTGTGATAGCAGCCCTGCCCTTCTACGGTGATGCTGCCGCTGGCTTCTAAAATGGAATTTAACGCGTAAATAATAGTAATACTGCTTTTTTCCTGGGGTTGTTCTTGAAAAAGTTCTTTTAATGCTCTTGTTATTTGCAGTAGTTCTACAGTTTTTGTTAATTCCTGGTACGGTAGGGGATTGAAATCCCCAATGGTTTTATTTAAGAGTTTAACAGACTGCACCATTTCTTCGGGGAAGTCACCTTTTAATTCAATTTTTAACATTTCATGTAGTTCTTTAAGCTGTTTTGGAAACGTGGTAAATTTTTTTTCTACCAACAGGTCTAAAATAAAGCCAAATCGGGCTTTTTTAAATTCAGGCCTGGTGATGATTTGTTTATAAGATTTTAATATGTTTAACAAGGCTTTTTCAAATTCCAGGAGGTAAGGAGAAACTTTTAAGACAAAGGATTGTTTGGCTCCAGCTTCTATTCTGCTGTTAATTACATTTTTAAAAATAGTAATAGATCCGCCGGCTCGGATATTTGCCCCGTTAACACCACCATAAATTTGCAGACTCCCTCCTGCCAGCACTTCCATGGATTCCTGAACCTTGCCGTTTATCTGAACATCTCCACGGAAGCGGACATGACCGGAACTTAAAGCGACATCCTCCTGCACTATATAAAGGGGCAGTACTTTAATCTTATAATAACCCGGCCCTTTTTCTACTCGAGGCCTTCCTATATCTTTGGCATAAACCTTAAGCTGGTCTTCATCCAGGTAAATGTTTGAGGCGGCTAAAAACTTAAAATCTTTAGGTGGCAGGAAAGGGATCTCTTTGCCGGTGACCGACATTCCGGGTGTTCCTTCCTTTGCTGGAATCTTTTCAGCAAGGAGAAAATCTTTTTCTACAGAGAAGATATCGCCTTTTTCCCGGTAGTCTATGTTATTAAGAGATTCTTCATCGAAGGTAACGGCGCTATTTTCTGTGAAGAAAAATTGTATTTTAGCATCTTTGCCATTAATTGGGGGTACCCCCTGGGCAATTATTATCCCTTCTGCGTTCATGGAGAAAATGGCTTTTCTTAAAACATCTTCATCTATGCCATAGATAATTTGGTTTTCTTTCAGCAGGCTTTTTACAGTATCTAAATCTGCAGCAGGTTCTTTTATAATGGTCCGTTCTGCTGCAGGTTTTAGGATAAATTCTTCTTTTGAATCCCGGGCATAAAAGCGGGCTTTTAGAACAGGTTTAAGATGGAGTATAGCTGTTAAGCCATCAGGGCTAATTTCTACCGTTATTTTTCCGTTTTCCAAGATTTCTTCCCTATCAGTAATAATTATTTCATCCTCCGTGGTAACAGGAGTGGGGGAGTTAATCTCTTGGTTATTAACCAGTATAATTAAGCCATCAGCGGGCATTATCTGAGGGTGCTGTCCCTGGCCTTGGGGAGGCGAAACTATTACTTTTTGGTCAACTATTTTTATGGTGCCATTTTCACCTTCCATATTATCTTACTCCTTTATATGTGGGATGAAAAAAATCGTAAACGGTTGTTGGTAGATTCGCTTTAGGTTATGAATTATCCTCTATTTTCTCCAAAATAATAGCATTTGCCTAAAAGATGTTATTATTTTTACAGGAAAGAAACGAGAATTGTCGAATATATATTTTTTAAGGAAGGAGGTTAAAAGAAGTTGGATAAAGACATTCTGTCTCAATCAGAAATAGATTCTTTAATTAGTGCCCTGCATACCGGAGATCTGCCAGATGACCAAACCACAAAAGTAGAAGTTCAACCAGGAGATGCAGTACTTTATGACTTTCGTAAGCCTAACAAGTTTTCTAAAGAACATATCAGGACATTAAAAATAGTACATGAAAATTTTGCCCGGGTTATATCCAATTTTCTTTCCGCTTATCTGCGGCTGCCTGTGATGATAAAACTAGTATCTATCGGACAGGTTAGTTATGAGGAGTTTATATTCAACCTTCCCTTACCCACATTAATGACTGTTTTTCGTCTTTCCGACCGAATGGGCAGTGCCATGTTGGAAACTAATCCTTACTTTATGTTTCCTATCATTGATATACTCTTTGGTGGTGAAGGAAATGTTTTAAAAAAAGCAAGGGAACTTACGGAAATAGAATTAAGTGTCATGAAAAGGGTTAACAGCAAGATTTTAGATAATCTAAGCTATGCATGGAAAGATATTACGCCTATTTCTCCTGAAATTGAGGGTTTGGATGTCAACCCTCAGTTTAATCAGATGGTTGCCTCCAATGAAACTGTAGTTTTGCTGACCTTCTCCACAGATATTGGCAGCATTGATGGTTTTCTAAATATCTGTTTTCCCTATTTAACTTTGGAAAAAGTTTTAACCAAGCTCTCGGCTCAATCCTGGTTTTCCGGCAAGTCTAAATTTCGGGAAAAGTCTTCTCAAGATGAAGAAAGAGTTTCAAAAAAGCTGAAAGAGGCAGAGGTGGAAATGGTGGCGCTGCTGGGAAAGGCAACCATTACAGTCCAAGACTTTTTAAACTTTGAAAAAGGTGATGTTATCCGGTTAGATCGAAGGATAAATGAACCGGTAGACTTATATATAGAAAAAGAACCTGTTTTTAAAGCCAGCCTGGGAGTTATTGGGGAGAAAATGGGGTGTGTAATTAATGATGTCAGGTCACAGGGGGGGAAATCTGGTGGATGATTTTTTAGGTCAGGAAGAAATTGATGCATTGTTGAAGGAAGGCTTAAAAGAAGCAGAAGTGAAAGCTGCTCCTTCCTCTTCAGATTATCATCATAATACAACATTAGATCAGAGGAAGCTGGATCTAATTTTAGAGATTCCCGTGAAAGGAAGAGTGGTTCTGGCAAAGACTCGGAGAAGCCTATCGGAGCTTTTGGAGCTGCAGTTGGGGAAGATTGTAGAGACTGAGAAAAATATTTCAGAGCTGGTGGATTTTTGTATTAACGATAAAATTGTGGCCCGGGGTGAAATTGTAGTGGTAGATGAGAGCTTTGGACTTCGTATTAAACACATTCTAACACCGGAAGATAGAATTCAAAAATTAAAATAAGCCCATAAGGGCTTATTTTAATTTTAGGGAGAAATATTGTGAAATTTGTAGTACATTGCAGCAGGGAATGAGAAAATAATGTCGAAAATACCTTTATTAGGAAAGGTAGGAAAGGTATATGAGTATTTCTTTAGAAGATATGCAGCAGGAAGCGTTAAAGGAACTGAGCAATATTGCTTTTGGGGCAGGGGGTACTGCCCTATCTCAATTATTGGGGCGTAGTGCCAATATTACTATGCCTTCCCTGCAGGTTGTTGAAGCAGGGGAGCTGTCTTCTTTTTTTGCTGTTTCTGATGTTTTGGTTAAGATGGGGTATAGCGATGGTCTTTCAGGAAAGAGTCTTATTATTTTTCCCAGGGACTATGCGGTGTTTATTGGACAAATTATGATGATGCAGGAGTCATCTTTGGAATCAGAATTGTCGGAGATGCATTTAAGTGCTCTAACCGAAGCTCTAAATCAGGTTTTGGGGGCTGGGGCTACGGCCATGTCAGAAATGCTAAACCGTAATGTAGGCCTTGTTTCTCCTCAGGTGGAGCATAGACTTTTAACCCAGGAGGATTTTCAGGAATTGATAGGGGAAGAGGGGGCAGTTCTCCAGGTAACTTTTCAGATGGTAGTGGAGGGTTTACCCGAGGGGCGTCTGGTGCAGTTTTGGTCGTTAAAGTTGGCCTCTGAGATGGCTTCTTGCCTTTTGGGAGATATGTTTCCAGAGCCAGAAGAAAAGTCACAGCCTTCTATTGACAATCCTCTAGATAACTTTAATGATATGGAAAAGGAAACCCTTAAGGAAATCGGCAACATTTCTTTGGGTTCTTCTGCTACCACTTTATCTCAGCTGGTATCCCGGCGGATTAATATTACTGCTCCAAAGCTTAGCTATACAAGCGTAGAAGATATAAAACACAGATACCCGGCACCTTGTGTTATTGTGGAAGTATCTTACTCAGAAGGGCTTATAGGAAAAAATGTGTTAATTATTAATGCCCAAGATGCTGTCATAATTGCTCAGTTGATGATGATGCAGGAGCCTGATGGAAAAGGGGAGATAGATGAAATAAGTATCAGTGCCGTCAGCGAGGCTATGAACCAAATGATGGGGGCTTCAGCTACAGCCATGTCTGATCTATTTAACAGAATGATTAACATTTCACCTCCCCGACTGGAGTATAAAGAAATAGATACAAGCACAGATAGAGAAGGAGGCATCTTTGATATAGAGGAAGGGCTTATTCAGATTGCCTTTAAAATTGAAGTTGAGGGTTTAATAGATAGTGAAATACTCCAGTTAATACCCTTGGATTTTGCAAAAGATATGACTTCATACCTTTTAGGGGGCTATAAGAATGGGGAAGAGATGTCTCCTTCAAAGGAGTCAGAAAGGGAAAAGGAGGTTTTAGGGGTAGAAGGAGAAAAAGAAGAATCATCCGGGGAGGATTCAATTGTAACGTCATATCCCTCTGATGTAGGTAATATTTACAGTCCGTTGGAAATGGAAGGGTTAGAGTTAGTTAAAGATATTACCATTGAACTTCAAGGGATTGTTGGTAAGGTAAAAGTTCCTTTGAGGGAGATATTAAAGCTGGGCAAAGGCTCCGTGATGGAGTTTGATAGTTATGCTGGGGAACCTATTGATATTTATGCCAATGGTAAGCTGATAGCTCGGGCAGACATTGTAGCGGTTAGCGATTTCTATGGTATACGGCTGCGGGAAATCATTACTAAGCAGCATTAAGATAATATTAAAGAGGTGAGAAAAGATGGCTGATGAAGGAATCAGCAGGGAAATACAAGTGGTAGCTTTCTGTCTGGAGGATGAAGAGTTTGCTATTGATATTCAACAGCTCCGGGAGGTACTCAAGTACACAGATATTACTCCTCTGCCTCAAACCTCCCAGTTTATTGAAGGAGTAATTAATTTAAGGGGTGAGGTAATCCCTGTCATTGATCTGAGAAAGCGTTTTGGCCTTGATTCAGGAGAACAGGACAGTCATACTAGGATAATAATTGTGGAAATAAGAGAAGACCTCATAGGCTTGATTGTTGATCAAGTTTCTGAAGTGCTGCACTTAACTGGAGAGCAAATCGAACCACCTCCCAGCAGTGTGTCCGGTTGTATCATCGATTTTATTCAGGGTATCGGCAAAATAGCAGAACGCTTGATTATAATTTTAAAACCTGAGAAGATAATTTCTTCCCAGGAAAGAGTTCCATTAGATCAAATTATTATTGAAGATATTAAAAAACAAGTTGTGACACAGCAAGTGTAAGGGAGAGTGGGCGTATGGATTTTAGTGAATATAAAGATATTTACCTGGCAGAAGCTCAGGAGCACCTTCAATCCCTGAACGATGCCCTTTTAAAATTGGAAAATGAACCGGAAAATAATGAACTGATTCAGGAGATTTTTCGGTCTGCTCACAGCTTAAAAGGTATGTCGGCTACCATGGGGTATGACGATATAGCAGGGCTTACCCATGAGATGGAAAATGCTTTGAATCTACTTAGGGAAGGGACTATAAATTTAAGCAAGGAGTTTGCTGATATCCTGTTTAAATCTTTAGATGCCTTGGAAGGGTTGTCTAATCGGGTGGAAAACCCGGAGCTTCCCCCGGTAGACACCTCCGATTTATTAGAAGGGTTAAGGAGATTAGTTGAAGGCGAAGAGGAAGAGGAGGTTTCCTCAATTAAGGAAAATTTTTCACTTCGTTTGGATGAATTTGAAAAAGAAATTGTAAAAGAGGTTAGAGGTAAAGAGGATAAAATATACTACATAGCTGTATCTCTTACGGAAGATTGTCTTCTTAAATCCGTCAGAGCATATATGGTAATCAAGGTTTTAGAAAACAATGGGGTGGTTTTAAAGGTAAAACCTCCGGTTACGGATTTGGAAGATGATAACTTTGATAAAGATTTCTTTGTTCTTTGTCAAAGCAGTACTGATGCTGCAGTAATAAAGGCAGAACTTCTCAACATATTGGAGATTGAAAAGGTAGAGATAGAAGAATACACGGAAGAAGTTGTTAACTCAGTGGATTCAGATTCTCCGCCCGCTGATGTTCCCGTTGAACAGTTAGAAAAAATCAATACTTCTTCCGATAATGTCAAGGCTTCTTTGTTGGAGCAGCAGCCCAAAATACAGTCTACCAAGCGCTCTGAGAAAACAATCCGGGTGGAGACAGAAAAATTAGACCAATTGATCAATCTAGTAGGAGAGCTGGTAATAAACAGGACTCGCATTGTGGATGTAGCAAAAAGGAATGAAAATGGAGAAATAATAGGGGCTGCAGAACATTTAAATCGAATCACCACAGACCTGCAGAGTGCTGTAATGAAACTGAGGATGGTACCAGTTAAGCAGGTTTTCGACCGCTTTCCCCGCATGATAAGGGATTTAAGCCTTGAGAGGGGAAAGAAGATAAGGTTTGAGATAAGCGGTGAAGAAACTGAGCTGGATAGATCAATTGTGAATCAAATTGGCGATCCTCTGGTTCATCTGCTGCGCAATGCTGTAGATCATGGAATAGAGTCTGAGGAGGAGAGGCAAAAAGCAGGTAAGCCGAAAGAGGGTTTAGTAAAACTAGAAGCCCGTCACGAAGGTAGTTATGTGGCTATTCAAGTTTCTGATGATGGAAGTGGATTAGATGAGAAAAAGCTTATAAGTATTGCTGTAGCTAAAGGAATTATTTCCAGTGAAGAGGCAGAACATTATAAAAAGGAAGATGCATATAAGCTTATCTTTAAAAACGGATTCAGTACAGTAAAAGAAGTTACAGATGTATCCGGCCGGGGGGTAGGTATGGATGCTGTCAGTAAAATAGTAGAAAGCTTAAGTGGACTTATTGATGTGCAGGCAAAGCCAGGACAGGGCACCAGCTTTACGATCCGTATGCCTTTGACTCTGGCCATTATCAGAGCCCTCCTGGTAAAAGCTGCTGGAGATATTTATGCTATACCCATTGAAACAATTAATGAAAGCCTCTATATTACTGAAAAAGAAATAAAAACTATACAAAAACAGGAGGTTATTTCTCTTCGTAAGGAGGTTTTGCCCCTGGTTTCCCTCCAGGAGCAGCTGCGGGGCTTGACCTGTAAGAGGCCAGAAGAAATTCCTGTAGTTATCGTAACAGCTGGAGACAAGAAGGCAGGACTTATTGTTGATGATCTTTTAGAGCAGCAGGAGATAGTAATTAAGTCATTAAGCAGGATTTTAGGAGAGATTAAGGGTGTGGCAGGAGCAACAGTTCTGGGTAACGGCAAGGTGGCATTCATACTTAATATCTCAACCCTGATTTAAAAGGAGGTTATATACTTGGCTAATAAAATTTTGATAACAGATGACACGGCATTCATGCGCATGACTTTAAAAAATATTTTACAAAAAAATGGATATGAAATTGCAGGAGAAGCAGAAGACGGACTGCAGGCAGTAGAGAAATATAAAACAGAACAGCCTGACCTGGTTACTATGGATATCACCATGCCCAACATGGACGGTATTTCTGCCATTAAAGAAATTATGAGTTATGACGCTAAGGCAAAAATCATCGTCTGTAGCGCCATGGGACAAAAATCGTTAGTAATAGAAGCCCTCAGTTCCGGGGCAAAAGATTTTATAGTTAAACCCTTCCAACCCGACCGGATACTTGATGCAGTTAAAAAAGTTTTAGGATAATATGGGGTGATGTCAAAATGAAAAATATAAACAGCCAACAATTAGATTTATTAAAAGAATTGGGAAATATTGGTATGGGTAATGCAACCTCATCTCTATCGGCCATGTTAAAGGAAGAAAGAGTGAATATGTTTGTCCCGGAAGTGTCAGTGGTCCCCTTAAGTGAGCTTCCTGATTGCATGGGCGGGCCTGAAAAGCAAGTAACTGGAATTTATGTTAAGGTTGGGGGAGATATTGGGCTTTATATGATTTTTATAGTTCCTTTGGATAGTGCCGAAAATTTAGCATTTACGGTTACAGAGGGCATGGCTGAAGGGTTGGATGAATTTGGCCTTTCGGCAGTGGCAGAAGTTGGGAATATTTTGACAGCGGGGTATTTAAATGCTCTATCTTTTTTGATGGATATGACCTTAGTCCCCGAACCTCCGGGAGTGGCTGTGGATATGACTGAAGCTATATTGGGTACAATCCTGGCGGAGAGTCAGGTGGTGGAGGATTTTATTGTTTTGATTAAAACTTCTTTTGTTACGGAGAAAACAAATATTCAGGGGTTCTTAACAATAATTCCAGAAAAGGATGCTTTTGAGGTTATTTACAATATGCTGTTGAAGGGTGCCTAGTTATGGAAAATGTCGTTCGTGTAAAAATTGCAGATTTAGCAGTATTAAAAAAAGAAGGTATTTTGGTTACTATCGGTTTGGGGTCCTGTGTGGGCATAGCTCTTTATGATCCTTTAGTGAAGGTGGCTGGATTATCTCATATAATTCTTTCTAACAGTACTTTGTTCAGCAATCGGGATAACCTGGCAAAGTTCGCTGATACAGCTGTTCCTCTCATGCTTACGGAAATGATCAAGTTGGGAGCCAGGAAGGAAAGAATTAGAGCTAAAATAGCTGGTGGCAGTGAACTTTTTAAATATAAGTTTAATGGTGAAAGCATTGGCGAAAAAAATATTAAAGCTGTTATAGAAACCCTGGCCCTGGTGAAGATACCCCTCCTTTCTCAAGATGTGGGGGGTAATTCCGGTAGAACTATGAAACTTTTGGCAGATAGTGGACAGGTTCTGATTACAAAAGTAGGACAGAAAGAAGTAGAGCTATAACATTTGAGGAGGACCTTAGGACATATGGAGCAGATAAAGGTGCTGGTAGTTGACGACACTGCCTTAATGCGTAAAATCGTTTCCGATATATTTGGTTCAAGTGATGAGTTTCAGGTGGTAGCCACGGCCAGGGACGGGGAAGACGCTTTGAAAAAAATAAAAAGATTTAAACCTGACTTAATAACTTTAGATGTGGAAATGCCCCGCATGAACGGAATTGAAGTACTTAAAGTCATTATGCAGGATAATCCGGTACCGGTAATCATGTTAAGCAGCCACACCCGCAGGGGAAGTGAAATTACCATTGAGGCCCTTTCCTTAGGGGCTGTAGACTTTATACCAAAGCCCGGGTATCTGAGTAAAGATTTAAAAACTGTCGGGGAGGAACTTCTTCACAGGGCACGGCTGGCGGCTCGGGCTAAGAATTTAAAAATATCCCCTAGAGATGATCAACGGCAAAAAAGGGATTTGTTTGCCGTTCCTTCTGTTTCTCCCCGGTTCAAGTCCCGGGAGGGTTTTAAAAATGTGGTAGCTATTGGTTCCTCCACGGGAGGGCCCAAAGCCTTAGAACATGTTCTTATAAATTTGCCGGGAGACTTTCCTGCTCCCTTAATCATTACGCAGCATATGCCTCCGGGTTTTACCAATGCTTTGGCCCAGCGGTTAGATAAAATTTGTGATATCCAGGTAAAGGAGGGGGACAGGGGGGATAAGCTTATGGCTGGAACTGCTTATATAGCTCCTGGTGGGTATCATATGGTAGTTACCCGGGATGGTTTTGTGAATTTGAATCAGGATCCTCCGGTAGAGCATGTCCGTCCTTCTGCCAATGTCATGATTGATTCTGCAGTACAGGTGTATGGTGACATCATGATTGGGGTTATCTTAACAGGAATGGGAAAAGACGGTGCTGAAGCTATGGTTAACATAAAAGAGAAAGGCGGCAGGACCGTGGTTCAAGATGAGGCGACCTCAGTAATATATAGAATGCCCAGGGCAGTGGTGGAATTGGGGGCGGCAGACTATGTTCTGCCGCTTGAGGATATACCAAAAGCCTTAATAAGAATGGTAGGACTTAAGAGCTAACCTAAGGGGGGGCCGTGTTGATAGATTCTGATTATGAAAAATTCAAAGAAAATCTCTATAATAAAATTGGTTTGGACTTAAACCAGTATAAAGAACGACAGGTAAAAAGGCGCATAACGCAGTTTATGACAAAGCATGGGGTTTCCCGCTTTTCTGACTTTTATATTGTATTATCTAAAGATAAGGCTGTGTTGAAACGATTCCGAGATTATTTGACTATAAACACTTCGGAATTTTTTCGGGATATTAAAATGTATAATAATTTGAGAGACAATATTCTTCCAAACCTATCGAAAAAAAACGGTTCACTAAAGATATGGAGTGCCGGCTGTTCTATAGGCGCTGAGCCTTATTCTTTAGCCATTTTATTGCATGAGGCAAAGGCTCGTTCCTTCCGTATTGATGCCACGGATTTTGATGAAAATATTTTGCAGACGGCTGAAGCCGGCAGGTATAAAGCCAATGTTTTGAAGAATATTTCTGAGAATCTTAAGTCTAAATATTTTGAGGCAGAGGGGGAAGAGTACCGAATAAAAAAGCGGATTAAGGAAAACATTCATTTTAAGCAGCATAACTTGTTAAGCGACCCATATCCCCAGGGGTATAATTTAATCCTCTGTCGAAATGTATTCATATATTTTACTCCCGAAACCCAAAACGCACTTCTGCACAAATTTTCAAAATCACTTAAGCAAGGTGGTTACTTCATTTTAGGCACTTCTGAATTTGTTACACAGACAGAGGATTTTGGATTTAGAAAAAAAGCTTTTTCCATATATGAAAAAGTTTAAGTATAGTTCCTCTTTAAGGTAAGACAAAAAATGGAAGCAAAGCCCGGAAGAATGTTTAGGGAGGGCATATGAATTATTTCATTGCAAGACAGCCAATTTTTAACCGAATGCAAAGGGTGCCTCTTGAGTTAATGGTTTTTCACAGGGATTCAAAAGAATAATTTAGGGAGCCGGCAAGCCGGCTCCCTAAAATTATTCTACCATTTTGTTGGGATGAATACCTTTTGTCCTGGGAAAATCAGATTGGGGTCCTTAATCTGAGGATTTGCTCTGATTAAAGCATCCAGAGAAACTCCCTCCCGTTGGGCAATTTTAAATAGAGTATCGCCCTTTTGAACGATTACAAATTTCGTAGGTGGTTTCGGCTTAGTTGGGATAAATACCTTTTGTCCTGGGAAAATCAGGTTGGGGTCCTTAATCTGGGGATTTGCCCTGATTAAAGCATCCAGAGAGACTCCCTCCCGTTGGGCAATTTTAAACAGGGTATCACCTTTTTGAACGATTACAAATCTCGTAGTAGGTCTGGGTGGAAAGGGTGGCTTAGGTGGTATTGGCGGTTTCGGCGGCTTGGGCGGAAAAGGTTTTTCAGCTCTAACGTCAATCACAACCTTCAGCTGTTCTGTTTCTGTAATTTTAATAAAGGCTTCAATTACAGCTGTTTGCAGGACCTTTTTCCCTTTAATAATTTCGAAATCAATATCTCCTACAATTCTTAATCTTACCTGTACATTCATGTCTGGGACAGCGGGAGGTACGTTGGCAACAATTTGGAAGGGTACATCCTCTCTGACATGTCTCAGCAGGCCGCCCATATCTACAAAGAATATCTGCTTATGGAGAACAGCTCTGATAATTACTTTGCCGTTAACGATTTCCGTTTGAATGTTAACAATTTCAGCCATGATACGGAATATCTTCTCGGCTTTCATCGGCAATTCTACTTCTGCTTCAACCGTGGTAGTTTGGATAACGTCTGCAACTACCTGTTCAACTTTAAGCAGTTTTCTGTCTACGATAATACCGGTGCCGGTAACGTTAGTAACTACTTCAATTTGAAGAGTTTCGGTAACTTTTACGAAGATATCCAGAATAATATTCTGCCGAAGTTTTTTGCTGGGAGGTCTAATAAGTTCAAAGTCATCCACAATAGCATTGACATCCACCTGCACATTTAAGCCATCCCGGGCTCCGGGAATGTTCACAGCAACGCTAAAGGGTACATCTTCAGCAACGTGCCTTACTAGATCTCCTTCATCCACCAGGAAGATTTGTTTATGGACTATGCCCCGAACTATCACAATATCACGTTTAATTTCTGTTTTAACATCCCTTACTTCTGAAACAATTTGAAAAATCTTTTTGGCGGTAATCGGCAGTTCTACAGTATTTTTAATTACTTCTGAGACTCTGTCTTCACCAATTACACTTTCAACCTTTAACAGCTTTTTCTCAACTTTCAGGTCTTTGGGGCCGCCTTTAACGTCGGTGACTACCATCAATTGTTCTGTTTCAGTAACTTTTACAAATATTTCTATGATAACTTCCTGTCGGACTTTTTTTCCTTTATCCGTCAAGTGTGTTTGTATGTCAACGATGGTGGCTTTAATTTGAACTTTCAGGTTAGGTTTTGCACCGGGTACTTCAATAAACTGTCTGAAAGGAATTTCTTCCGGCACATGTCTGACCAGGTCACCCTCATCGACGATAAACAGCTGTTTTTTGATTAGACCGGTGACCAGTACCCCACCTTCCCGTACCTCTCCCCTGACATTACTCAGGCTGGCCACTACATCAAATATCTTGATAGCTTTGATGGGTAAGGTGACAGTACTTTCAAATACTTTAGTAACGGTGGTTTCACCGATTACCTTATCTACTTTTAGTAAACGTTTTTTTACGTCTAATGCTGTATGCATACTACTTCCCTCCTTGTTTATTTATTTTCTTTCCATAATATGCTGTACAGAAAAAAATGTGACAGTATAAAAACTATTCCACAAAGGCACTAAGAAAGCCCTATTTGTACATATTAAATATGCTATAATGTACATAAAAGGTTTAAAAAATTAGAGAATGGAATTAGTATTTAGCATTATATAAGGAAATTAAAAATCGTTAAAAGAACTACGTAGCAATTTCATTATTAAAAAAAAGTAGAAAAAGGTGATACCAATAGATTTCTTTTTAACCATTTTTATTGTAGTCGTTATTTTGATATATTTTAGAAATAGAAATAAGCTGGAAAAAAGTCAAAAGGAAATTAAACAAGAAAAAATTTTAAATTATGCAGCCATTATATCTGCCGTTGTTCTGATAGGAGTTATTATCCTTTTTACCAACAGCGGTACCGGTGGATGGTCCATGCCTTTTAGTCAGGAGATTGGGGAAGAGGAAATAAACGGTTCGGCGGTGGAGTCAAGTTACAATCTTCAGGAGGAGCAGGCTGTGATTATGCTGATCAATCAGGAGAGGAGAAAGGCCGGGCTAGATGTTTTATCCCACCAGCCGGGTTTGAGGGAACTGGCCAGGTTTCAGGCTTTGGACCTTCTGGAATTGGATTATTATGACCATGTTTTGCCCAGTTATAGTGATTCCCTGGAGATGGTCAGTAATGCCGGCATGGCCCATTATACCAACGTGGCAGTAAACTTTGTCAAGAGCAGTAGTAATGCCGGGGATGTTCTAAATAGCATGATGAAAATACCTCATCAAAAGAGCAACCTGTTGGCGGAAAGTTTTACAGATCTGGGGGTGGGGGTTGTAGAAGTATATGACCGGGATGTTATCGTTCATCGTTTTTATATTATCATATTTGCGGGCATATAATCATTTGGTTGAAGCCTGTTAAAAATAGATGAGGTGACTTAAGTGATAACAAATAATAAGGTAAAACTGGTAGCCTTTGATGTGGATGGCACACTTACTGTTGAAAAGAGTGCCTGGGCTTATATACACAGGAAGCTGGGAATTTGGGAGGATGTGGGGGAAAAGTATCTGAATCAGTTTCGTGCAGGAGAAATAACTTACGCTGAGTTTGCCCGGTTGGACGCTTTGAGGTGGAAGGGGATTTCCTGGGATAGATTGATTAATATTTTAGAAGAGATATCTGTGATGGAAAAAGCCAAAGAAGCGGTGGAAAAGATAAAACAGAACCATGTTGAGGTGGCCCTTATCTCCAGTGGATTACTTCCCCTGGTAGAAAGGGTTGCTCATGAATTAGAGATAAAGCATTTTACAGGCAATGAGCTGGTGGTAGAGGAAGGGATACTCACCGGTGAGGCGAAAGTAAATGTTTCCCTGGATGTATGGGAACTATCCAAGGGAGCATATTTAAACCGATTGACCAGCAGTTTAAATATTTCCCCTGTTGAAGTCGCTGCGGTAGGTGATGGCCTGGGGGATTTGGACATGTTTAAGGCAGCGGGGGTTCCCCTGCTGGTAAATTGCTGCCTTGAGGAGAGAGAAATCATTCTAAGGGAAGTAACTGGTGTTTTAGATGTCCAATGCATCACTGGAGTTCCTGAGGCATTAGGGTTTGAGTAATATTTAAATTAAGAGAGAATTAATTCTAGATTCTTAAGTTGGTTCCTATAAAGATCAGGGGGAGATGGATGAAAAATATTGTTTTGATTGGTATGCCTGGTGCAGGGAAAAGCACCCTGGGTGTGCTTTTGGCTAAGGCGCTGGGAAGGCCTTTTGTGGATACCGATCTTCTCATACAAAAAAGAGAAGGAAAATTGCTGCAGAGTATTATAGATCAAAAGGGAATTCAATATTTCCTTACGATAGAGGAGGAAGTTATTTTAGAATTAGAAATAAACAATTATGTTGTAGCCACCGGAGGAAGCGTAGTTTACAGTCAAAAGGCTGTGAATTGGTTGAAAAAGTATGGAGTAGTATTATACTTGAGCCTACCCTTTGAAGAGATCAGAAAAAGAGTTCAAAACATAAAGACCCGGGGCGTTGCTATGGAAAAAGGGCAGAGTTTAGAGGCACTTTTTATGAAGAGGGTTCCTTTGTATGAACAGTATGCGGATATTACCATTGATTGTGTCGGTTTAACCATGGAGCAGGTGGTAGAACTGATGGTCACAGAATTTAATTAAAGCGAGTTTTGAACAAATAGCTCATAAAAGAGAATATAATTGGAGTGATGAAAATGATCGTGGTTGAGGTGGATCCTGGAATCTGTGGGTTAATGTCTAAAATTACTGTAAATTCAAATGATGAAAAGACTGCAGCTGTAGACATAACTTCTGATTGCCCTGCGGTAAAGGCTATGGGTGAAGATTTAAAAGAGGTAGATTCACGCAAGGGATGTTTATCCAGGATTGGCGGTTCTCCGGTTTATATTGCGGCGGGGAAACGCTGTCATGCCGCTTGTCCGGTTCCTATGGCTATTATAAAAGGGATAGAGGCCGCTTGCGGCCTGGCTATCCCTAAGGATGTTACGATTAAAATATATAAAGAATAAGTAGTCAAAATGTAATTTTTTAATTATTAATTGGTATCCCTGCAGGAGGAGAAGAGAATGGTGCTTAAATATCGTTCACCGGTATCAGGAAGAATGGTTACCACAGTTTTTCCCGAACCTAATTTCTTAGCTAACTGCAGGGCTATCCAGGTATTGGCCCCTGAGGAAATCCCCACTAGAAGTCCTTCTTCTCTAGCCAGAGCCCGGGCAGTGTCCAAGGCATTTTTATCGGAAATCAGGGCTATTTCATCGATAATTTCTTTGTTTAATATGTCCGGTATAATACCATCCCCCATCCCCTGAATTACATGTTGGCCTATGGGTCCGCCATCCAGCACCGCTGCTTCTTCAGGTTCTACGGCTATTATTTTGACTTCAGGATAGTGTTCTTTTAGAACTTCTCCTATACCGGTAATGGTTCCACCGGTACCAATACCACTGCAGAAAGCATGGATTGGTCCACCGGCTTGTTTTACTATTTCCCTGGCAGTGGTGAGGCGGTGTATGTCAGGGTTTGCAGGATTCCCAAATTGATTGGCCAGCCAGACCCGGGAATCTTCCTGGGCCATTTTTTTAGCAGCCTCTCTGGCAATATCAAAGGTATCACCAATATTTTCACCTTCTGGGGTTAAAACAATTTCTGCACCGTATGAAGCAATTAATTTTCTTCTTTCCAGGCTCATGTTCTCCGGCATAACAATTTTACATTTGTATCCTTTTACAGCGGAGATCAAAGAAAGGCCAATCCCCTGGTTTCCGCTGGTAAATTCGACAATAATCGAGTCTTTATTTAGCAGTCCCTGTTTTTCAGCAGTTTCAATCATTCCCAGGGCCGTACGGGTTTTGATACTGCCCCCGATGTTTAGTCCTTCATATTTGACTAAAACCCGGGCGTCTTTTGGTCCAGCCAGATGTTGAAGTTGGATCAGGGGAGTGTTTCCCACAGCTTTTAGAATATTTTTGCATAATTTATTCATTTTCTTAAAGGTGCACCTCCAAATATTTGAACAAATATCACCAGATTATGTTTATATTCTACAAAAGGCATCAACGTCCTTCTACAATATCTAATGTTTATTATAAGTTGTATAAAAAAATCGCCATATTGGAACCTGTCATATGGCTCAGGCGTTAAAACTTACTATTATTATTACGGCTAAAACTGCAGTTAAGCGGTGCCGTGGGGTCGGTTCCAGCGTCACTGGAGCAAGAGCGGAGGTAAAAAAACTTGGACGATGGAACCGTCCCCACGGCTTAGCGGTAGTTTGAATAAACAGCCTTTCGCTGTAGTGATAGAAAGTTATCAGTTCTGAAAAGGAAGGGAAGGGATAGGGAGAGTTTTAAAAAGTATGGGGAAAAATTATGTAGGTGAACAGAAGGCCTATAATTCCTACCAGGAAGGCATAAATGAAAGCAGGGAGAAAATTTTTTTTAATTATCTCACCCTCTACACCACTGATGCCAACTGTAGCCAGGACAGCTACAATATTATGAATGCTGATCATGTTGCCGATAGAACTCCCTGTGCCCTGGAGACCTGCGGTAATTAACCTGGAAATATTTAATTCATTGGCTACCTGGTACTGAAAGCTCCCAAACAGAATATTTGAAACAGTACTGCTGCCGGAGATAAACGTTCCCAGAGCTCCTATAAAGGGAGAGACCAGCGGCCATAAATCTCTGAAAGTTAAGGAAGCCGTTTTGGACATGACCAGCATCATGCTGTCTAAACCTGAATTGTTCACATCAGACATGACCATGACCTGTACCATGGATACGGTAAAAATAAGAGCTGCAGTTGTAGGAATCATCTGTCTGATGGTTTTCAGCCAGGCTTCTTTGACTTCACTCTTTTTCATGCGGTGCAGCCAGACAGTTATTACAGCAACCAGGGTAAATGGAATAATCCCCGGTATATAAAGAGGCTGAAGTGAAAAATTGATCCCTTCCCCTAAGATATTGTTCCAATTCAAGGAAATACTCCTAAGCAGTGGACCAATTTTTAGGGCTGGAAGGCGGGTAACTAACAAAATTATAGCGATTAACAGGTATGGCAGCCAGGAGATGGCTAAAGAAAGAGAAGGAGCCTCTCTGTTAAGCGGTGAAAAACTGGCTTTACCCCAACGGTATTGCCATTTATCGGGAGGGGCAAAGTTCCAGGCTTTTTTTGGAATTAAAAAATTTCGGGAGGCGGCCGGGATGATAATGCCCAGACCCAAGAGCCCGCCGATTACGGAGGGAAGTTCCGGACCGAAATATACTGCCATGAAGTAATAGGGAATCGTAAAAATTAATCCGGAAAAAAGAGCAAAGGGCCATATCTCCAGGCCCTCTTTAAAAGATCTTTTTTCTCCAAAAAAGCCCGTTAGCATAGAAACGGCCAGAAGGGGTAAGAAGGTGCCTATAATAACGTGGTGCAAAGCTGACCAGATACCCAACTCTCTTAAAAATCCTCCATAGGTGAGGCCGGCGGGGAGCTGTTCCCGAACGTAGGGAGTGTTGAGCACAGCTCCTAAGCCGCCAATAATTGGCGTCCCTACGGCACCAAAAGTTACGGCAGTGCTGTTGAAAATAAGCGCGGCCATAGCTGCGGCCAGGGGAGGAAATCCTAAACCAACCATTAGGGGGGCTCCCAAGGCAGCAGGGGTCCCAAATCCTGCTGCCCCTTCAATAAAAGAACCGAAGAACCATCCGATAATAATGGCCTGTATCCGTTTATCCGGAGATATTTTATGGAAGCTGTGGTTTATCGTTTCCATGGCTCCACTTTTTTTTAAGGTATTTAAAATCAGTATTGCCCCAAAAACGATGAGCAGTATGTTAAAGGCTTGAAGGGAACCTAAAATGCTGGCGGCTAGAATTCGCTTTGGGCTCATCATCCACAAAAGAGAGGATATCAATACCGCAGCAGTCCAGGCAGCGGGCATAGCTTTGACCGCAGGCCAGTTAAAAATGGCCATTAAGATAATGGTGATTAGAAGGGGAATAGATGCAGCGAATGCTAAGAAGGATAGGGAATAATCCATTAGTAAATTATCCTTTCAAAAAAACTTATACGGTTCTTCCTTTATTATTCCCCCCACTAAACATTTTAAGCACATCCAGTTACCTCTTTTAACAACCTCTACGATAAAGTTAGAAAAATGTCTAGAAAATTGTAAGTTTAATTCCGTAGTGATATACTAGTTTTATCTGAAAGTGGGAGGTAATTTTAGTGGAAACCCCTGTAATTCTTACAACCGTACTTTTTGTTACCGTTGTGGTGTTAGGACTTATTGTTTTAAAATACTTAGAAAAAAGGTTGGGATTCATCCGTTCACAGGAAGTGGATGAGGAGGATAATCATGGGGTGCTGAACAAGCCGCCTACCTTCCGCACATTAGATGACATCGATTACCTGGTGGAGTGGTTTATACGCAGGGATAAAAGGATAGACAATCCATATTTAAACAGCATGAATATTGTTGAGAATTTAGCTGAAGAAACAAAGCTGGAATTAGATTCTATGAAGACAAAAAAGCAAATATTTAACAGGTACCTTGGGGATTTGGTTGATTTTCTCCCAAAGGTGGGAAAAGCAGAAATGGTATTAACTGACCATTACAGTGGGCTCAAATCTTACGATATTGTTAATAATCAGAGCAGCAGCCAGGAGGCAGAGGATCCTTTAGAAGTTATAAAGGTGACAGAAGAAGTTTCATTGGCCAATATGAGAAGTTATATTACCGCCAAGATTCGTATATTGGGCTGGATTTATTATCTTGTATATAAAAAATGGTATAATCAAAGGGACAGCGAATTTCTTGATTTCACGGAATATTTTTCTTATGAAACAGAGAACATAGAAAAACAATAGGCAAGTGTTACATGTTTTTGGGTGGGTAAATAGTTTTTGTAATTTTGCTCCAGAGGCTGCTTTTTTTAGAAGTGGTCTCTTTTAATTTTAGGATATCTTCTTTTAATTTTTCATTTATGTTCTTCTCATTTTGCAATTCATTTTCTAAGCAGGTATTATGATCTTTATATTTCTCCAATTGTAATTTATAGTTTTTGATTTCTTCAGTAAGAGATAAAATTTTTTGGTCATATGTTTCTTTTTCCTGTTTATATCTGATTTTTTCATTCTTAAGCTGTTCATTAATTCCCTTAAGGGTATCTTTTAATTGTTTTTTTAGTTTATCCAGGTCTTTTTCCCGGGAGGATATTGCCTGGTTTAGTTCTCTGACTTTTTCTCCCGCATATTTATAAAAAGTGTTGTATTGCTGCTGCCTTTTATTCAAGATATTTTCCATTTGGGACCTTTCTTTCCAAAGATTGGAGGCATGTTTAACCAGGTGGTCTGAATATCCTTCAAGTTTTAAAAAGGCATCTTCCAGGATATCCGCATCAATCTCAGGTTCAGGCAATTTTTGTTCTTTTATGGGCTGTAGATTTTGGATATCTTTTTTTTGAGTAGGAGAGAGGGAAGTTATTTCAGGTTCCTTCTTCTGTATGTAGGTTCCGGGTATTTTGGGAATAAGCTTACCGGGCGGGTATTCATCTGCCAAAAGCCATTGACATTTTTCTCTATTGGCTGTCCGGGGGTTTTGGGAATATCTAATAACATAGCTGTTTTTAAATGTGTAGCTTTCCGGTGTAGTCCAATTTACTCCTTTATCCCGGGAGCTGCGATAAAAAACGGTATTTTCCTGTTTCCAATAAGCAGTTAAGCCGGTATTATTTAATAAGACTACCGGCAGAGGAGGTGATTTTAATTTTGATAATCCTAAGGTTTTTGGTTCTCCCCACCCTCCTTCAGGCCACCCTCCCGAACATCTTTTTCGGTATATAAGTTTATATTCTGAATCTTGATAATTAATCCAAAAGGAATGTAGATCATTTTGTTCATCTTCCAGGACCAGGGGGAAAAAATGGTTTTCATCTTTGGTTGAAATTATAGTTGGGTTGTTCCATAAATCAGTGGTAGGGTTCAGGTTTCTGTAATAAAGAACATAGCAGCCCTCTCGGAAGCGTCTTTGAATCATATGGACTCTGTTTTGTTGTCCGGCAGAAAGTATTGCATAGTTATGGAATAAGCCAGAGCCCTCCTCCAGGATTTTTCCTGTTTCCCATAAGTCACCTCTCATGATGTGATGAATCAGCCTCCAACGGCTGCCGGAGGGGTCCAGGGTTAAATAACAAAGATGAAGGGCATTCTCAGTAGATAATAAGCAAAAAAAACCTGCTTTTTGACCATCTTTCTCTCTGGATATGATCTTTTTTTCCCATCTACGGTCTTTTTGTTTAAGGTACATAATATTTTGATCCTTATCTCTATAAATAATATGAATTGCATTTTGAGTGTCTATGGCTGCTGCGTAACTCTGTACCGTTTCATGAAGAGCAATTTTTTCCTTTGACCAGCTGCTGCCCTGGTCGGAGGAAAATAAGTAGTTTAAGGTTTTATCTGTAGGATAAATAAACCAGTAACGAAGGTTATTTTCATTTAATATACTTGGAGAGAGATGTAAATATTTTTCATCCACTTCCACAAAATCCACCTCCTGTTGAAGTATTAATAATTTATATGCTTGGAAACAATCATGGATACGAAAAAATATGATTATTTTTTTCCCCGGGTTAGATTGCACACCTTCTTATACATATGCATATAATGTTGTAAAAATAAGCCCAAATCCCTTCAGCAACGAAGGTATTAGGTGATAAGAAAGGAAGGAGGTTTTTTTATATGGATGGTTGTGGCGGAAAAGGTAGTGAATTTCAATTTAGTCAGGTTAATGATAACGGCATAAGACCGGGACCCTGTGATCCTTACGAAGGTTGTCCCCCTCCCACAGAAATTGAATGTATAATGGTTGACAAAGTTTATGAAGAGTGCAAGGTTACCCAAGTAAACACCGTAGATACAGACCTTACAGCAATTGCCGTGGGTGAGATTACCGATGTAACATGTGTGCGGGCCGAACTGTTTGTTGATGAGGATCATCCCCTTGTCTGTGAAAAGCTGCCCTGCAGCAGGGTGCGATCAGCTTTTTATTACAGGTTCATATTTAGATGGACAGATGATGCGGGGGTTCATACTTTCACCAGTGACCCTATCCTGGTAGAGAAAATTGCCCGGATGAACCGGGCCAATGAACCGAGGTTGGATGTTCGGTGTGAAATCTTTGTTGACTGCATCGAATGTTTTCTTATCAATCACACGGTGGTGCGCTGCTGCATTGGCAATCTGATAGTTTTCAAACTATTTGCAAATGTGCAGCTGTTGGTGCCGGCTTATGGTTTCTGTCCCGAGCCCCCAGACTGCAGGAAGGTTGTTCCTGATGCATGCCCAACACCTTCTGATTGGCTGGATACGATTATTTGGCCTCCCTTTTATCCTGAACAGGATAGGTAGCCAGAATTAATTTTTACTGGATGGATAAGAACATATCAGTATGAATATGAACATAATTAAAGCCAGTGCCTTCACTGGCTTTCTTTATGTCCCAAAAAAAAGTTTTATATAAATAATAGCTTTACCGATTATGCAAAAAAAGTTAAATTGTTCAATAATATTTTTCATATGATATTGCAATTTAATTAAACAGCAGGGTTATGTCGATATAACCCATGAGTAACAAGGCAATTATAAGAGCGGGTATGTGCATGAGATAAATTGCCAGGGAGTTTCTTCCTATAAAACAAAGACATTTTACAGGAAAAATTTTTGATAAATCAGGTATGGGATATTTACGTACGCTTTTTGGGTAATACGTATTGCCTAAAGCGATTCCCGTTAAAAAAATGCCAAACCAGGGGAATAGGGGGAAATAATCTATGCTGTGGAATCCTGCAGGCCTCAGCCCTAACCATAAAAGCCAGGGGGTTTGTAGAATTAGTTGTGAAATGGGAAGGCTGAGCAGGATGATAGCTATCCCCAGTAACAGATTAAGGGCGGGACTAAAAGATAAAAAAGGATATGAGATTATTAGGGAGAGCCCAATAAAGTGAAGAATTCCAAAAACGACGAACCCTTCTTTTAAGGCAAACCAGGTAATAAAGGTAATTATTAATCCCCAGGAAAAAATTTTCAATCCTCTTTTCAAAATTTTTATTAGAGGGGGGGATGCAGAAATTTTAGTACTGAGAGTAAGGGATATCCCGGCCAGAAGGATAAACATTGATGCTGCCGACCGGGAGAAATAGAGCCAAAAACCGGTTCCTAAAGGGTAATTATAGTTGTTCCCCAGGAGGTTTAATATATGAAGAATGTGAACGATTATCATTAGAATGATGGCTGAGCCCCGCAGAAAATCCAGTTCATAAAAACGTTTCATACTAATATTGTTGAATTTTTTCATAGGCTGTTATCCCTTGGAGTCTTCTAATCCTCTTAAAAATGCCATAATACCGTCTCCCAGGGAGTTAGCATTATATCCACCTTCAAGGGCGGCAAAGAGACGACCCTGGGAATTTTTTCGTGCATAATTTCCCAGCATAAATCCCATGGTGTGGTAATCCTCGGTATACAACATATGCCCCCAGTCGGAGTAATGACGGTCAAAACCAGCGGAAACTGCCACCACATCTGCTGCGGATGTTTTGTCCAGGTATGCCTGCAGGTTGTCCACGAAGGAGGTTCTGTTTTCTCCCTTAACATGGTAATAGTTTACTTTTTCATTCTCAGCAAAAGTATTGCTGGTGCCATCACCAAAATGCAGGTCAAAGTCTACAATTAGAGCGGAATTAATTTTTTCCTCAGTCAGCAGTTTTAAAACAGCGATAGCAATATTGTTAAAATAACAAAAACCCCAGCAGGAATCAGGACTGGCATGGTGTCCGGGGGGTCTGCACAGGGCAAACGAATAATCACCCTCCATGGCAATCTCTGAAGCCTTAATTGTTGATCCAACAGCCAGAAGAGCAGTTTTATATACGTATTCTTCGTATTTTACATCCTCCAGATGGTTTTGGGTATGAACCAGCAAAACATCCTCATCCAGGCAGGGCTTTGGTGTAATCAGGGTATGATGTTCTTTGACTGCTTTCAGGGTGGGATCCAGGCGTCCATAGGCTGCTGCAGGATCCCTGGTGTATGTGTTTAAAAAACTATCATGAAAAACAACTTTCATTATTTCGGTACTGTGTACCTTCCCCCTTTCATGAATAAAAAAGATTTTTACCTGTTGTTACATTTATAACCTTAAGGCTTACCACCGTTACCCCACTATTACCTTCCCAGGAGTCTTCTAACCCTATCTTCAATAGGTGGATGAGTGCTGAACAGGTTTGCCATGGAAGCCCGGTTACCGGATAGAGGGTTAATAATAAACATGTGTGAAGCTGCTTCATTCACCGGATAAGGCCGGTGTTGTGCACCGCTTTGCAGCCTTAAAAGAGCGTTGGCCAGATTTTCCGGTCTGCCGGTAATTTTAGCTGCCGTGGCATCGGCATGATATTCCATAGAGCGGGATATGGCCATACGGATGAGCAGAGCTGCAATAGGGGCTAAAACTATGGCTACCAATTGTAAAACTACAGCAGCACCTCCCCCCTGCCTTCTGCGACCACCTCCCAGCATGTTCTGCCACATGCCCATACGGGCTATTATAGTCAGGGCACCAGCCATTACCGCAGCAATTGAACTTATTAAAATATCTCGATTTTTAATGTGGGCCAATTCATGAGCCAGGACTCCTTCAATCTCATCTCTGCTTAACAGCCTTCTCAATCCATCAGTTACAGAAATAACAGCATTGTTAGGGTTTCTGCCCGTTGCAAAAGCATTAGGTTGATCTGTAGGCATAGAATAAATACGGGGCATGGGCATATTAGCATCTCGGGAAAGCCGCTTAACCATTTCATAAAGCTCCGGAGCTTCGGATTGTTTTAAGGGTTTGGAGCGGGTCATAGCGATGGCCATGCGGTCACTGAACCAATAGGCCATAAAGTTTAAGGCTACTGCAAGGAAAAAGGCAATATATAAACCCTGTTCTCCCGCTATGGCTCCTCCCAGAACAACAAATACCACAGTGAGTACGGTCATTAAAAAAAAGGTTTTTAGCTGGTTCATTTAATAAACACCTCCAAGAAATAATTTTTTAGTGGTTTTATATTATATTTATAGTGTTATTATTCTATAATATCAAAAAAAATATCTTTTAAGAAGCAATATATAAAAAAATAGACGAGGTAAGACGTGACGGCGCCTATCTTTTTTTTATATTATTATGGTAATGTTTTTACTGTATGGATGACCTCTGTTAAAAAAAGGGTAGGAGAAATAAATACAGGGAGGGTAAAACCTCCCTGTTATATTATTGGGAAACTCGCTCCGATTATTTGATAAAACACCATATTTGAAAGCTTAAAAACCCTTGAAAAGTTAATCGCTTTGAATTTCAATTTGTTTGGGCTTTGCCTCTTCAGCTTTTGGAAGGGTGAGACTGAGGATACCATTTCTATAATTTGCTTCCACCTTATTGGAATCTACCGGGGAGGGCAGTGTAAAGCTGCGGCTGAATTTTCCTCGCACCCTTTCTTTCAGGTAATAGTTAGTTTCTTCAACATTTTTTTCTTCGTTAATTTCTCCGGATATTACCACTTTGTTGTCCATTATAGAAATCTTAATATCCTCTTTTTTAATGCCGGGAAGTTCGGCTGAAATAATAATTTTATCTCCGCTTTCCTCCATGTCAACTGCCGGCCTAAAGTGGAACTTATCATGGTACCCTTCATCAAAAAAGCTGCGGAAAGCATCGCTCAAAAAGCGGTCCATGTCATTTCTCAGTCCCATAAATTCTGTCATGGGACGCCTCCTAATGATGTTTGTCATTTTAGTCACCTCCAAATTATTTTTCTTTTTTGTAGGGGAATAAAAGTTCCGGAGCGATTTCCCTTATTTTGTTAATAACATCATGAGGTTTCTCTCCCTGGCCTTTATTTGTAGTATCTACTGTTATTATTTTTAATATTATTTTAATTCCTGAAAAATTTACTTCCATGTTTTTATGAAGGTAATAAATTACTTGAATTTTCCTTATATCCTGTTCTGAATAAAGCCGGGTATTTCCTTCAGTTCGGTAAGGATGGATGAGTTCTGCTTCTTCATAACTTCTTAAGACCCGTGGAGTAATACCCAGCAGACGGGAGGCAACACTGATGCTGAAAAGAGGTTCTCTATCTCGATTTTTCATTTCTGCCACCATCCCTTTCAAATAAAATTATAAAATATCACCAAACAAATGTCAATATATTAACTAAAAAAATTAAAAAATATAACTAAAATTGGTTAAATTTAATTGAAATTATTAACATATACTGATTTCTCTCTTTGGCAGCAATCAGACTACAGATAGCGAATTAGGTTGCAAAATTTAGAAGCCTGTCTTCAGCCGGGACGCCTAGTTACTGTTCATGGAACATTGATACAAGAACATATGTGTGCTATAATTATAAATAATCGGACTTTATCTTATCATTTCTATTTTTTTATAAAACTTGCGGAAATACTCGGGGTCTTTTGACTCTGCCCGGCTTAATAAAAATTTAAGCCTGCAAAAATTAGTTGTTAATAAACATGAAAGCAGGGTTACTCATGAAGGGGAAAAATAAATTAAGCTTGGTTTTGGGCAGGGCCGGTACCGGAAAAAGTCGGTTTTGCCTGGAGGAAGTACGTCATAAGCTAAAGGAAAATCCAATAGGAGAACCGTTAATTTATATTGTTCCGGATCAGGTGGTTTTTCAATTTGAGCATGCTTTGGCTTCGACACCGGGATTGGAGGGAATAATCAGGGCACAGGTTTTAAGTTTTCGCCGTCTGGCCTGGAAGGTTATGCAGGAGGTGGGAGGAGGCGCTCTCCAATACATAGATGATTTCGGAAAAGGCCTGATGATTAGAAAGATACTGGAAAATCATAAAGAAGATTTAAGGGTGCTAAAGCTGGCCGGGGAAAAAGCAGGAACTATAGCCAAAATGGTTGAGTTTTATAACCAGTTGAAACGATCCAGGGTAACATTACGGCTTTTTGAACAGCATTCCCGGTGCCATGATAAGTTTAAAGACCTGGCATTCATATTTTTGAAATTGGAAAAAAAACTAGCCGGGTTATACCAAGATTCTGAAGATTTTCTGGAACTTCTGGCCTGCAGCCTTAATCATTCCAGTTATCTTTCCAATGCAGAAATTTGGGTAGATGATTTTTACGAATTTACCAATCAGGAATATAAAGTGTTGGAAGGTTTGCTGACAAAAGGCCTGGAGGTTACCGTTACCCTTTGCCTGGACAAGAATTATTCTTCCAAGGAAAAAATTGAGGAACTAAGCCCTTTTTACCCTACCGCCTTAACCTGTCGGAAGTTGAATGAAATGGTTGAAAGGGTGGGGGTTAATGCAAAGGCTATCATTTTAAAATCCGGTCAAATGACTCGTTTCAGCCAACGCCCTCAACTAATGCATTTAGAAAAGAATCTTACCCTAACTTTCCCAAAACCCTACGAAGGAAAAGCAGAGGACTCGGTTGGCATTTTAACTGCTGTAAACCGTCGCTGGGAGATAGAACATATTGCCGGGCAGATGATTATTTTAGCCCGGGATAAAGGGTATCGCTGGCGGGATATGAGTATAATGGCCCCTGACCTGGAGAGTTATAAAGATATTATTTCTACAGTTTTTAGAGAGTATGACATTCCATTTTTCCTGGAACATAAAAGAACTGTACTGCATCACCCCTTGATTGAGTTTGTCCGCTCCGCCCTGGAAGTAGTTTGTTTTAACTGGAATTATGACGCTGTCTTCCGATGTATAAAAACGGAGCTGCTCCTTCCCCCGGAAGAAGAGAGGCTTCAAGGTAAAAATTGGCAGGAGCATATGTGGCAGCTGGAGAATTATGTGCTTGCCTTTGGTATATCTAGTGACCAATGGCAGTCGGATAAGCCCTGGGATTACCTTCAGGGGGGGGCTCTAGAGGAGGAGAAAGAGAAAGTAACTGAGGAGCAAGAACATTATTTAAATATGATCAATATGGCTAAGGAGGTAATAAGAGAGCCCTTGGTTCGTTTTCAAAGAAACGTTGAAAATGCTGTAAAGGTTTCTGCAAAAATAAAAGCCCTTCAGCAGCTGCTGCAGGAGATACAGGCTGTGCATCGCCTGGAGAGATGGAGTCAAAAATCTTTAGAGGAAGGGAAGCCAGAAAAAGCTAGGGAACATCTGCAGGTTTGCAAGGCTCTGTCAGGGCTTTTGGACCAGATGGAGGAAATTATGGCAGAGGATAACGTTACATCGGCTATTTTTTTGAATATGTTGGAAACCGGTTTTGAAAGCATGAGGCTGGGCCTTGAGCCTTCTTCGTTGGATCAGGTGCTTATCGGCGATCTGGAGAGGACTCGTCCAGGTAATATAAAAATTGCCTTTATCCCCGGGGCCAACGAAGGAACTCTACCCTCCCGGCCGAAAGAAGATGGTATTATTACGGAGCAGGAGAGAGAATTATTAATTGATTCCGGGGTAGACCTGGCCCCGGGAAGCCTCCGGCGCCTGTTTGATAAGCAATTTTTGATATATACAGTGTTAACCCGGGCATCAGAGAGTTTGTGGTTAAGTTATCCCCTGGCCGATGAGGAAGGGAATGCTCTTTTGCCCTCACCCCTGGTGGAGCGTTTAAAAGAGATGATTCCCAGTATACAGGAAATATTTGAGACAGGAAATAGAGATCTTGTTTTGTCAGATATTGTTCATCCTGGAAGCAGTCTAAATTCCCTGGCACGTCAATTAAAATGCTGGCAAAAAGGCCAGAAACTGCACCCGAACTGGTGGGGAATTTACAACTGGTATATAGATAAGGAAGAGTGGAGAGGGCCGGTAAAATATATACTGTCGGGGTTGGCATACAAAAACCGGGAGAACCCCTTGAGGTTAGAGGTTGCCCGGGATCTTTACGGAAAAGGGCTTAAGGCCAGTATTTCCCGCCTTGAAAAATACCGGGCCTGTCCCTTTGCTCATTTTATACAGTATGGGTTGAGGCTTGAGGAAAGAAAAATGTATCGTCTGGAAGTTCCCGATATCGGACAGTTATTCCATGGGGCGCTTTTGAGTTTTGGGGGAAGGGTCCAAGAAGAGGGATTAACTTGGGGAGAACTTTCCCCGGAAAAATGTGTTGAATTAGCAGAGGAAGAGGTAGAAAAGTTGGCTCCCAGGCTTCAAAAAGAAGTGCTTTTTAGTACAGCCCGTTATCGTTATTTAATTAAAAAATTAAAGGATACAATGGGTAGGACCGCAGTGA
Organism: Candidatus Contubernalis alkalaceticus; assembly: GCF_022558445.1. NCBI lineage: Bacteria > Bacillati > Bacillota > Dethiobacteria > Dethiobacterales > Dethiobacteraceae > Candidatus Contubernalis > Candidatus Contubernalis alkaliaceticus. The sequence continues at coordinate 1,350,879 of NZ_CP054699.1, forward strand.
TTTTAGGGAAACATGCTAAAGTGAGCAGTTTTGATCCTGTGGCTTTAGAACTGTCTTTCGGGGTAAAAGGGGTGCTTCCTCCGGTAATATTTAAGCTGCCTGACGGTTTTCAAGTGGTAATGGGGGGAAGAATTGACCGGGTTGACCTGGCCCGGCGTGAAGACGGCACTGCTTATGTGAGGATTATAGATTATAAATCCGGTCGTCCAGAACTAAACCTGGCGGAAATATATCACGGCCTTTCCCTTCAGCTTATGGTATACATGGATGTAGTCTTGACCTATGCCCGGGATTGGTTGGGAGTAGAGGCTGAACCTGCGGGGATATTATACTTTTATGTACATGCTCCACTGATAAAAACAAATAAAATCCTCAAGCCTAAAGAAATTGAAAAAATGATTATCCAACGCTATAAAATGAAAGGGAAAGTGCTGGCGGAGTTGGAGGCAGTTACGCTTATGGACCACAGTCTAAATTCACCGGGTTATTCAGACATTATTCCCGCTGCGGTAAAAAAACAAGGGGGTTTTTATAAGGGTTCTCAAACCATGGATGCTCTCTCATTTGATAGGTTTAGACAGCATGTGCGGCAAAAGTTGACAGAAGCCTCCTGGGGCATTTCCCAGGGAAGAGTGGATATTAAGCCAATACAGATAGGGAAGAAAAAAGCCTGCAGGTTTTGTGCATATAAGGCGGTATGCCAGTTTGACCTTCGGCTGGAGGAAAACTGTTTTGAAGTCCTAAACAGGTGGCCGGATGAAGAGGTAGAGCTTATGCTGGAGAATGGACAAATCCCAAAGGGAGGATCTCAATATGAAGACCGGCAAGGATAAAGCAGGCAGTGACTGGACCCTGGAACAGCGGCAGGCTATAGACTGGAAAGATAGTCATGTTCTGGTTTCTGCCGGGGCAGGTTCCGGCAAGACCCGGGTTTTAGTGGAGCGGATTATAGAAAAAATCACAGATCAAAATAATCCTGAGGAAATAGACAGGTTTCTGGTGGTTACCTTTACCAATGCAGCGGCAGCAGAGATGAAGCGTCGTATAAACCGTGCCCTGCAGGATTCTTTTAAAAATAGACCGGAATCTGCGTATCTTCGCCGCCAACAGATGATCCTTAACCGTGCATCTATATGTACAATTCATTCCTTCTGCATGGAGGTTATGCAGCAGTTTTACTATCTATTGGACCTGGACCCTTCTTTTCGCATTATAGACCAGACCGAGGGAGATTTGCTGCGTCAGGAGGTTCTGGAGCAGGTTATGGAAAATTATTATTTAGATCATACCGAAAATAGTCCTTTTTACAGTTTGGTGGATGCTTACAGCAGCGAAAGAGGAGATGACCATTTAAAAGAATTAGTATTGAAAATGTATGAATTTTCCCGCAGTCATCCTTACCCCAGGGAGTGGCTCTTAAATCAGGTGGAAACATTTCGAATTAAAAACTTGGAGGAGGTGGAACAGAGTCCTTGGGTTAATATTTTGTTAAAGGACACCCGTCTTGAACTAGAAGGAATGATGCAGCAGCTGAAAAAGGCTGAAACTTTATGCAATCAGGCCGGAGGACCCCTCCCCTACTTAGACAATCTCATAAAAGAAAAAGATATGATTGATAAATCACTGCGGGCCTCCAGGGTTTCCTGGGCAGAAATTTATTCATTGCTCAAGCACTGTGATTTTGGAAGGTTAAAGGGCTGTAAGGGAGATGCATATGAGGAAAGCTTAAAAGAAAAAGTGAAACAGCTGCGGGATAAAGTAAAAAGCTCTTTTAAAAAGCTGCAGGAGGAAATTTTTCAATGTTCTCTGGAGGAGTATGCCGTGGAACTGGGGAAAATGGCTCCCCTGATGGAGATATTGGTAAATTTAGTTCTTTCCTTTGAAAAAGCTTATACTGCCCTTAAAAGAGAGAGAGGGGCAGTAGATTTTTCTGACCTGGAACATTGTACTTTGCAGATATTAGGAACTCCTAATCACCATGAAGGTACCGTTACACTAACAGAGGCAGCCAAATACTATCAGGATCGGTTTAATCATGTGATGGTAGACGAATATCAAGATATTAACCTGGTTCAGGAGGCGATTATTAAGAGGGTTTCCCGGGAAGAGGGAGTGGGCGGAAATCTATTTATGGTTGGGGATGTTAAGCAGAGCATATATAGATTCCGACTGGCTGAACCAGAACTCTTCTTGGAAAAGTTGAGTCGGTATAAACAAAAACAGGGAATGGGTAAAACTATAATACTAAATAAAAACTTTCGAAGCAGAAAGGAAGTATTAGAGGGAGTTAATTACCTGTTTCGGCAGATTATGGATGAAGCTGTAGGAGAGATGGATTATGATAGGGAAGCTGAACTTACCAGTGGTATTGTGCCCTGTCTTTCGTCACTAAATGGAGAAGAGGGAGAAGTTAATGAACCTGGTGATTTTATCATTCCTGAAATTGTGATTATTTCCAGGAGTGAACTTCAAAACAAGCCTTGTGCCCAGGGAAACCTCGGCCTGGAAACTCCAAAATGGGAGAAAGATAAAGAGGATACGGAAGAAGATAGTGATGTAGAGGCATTGGAGGATAGGGAAGAACTGGAGAATGCTCAGATGGAGGGTCGTTATATTGCAGAAAAAATAAGAGAGTATATCGGCCGGGGAGATAGAGAACCGGTAAGGTTTTTTTGTAAAAAAGAAAAAAGAATTCGTCCCGTGACTTACAGGGATATAGTAATTTTGCTGCGCTCCGCACCCAACTGGACTTCAATTATACTGGAGGAGCTTCAGCGCTCAGATATTCCGGCCTATGGGGAGCAGAGGTCCGGTTACTTTGAGGCGGTGGAGGTGGAAGTGATGCTCTCACTTCTCAAGGTCATTGATAATCCTTATCAGGATATCCCTTTAGCGGCAGTGCTTCGATCTCCCCTGGCCGGATTATCTGCAGAAGAGATGGCCGTAATTAAAGCTGAGAATATGGGGATGAGTTTTTTCGATGCCCTTACGGTTTTTAACAGTTCAGATCATTATGAGTTGAAGGAAAAGATACAAAGGTTTTTGAAGCGTCTAAAGAAATGGCAGTCCTTTGTCCACCAGGGAGAATTGGGGGAACTTATCTGGAAAATATATCAGGAAACCCGATATTATGAACTGATGGGATGTATGGAGGGGGGGATGCAGAGACAGGCAAATCTCCGGGCGCTTTATGATCGGGCCCGCCAATATGAATCCACCTCTTTTCGAGGCCTATTTCGCTTTTTGCGATTTATTGAAAAATTGAGGGATATGGGGGGAGACCTGGGGGCTGCCCGGACCTTGGGAGAGCAGGAAAACGTGGTTAGAATTATGACCATACATAAAAGCAAAGGATTAGAATTTCCTATTGTGTTTTTGGCGGGCATGGGTAGACAATTCAACCGTAGAGACCTTCATGGAGATTTTCTACTGCACAAAAAGTTGGGTTTTGGCCCCAAAAGGGTAGATATGGACAAGAAAGTGATTTATCCTACACTTCCATTTCTAGCGGTAAAAAAGCGTTTGGGGATGGAAATGCTGGCGGAGGAAATGCGGGTTCTCTATGTGGCCATGACTCGAGCAGAGGAAAAACTTATCATGGTGGGAACAGTAAATGATTTATGTAAAGAAACAATTAAATGGAGCGGCACCCTTGTACAGGATAAAATTTCTAAAAAAGTAATTTTTTCCAGTTATGCCAGGGCTTCGGCCAAAAGCTATTTAGATTGGGTCGGCCCTTCTATGCTTAACCATCCTGCAGCAGAGAAATTAAGGGACTTGTTACCCAATGTTGAATCTTTCTCAGGAGAGCCAAAAAAAGAGGGTTCAAGATGGAAAGTTACCCTTTTAAGCTGTGGGGATTTAACGGTGGATGAGAAGCTAAAGGATTATGGTTATAAAGATGGCATGACAGCAGAATGTCTGGAAAAAATTATAAAGCTGGAACCCGTGCCCCTGGAGGATGAAGGGTTCGGGGATATAGACAGGAACCTTTCCTGGCGGTATCCATATGTAAATTCTGTAGGGCAGCCGGCAAAAATGACCGTATCAGAGCTAAAGAATCGGCATCAGGAACATATGGAAGGTGATTATTTAGCTCAACATACCTTGTCAGAGAAACAAAATTTTCACCCTCATTTTTTCTTTCCAAAAACAGAAGATTTGACCCCTGTAGAAAGAGGAATGGCTTATCATACCGTTATGCAGCATATTAATCTGGGGCTTTCTTTTTCCAGGGAGTCTATTTGCCGACAGTTAGAGCAGATGGTAGGCTGTGGGATATTAAGTCATTCAGAGATAGAGTTAGTGAATACCGAGGATATATTTAAGTTTTTCTCAAGTCCATTAGGTGAGAGAATGAAGAAAGCCCGAGATGTATATAGGGAAGTGCCTTTTACCCTGTCTGTGCCGCCGTCAGAAATGCTGCTGCGGAAGAAGAGTAAAGGGCATAATAGTGAACTGTTGTTAATTCACGAAGATGACCGATTGATTCTGCAGGGAGTAGTAGACTGTATTTTGGTGGAGAAAGAGGGCCTTATAATTATTGATTATAAAAGTGATGATACTTCCAGGCTTACTCAGGATGCTTTAAAAAAGAAATATCATTACCAGCTGACACTGTATGGACAGGCTGTAGAAAAGATATGGAGGGTAAAGGTGATGGAGAAATTTCTTTATTTTTTTAACGGCGGTTTTGCTGTTCCATTGAAGTGAATAAAATTTTTTAAGATAATAGATTTTGTATTTTTTTGGCTAGAGACGCAAGTCCTGGTTAACTACTGAAGATTGGTAAGGTGAAATATGCAGCTGACCCTGGCTGTCAATTTCTCCATAAAATACTTCTTTTTCACAGTTGATTCCAAGTTTACTTAGTTCTTTCCGCAGCCAGTTTTCATTAAGATTTAGCTGTTTTAGAGAATTTAGGTGTATCCTGCCCTCTACAATCAGTGGAGTAGACAGACCATTATAATCCGTGGAAATCTGAAGGTCCGATGGCTGTACTGATTCATACTGGGATTTTCTTAAAACGCTTAGAGTGCCGTTGGCCTCAATGAGGGCAAATTCTACTTCATTTACCCGGAATACCCCTTTTCCCCGTAAAAGTTCTAGAAGGGTATCTAAGGAAAAGCGTATCTCTTTTAATCGTTTATTGAGTATTTTGCCGTTCTGAATGACTATGGTAGGTTCAAAGGTAGTGAAATGACCAAAGGAGCGGTATTTGATGACTGCTTTACTGAACAGCCATTGAAAAGCTCCCAAAACTATAATCGCAAATACCGTGGGCAGGTGCTCCACAGAAGGGTCCGCGATATCTGCACCGGCCACAGAACCAATGGTAATGGCAATAATAAAATCAAAGACCTGGAGTTGGCCAATTTGTCTTTTACCCATAATCAATATTACTATCTGGAAAACGATTAAAACTGTGACCACACGAAAAAATATATTTAAAAAATCCACTGATTTTCTCCTATAGAAAAGACATTATAAATAAATTCCCCCATAATAATTAATAATATGATTTGTTTTTATAACAAAGGATTAAAGTTTTTTTACAAATATTGCTTATAATAATAGAAGGAAAACTTTCTTCCTTCGAAGAATTAGTATATAAGAAGTTTTTCAATTTATTTTTGGAGGGGAATCAGATGGAGGGAGTCATGGTGAAACGGGTGAAAATCCAGGTTTCGAATGAAAAGGCAGATCCTCGTTCTGATATATTTGTGTTCTTAAATCTTCCAAAACCCATGTCCTATTATCGTGAAAATGACAGTGAATTGGATGATGTAATAAATGAGCTCAAAAACAACCCTGAGCTTAATAAAGAACTCAAAATAAAATTAGGATTAGAGCAGGACCTCACCTGGTATATTCAATCAGTAAAACCGGTAATACCGAGAAAGAGCAAGCTCAGGTTTAATGAGTTTAACTATTTTGATGGGTGTTTTTTGGCAGAACAATATTTAGAAAGGGCACAGGTGGATTATAACCCTAAGGTCGTGAGAGAAAATAATTTTGAAGTGATGGAACAGTTTCTTTCATACTATAAGCATTTTTTGGATATGAACCATACTAAAAAGTTTTCCGCACAGGAAATTGCGGAGATACAAAAGCAGCTGCTGGTAAATGCCTATAAGGATACTATAACTTACAGGTAAGGAAGTTCATTTATCAGAAAAGTGCTTTTAAAAAGAAGCACTTTTCTTTTTTTAGAGGAGGGGTTTTTGATTAGTGAGCAGCAAAGAGAGAAGATGATTGCCAAACAGCTGGTTAACCGGGGTATTAAAGATGAAAAGGTGCTGGAGTCCTTTCGCCAGGTCCCCAGGCAGGAATTTGTACAGGATGAGGACAATGACTATGCTTACGCAGATGGACCTCTTCCCATTGGTCATGGACAAACTATTTCTCAACCCTATATTGTTGCCTTGATGACAGAGGCATTGGAAATAAAAAAGACCGACCGGGTGATGGAAATCGGTACAGGGTCGGGGTACCAGACAGCCATATTGGCCAACCTGGCCGGGCAGGTGTATAGTGTTGAGAAAGTGTCTGCGCTGGCCAAGGCTGCAGATAAAAAATTGAAAAATTTAGGATATGAGAATGTTCAGGTAAAAGTAGGTGACGGTACCAAGGGTTGGAAAAAAAATGCTCCCTACGACGCTATCATGGTAACGGCAGCCAGTCCTCAGGTTCCTCCCTCTTTATTGGAGCAGCTTTCTCCCCAGGGCAGAATGGTGATCCCTGTAGGGGACAGGTATTTTCAAAAATTGATGCTTTTGGTAAAGACATTGGATGGAGAGATGAAAACTATTAATTTGGGGGACTGCCGCTTTGTGCCCCTTTTGGGAGAAGAGGGTTGGGATTCATAACCAAGAAAAGAGAAAGGTAAATAGGTAAATGCCCTGGTCCGGAGGTTTTTCTCCGGACCTTTTAATCTCTTTTTATTTTTATCTCTTTTTTTAGGGTATAAGACCCCACCTCTAAGCGTTAGCGTAGGTGGGGCTTTTAATCAGGTGGAGTAGAGTCTCCACCTGATTCCTCGATGTTTTTAGCTTGCTGAAACGAGTTCACTATTTTTCTTTATTATATTTCACTGTAACTTTTGTTTTAAGACCTCCCCTCAGGCTGAAGTAACCGGTGACCTTCATTTCCAAGGGATCGCAGGTTTCAACCAGGTCTTTTAATATTTTATTGGCGGCATGTTCTTGAAGAATTCCTACATTTCTGAAGGAAAGGAGATAAAATTTAAGGGATTTCAATTCAATTAAATGTATATTGGGAACGTATTCGATAAATATTTCCCCAAAGTCTGGCAAACCTGACCAAGGGCATACCGAGGTAAACTCTTGTGTTGAAATCTCTACGGTAGAATAAGTTCCTGGATACTCAAAATCAATGACCTCTAAAACTTCTTTGTCAACTACTTCAGGCCCTTCTATATCATATCTGCGTTCCATGGGGCACCCTCCTTATTGTTTTCAGGCTTATTGTTTTTGATTGTTGTCAAGGGGACGGTTTTTTTGACAACTTCTTGATAACATTGGCAATTTGTAATTACTTTAATTATAAACCACTTACATTATAAAGCAAAGGGTGACCTGTGGAAAGGCTTAGAGGGGAGATAACCATAGAAAAATCATTGTTTAACAGGTTTATTTTAAGCTTTTTACGAAGGAAATTAAATATGTGTGTCGAAAGTAAACATGTTAGTAGGGACAAATTTTAATTTTCTGATTTTTAAGTATTTTAGTGTGTTATAATGAAAAAGGTTATTTATCCGGATAGAAGGGAATGTTTGACTTGGAACTGTCAGCAGAGGAAAAAGAAGTAATTATATCTCAGGTTTCTGAAATACTGGGTCAGCATAAGCACAACTGTGAAAATCTTGTGCCGATGCTTCAGGAGGTTCAACAAAAATTGGGGTATGTTCCCGAATTAGCTATGGAAATAATTGCTGATGCTTTGGGGGTACCGGCAGTCTCAGTATACGGTATTGTCACTTTTTATAATCAATTACGCTTAAATCCCCCTGGAGACCATGAGATTAAAGTATGTATGGGTACTGCCTGTCATATGATCGGAGGACAGATTATACTGGATTCTTTTGAGCGGCGGTTAGAAATTGTTGAAGGTGAAACTACTCTGGATCGCAAATTCAGCCTGGAGAGGGTTGCCTGTGTAGGCTGCTGTGCCATTGCTCCGGTGGTTGTGGTTGATGATTATGTAGACGGGAAGGTGACACCTACCCGGGTAGATGGAATTCTGCTGGCTTTTGAGAATACTGGTAAGGATAAAAAACAGGAGCAGCAGGAGGAAAAGGGAGAGGGTCAGGAATAATGAGTAATATAAATCAAGGGGCAGAAAAAATATATACGGATTTGAAATCAAAGGCCGAAGAGATAAATAGTGCCCGGGAAGATAAAACCATCGTTATGGTGGGGACAGCCACTTGCGGCAAGGCGGCCGGAGCTATTGATGTTAGGGAAGCCTTTATAGAAGAGATTAAGCATAAGAATATAAATGCAGAGGTTGTAGAGGTGGGTTGTATCGGCCACTGTTATGCGGAACCTTTAATTATTATATCCAAACCGGGTTTTCCTTCCCTTTCTTATGGGAATGTGGATGAGGGGCTTTCTAGACGATTGGTGGAAGATTTTTTGATTGGGGATGACCCTTGTTACGAATTTGCCCTGGCAGCTCTGGATCCCAACGATGAGTTTCCCACTTTTTCTGATTTTCCCAGGGGGGTATTCGAGGAAAAGGTAATTCTTGAGCAGTGTGGTTTGATTGACCCGGAGGATATTGATCAGTATATTGCTGTTGATGGTTATCATGCTCTGGTTAATGCCTTGGGTAAGGAGCCAGGCGATGTGGTGGAGATGATTAAAGAATCCAATCTCAGGGGAAGGGGCGGAGCAGGTTTTTCTACAGGGACAAAGTGGGAAATTTGCAGAAATGCCATTGGCCCGGTTAAATATGTGATCTGCAATGCTGATGAAGGTGACCCGGGAGCTTTTATGGATAGGAGTATTCTGGAATCCAATCCTCATCAGGTGATAGAAGGTTTGATGATTAGTGGTTATGCGGTGGGAGCTTCCCAGGGTTTTATATATGTACGTTCGGAATATCCCCAGGCTGTAAGGAGGATTAATACTGCTCTCAAACAGGCTCGGGAAAAAGGACTGTTGGGTGAGAATATATTGGATACCGGATTTGATTTTGATATAGAAGTTTTTTTGGGCTCAGGCGCCTTTGTCTGCGGTGAAGAAACCGCTTTGATTAATTCCATGGAAGGGAAGACCGGAATGCCTCGGCATCGGCCTCCCTATCCGGCTGTGGAAGGGTTCAGGGGGAAACCATCCATCATCAATAATGTAAAGACCCTTTCATACGTCCCTCATATCCTGCGCAAAGGGGTGGATTGGTTTAAAGGTATTGGCACTCCGGATAGTCCGGGTACTGCTGTGTTTGCGCTAGTGGGCAAGGTAGAAAATACTGGTTTGGTTGAGGTTCCTATGGGAACAACCCTAAGAACTCTGGTTTTTGACGTAGGGGGAGGCATACGCAAGGAAAAGGAATTTAAAGCAGTACAAATCGGAGGTCCTTCCGGTGGGTGTCTGCCGGAGTCAGCTCTGGATATCCCTATAGATTTTGATTCCCTGCAGGAGGCCGGGGCAGTTATGGGTTCAGGGGGACTGGTTGTTTTAGATGAAAATGACTGTATGGTAGAAATTGCCCGTTTCTTTTTGGATTTTACTCAAAAAGAATCCTGCGGCAAATGTACCTTCTGCCGACTGGGGACCAAACATATGCTGGATATTTTGAAGAGAATCACCATAGGGCAGGGTGAGATGGAGCATATTGAAATTTTGGGAGAACTGGCCCTGGATATAAAGAACGGTTCATTGTGCGGCCTGGGGAAAACGGCTCCCAATCCGGTGCTTACTACACTGCGTTATTTCATGGATGAATATGTGGAGCACATTGAGGGGAAACGATGCCCGGCATTGATGTGTCAGGAGCTAATTAACTTTTATATTGTGCCCAAGAAGTGCAGTAAATTGTGCAGCGCCTGTGTAGGCAGCTGTCCGGTGGAAGCAATTTTTACCCGGGATGATGGTTTAAAGGCGATTGATCTGGACAAATGTGTAAAATGCAACAGCTGTCCCGCTGCTTGTCCGCCGGAGTATGATGCCATAATTAAAGTATCCCCACCGGAAGTGGTGGAGGAGTTGGAGAAGGAGAACGCATGAACACAATAGTTACCATTACCATTGACGGAAAACAAATAAATGCAGAGGAAGGCAGTATGCTTTTGTGGGCTGCCCTGGAAAATGATATATATATACCTAATCTCTGTGCTATGAAAGAAAAAGCCCGGCCTTCAGCCAGCTGTCGTTTATGTTTTGTGGAGGTAGAAGGGATGTGTCAGCCGGTCACCTCCTGTACCCAGCCGGTGACTGAAGGTATGGTGGTAAGGACTAGAAGCCCCCAAGTGGATAGACTGGTGCAAACTGCTTTTGAACTTCTGCTCTCGGACCACCTACTGGGCTGCAGCAAATGTCCTAAGAATAAGTCCTGTAAGCTTCAGCGGATTGCTAAAGAGAGAAAGCTAAAACTTACTCCAAAGCGTTTGGAAATGCTGGAAAAGGATTATCCTGTGGATGATAGTACCGATGTTTTTGTGCTGGACCGTAACAGGTGTGTGCTCTGTGGACGCTGTGTTTGGGTAGATCATCATGCTGCTTTAGTCGGAGCCATCGGATTTTCAATGCGAGGAATTAAGAGGAAGGTATCTACTTTTGGTGATAAACTGCTGGTAGATTCTACCTGTACTCAGTGTGGGGAGTGTGTTAAAGTCTGCCCGGTAGGGGCCCTTAGCTTTAAAAAGAACCTTGAGGTTTCTATCAAATAATATGTTTTCTTTATCTGTATTGTGTTATGGGGGTGGTAAAAAGTATATATCCATATAAAAGAAATATTTATACTGTGTAATACGTTAGTTTAATGTATGGGTAAATTATGGATAAATTATGGATAAATTAAAAGGAATGCTGTGTATTATAAGTTTAATTTTTATTTTTACTATGGTATAATATTCTATAATAGATTAGCGGATAACCAATTATAAAAGGAGGTTTTTTTATGAAAATATTAGTTCCTGTGGATGGTTCAAATTATTGTTCCGCAGCCCTGCAGATGGCCAAGGATATTGCTGAAAAATATGAAGACAGCACTCTGTTTTTGTTAAATGTTCAGAGAAGAATTGTCTCAAGGCCTAATGTTAACGAATTTGAAATTTCAGAATTTATTACGGATGACCCTGAGGTCCTAAATGAAACAGGAAACATAGTACTTAATAAGGCAAAGAATTGCATAGAAGGAACTAATGTAAAGGTGGATGCCTGTGTAAAGTTGGGCGATCCTGCAGATCAAATTATTGACACAGCTGAAAGAGCCAGAGTTGATATGATTGTCATGGGCTCACTGGGTGCTACCGGAGTAAAAAGGTTTTTGATGGGGAGTGTTTCCACCAAAGTTGTTAATTATTCTAGTATTCCGGTTCTGGTGGTTAAACATTAGTTGATTAAAAATATCGGGCTCTCCTTTAATGTGGGGAGTCTTTTTATTTGTGATAGGTCGCTAATTTGGGACACCCTTAGGAAATGGAAGGCTGCCGTACCCTTTGGAGTATTGGAAGGGTTATGCCAAGATGTGTAATAGACAACTATCAATGGGTATAGTATAATAAATCAATACAGAACGGTTGTTTTCCAAAGGAGGTTAATGGAGTTGACTGCTCTTAAGATATATGACACTACTCTGCGGGATGGGGCTCAAAGGGAGGGTATTTCCTTTTCAGTTTCAGATAAGATAAAAATAACTCAAAAATTAGACCAGTTGGGTATTTCCTATGTTGAGGGGGGATGGCCCGGTTCTAATCCAAAAGATATGGAATATTTTCAAAGGATTCAGGAGATACCCTTAATAAATGTCAAAGTAACAGCCTTTGGAAGTACCCGAAGACCAGATATTGATGTTACCTTTGATCCCAATATTGAGCAGTTATTAGCTGCCGGCACCCAAGTGATTACTATTTTTGGGAAAAGCTGGGATTTTCAAGTGACCAATATTTTAGGGGCCACTTTAAAAGAGAACTTGAATATGATTACAGATACTATTGGGTATTTAAAGAGTAAGAAAAAAGAAGTTATTTATGATGCTGAACATTTTTTTGATGGTTATAAAAATAATCCGCAGTATGCGCTGTCAACACTTGAAGCTGCTCAGGAGGCAGGTGCGGATACCATTGTTTTGTGTGATACCAATGGTGGCATTCTTCCCCTGGAGTTGATGGAGATTATTACTGAGGTAAAGATGAAAATTCAGGCACCTCTGGGAATGCATGCCCATAACGATTCCGGTATGGCTGCGGCTAATTCTATAATTGCTGCCCAGATGGGATTACGCCATATTCAGGGTACTTTTAACGGGTACGGGGAGAGGTGCGGGAATGCTAACCTGTGTACCATTATCCCCAATCTTGAACTAAAATTAAACATTGACTGTATCGGAGAGGGACAGTTGAAAAGTCTCACAGGAGCATCACGGTATGTATCTGAGATTGCCAACCTGAGTCATCAGGGATCACAGCCCTTTGTGGGGAATAATGCCTTTGCTCATAAAGCAGGGGTGCATGTCAGTGCAGTAAGTAAATACGGAAAGGCGTATGAACATATTGACCCCAACCGGGTGGGAAACCAGCGGAGGATCCTGGTATCTGAACTTTCTGGTAAGAGTAATGTGCTGTACAAAGTCAGAGAAAATAATTTCACGCTGGAGAAGGATCATCCGGAGATTAAAAAGATATTAGAATTGATTAAAAGACTGGAGTACCAGGGATATCAATTTGAAGGGGCCGAGGGCTCTTTTGAACTGTTGATTTGGAAAGCGATGAATTCGTACCGTAATTTGTTTGAGCTGGAGGGATTTAGGGTAATTGTTGAAAAGCGGAAAGATAGTCCCCTGATTTCTGAAGCTACAATCAAGGTTAAAGTGGATGAGCATAGGGTTCACACTGCTTCTGAAGGAAATGGCCCGGTTAATGCCCTGGATAATGCGCTGCGCAAAGCCCTAGAAGAAATTTATCCGGAGATTAATAAGATTAAACTGGAAGATTATAAGGTTCGGGTGCTGGATGGTCAGGATGGGACGGGCTCAAAGGTTAGGGTACTTATAGAGTCCAGCGATGACAAAAAGAGATGGGGTACAGTGGGGGTTTCGCCTAATATAATTGAAGCCAGCTGGCTGGCCCTGGTGGATAGTATAGAATATGGACTTCTCAGGGAGGAGATTAAAGCCCAGGAAGTGCTGAAAGAATTAAATAAATAAATAAATATTTGGTGATTTTATGGATGTCTTAAAAAAATTATTAAAACTTCTTTTACCATACAGGAATTGGGTGGCAGTATCTTTTATTGCCGCCCTTTTTGTGATGGCGGCTAATTTAATCATCCCCCAGCTGATTAGGGTTGTCATTGACCAGGTGGCTCTGGAAAAACAAATGAATTTACTATATTTAATTGCAGTAGGGGTTGTGGGGGTTCACCTTATTAAGGCAGTTTTTATTTTTCTCCAGCGGTATTCTATGGAATTTGTGGCCCAAAAGGTGATATTTGACTTAAGGAACAAACTTTACAGCCATCTTCAGCGTCTTTCCTTAAGCTATTTAGGAAAAATATCCACCGGCCAGCTGATGTCTAGAGTTACCAGCGATGTGGAAACTCTGCGGCGGTTTTTGGATTTTGGGGTGATACATTTTCTCCAAAGCTTTCTTACTATTGTGGGGATTTTAACCGTAATGCTTTTTATGCATCCACAGTTGGCACTAGTTTCCTTAGCCAGTATTCCTTTTTTAATCATTACCGTAGGGAAGTTTGCCAGGAGGGTAAAACCAGCTTTTTCTGAAATTCAGCAGGATGTTGCCCAGCTCAGTTCGGTTTTACAGGAGAACATTGCCGGGATCAGGCTGGTGCAGACCAATACCCGGGAAGAAGGTGAAGCCAAAAAGTTCCGGGAACAAAATAAAAAGTTATTCCTTTCTAATGTCTTCACAGCAAAGCTCTGGTCTTTTTACCTGCCCCTGATGCATTTTGTGTCGGGATTAGGCACAGCCCTTATATTTTGGTATGGTGGAAGGTTGGTTATATCTGGACAACTGCTGTTGGGGGAATTGATTGCCTTTAACAGTTATCTCCTGCTTTTGGTTATGCCTCTCCGGATGCTGGGTTGGATTATCAGCCTGATTCAGAGGGCGGTTAGTTCCGGGGAAAGAATATTTGAAATTTTGGATTCCCAGCCGGAGATTAGGGATCTGCCCGATGCTTTAACCTTAGAAGAGGTAAAAGGTTCTGTGGAATTCAATGGGGTTAGTTTTGGATATGAAGAAAACAAGCTGGTTCTGAAGGATATAAATTTACAGGTAGCCCCCGGTCAGGTGACTGCCCTGGTAGGCGCTACAGGTTGTGGGAAGAGTGCCATGGTTGAGCTGATCCCCCGTTTCTACGATACTCAACAGGGAACAATTTTGCTGGACGGCAGGGACATTAAATCTATTACCCTTAAATCCTTGAGAAAGAATATAGGGATTGTTTTCCAGGAAAGCTTTCTCTTTTCTGCTTCCCTGGCTGAAAATATTGCCTTTGGGAAACCTCATGCTTCAGAGGATGAAATTATTAAGGCCGCCAAAGCAGCACAGATTCATGATTTTATTGATTCCTTACCGCAAGGGTACCAAACGGTAATCGGGGAAAGGGGCCTGGGGTTGTCGGGTGGGCAAAAACAGCGGATATCCATAGCTCGTACTCTGCTGGTAGACCCTCAAATATTAATACTGGATGATATTACGGCAAACATTGATGCCGGAACAGAGTATTTGGTCCGAAAGGCTTTGAGTGTACTAATGAAGGGGAAGACTGTTTTTATGGTGGCCCAGAGGCTTTCCAGCCTGAAGAGTGCAGATAGGATAGTGGTTTTGGACCAGGGGGAAATCGTGGAACAGGGAAGTCATCATGAGTTAATTCAGGCTGGCGGCCGTTATGCCCAAATATATAAAATGCAGTATTATGGTCTGGAACCTTCGGCTTCATAAAGGGTAAGGAGAGACTTACCAGAAGAGAGATAATCTGATATAAGGGAAGGAATTGTATCAATGGATCTGCATGTTTCTGATTTGGGATATCAGGAAAAACCTGAAAAAGTTAATTACCGTATTCTTTTCCGTCTGCTTGGGCATGTGTGGCCTTACCGGGGGAGGGTACTGCTGGCCTCAATGATGATGCTTATGGCTACAGTTACTGCCCTGGCCGGACCTTATATCATTAAGGTGGCTATAGACTCTGCTATTCTTACATTTGATTATAATCTTTTAAATATGCTCACCTTTCTTTATGCCCTTACTTATTTCATAAACTGGTTCAGTTCGTACTGGCAGAATTATTTAATGTCCTGGGTTGGACAGAGGGTAATTTTTAATCTACGACAGGCTCTTTTTGAAAAACTGCAGGGGTTGGGTTTTAAATTCTATGACCGTCGTTCCACGGGTGAAATCATGTCTAGGGTTATTAATGATATTGATGCTTTGAATGAATTCATCACCTGGGGAGTTGTGCATATTGCAGGAGATTTGATTGTGCTGGTGGGTATAATCATCATCATGTTATCTGAGCATCTGCTGTTGACGGTGGTGAGCCTGGTTACCTTTCCTTTTTTTCTGCTGGTCAGCACTCTTTTTAGGAATCATGTAATTGAAGCCTACCGGGAAGTGCGCAGCAAAATGGCAGAGGTGAACTCTTTCCTGCAGGAAAACATCAGCGGGTTTAAGGTGGTGCAGAGTTTTGCCCGGGAGGGTGAAAATTCCAAAGTTTTTTCATTGATTAATCATAAGAATCTGAAAGCTAATATCAGGGCAGCGGGGTTGTTTGCCATTTATCTTCCGGTGGTGGAGGTGGTAGGGGCATTGGGTATGGCGCTGTTGATTTGGTTTGGGGGTCGTGAGGTGATTCGAGGGGCGATTCAAATCGGAACCCTGTATTTGTTTCTGGATTATCTTACCCGTTTTTATTCTCCTTTGAGGGATTTGAGCCAGATATATAATAATTTTCAATCAGCCATGGCGGCGGGGGAAAAATATTTTCAAATTATGGACGCGGAACCCAATGTAAAGGAGGATTTTAGAGCCTTAAAACTGCCGGAAATTAAAGGGAGGGTTGAATTTAAGGCAGTATCTTTCGCCTACCAAGAGGGGAAAAATGTTTTAGAAGATATAACCATAACTGTGGAACCTGGACAGACTGTGGCGTTGGTAGGTCCCACCGGTGCTGGTAAGACTACCCTGGTCAGTCTTTTGTGCAGGTTTTATGACCCCCAAAAGGGTTCTGTCAAAATTGACGATTATGACCTAAAAAAGGTTAAAGTGGTTTCCTTACGGGAGCAGATAGGCCTGGCTCTGCAGGATGCCCTATTATTTTCCGGTACCATAAAAGATAATATTCGTTATGGCAGGCCTGGTGCCAGTGTCAGTGAAGTGGAGCAGGCTGCCGGCACGGTTTATATTCATGATTTTATTTCTTCTCTACCTGAAGGGTATGATACAAAGGTTGAGGAAAGGGGAAGCAACTTTTCCATGGGGCAGCGTCAGCTAATCAGCTTTGCCCGGGTACTTTTGAGGGACCCTAAAATTATGATTTTGGATGAAGCTACCTCCAGTGTGGATACCCATACTGAGCTCAGTATCCGCAGTGCTCTAAAGGCGATAACTTCAAAACGGACTTCTTTTATTATTGCTCATCGACTTTCTACCATCAGGAGTGCCGACAAGATTCTGGTCATGGATCAGGGTAGGGTGGTTCAGCAGGGCAGTCACCAGGAACTGGTTTCTGTCCCTGGCCTTTACAAGGATCTTTTAGATATGCAGTTGATGGAATAGTATAAGGTATGAACTGGAATTTTTTTTGTTCCCAAACAAATTAAAATTGACCGTAATTCCGGGGACACCATACTTAATTATTAAATAAGACAAGGGGATCAGGATAAACTGGAAGGGAATTAATAATTAAGTATGGTGTCCCCGGAATTCGCCCCGGAATTGGAATTACCCCCGGAATTACCGGAATTACCGGAATTATCCCCGGAATTATTCTATCCGGAATTATCAATTATTATATCGAAGGCCTTAACTGGTTTCTTTTTTTTTGTAAAAAATAAAAACTGGCTGGGAAAAGAGAATAGCGTATATCCCCAGGGACTTTTGGATAAAAATAATTTTAATAATAAATTTCCATACTAAAAGGGGTATTTACAATTTTTATAGAATATACGTGGTTAAAAGAAAATTATTCCTTATAGGGGTAGGAAGGAGTTAACCGGTGGATATTAAAGATTTCCTGCAAAAAATATCAACAACACCCGGTGTTTCCGGATATGAAGACGGGGTGGCGGAAATTGTGGCTGCTGAATTTAAAAAGTATTGCCACCAGGTCAACCGGGATGCCCTGGGAAACGTAATTGCCCTTAAAAGGGGCACGGATAACGGGTCTGACCGAATGAAGATTATGTTGGCCGCCCATATGGATGAGATTGGCCTTATGGTTTCAAAAATTGAAAAGGGCGGTTTTTTACGAATTTCTCCTGTGGGAGGTATTGATCCCAGGTCTTTATTGAACCAGGAGGTGCTGGTACATGGGAAGAAAGATTGCTCTGGTGTCATTGGGGCCAAGTCACCTCACATTTTAGAGCCAGAGGAAATGAATAAGGGTGTAAAGATGGATAAGCTCTACATAGACCTGGGGCTTTCGGAGGAAAAAGTAACGGAAGTGGTATCTGTGGGGGATATAATCACTATTCGGAGGGATTTTGTTAGTTTAGGAGAACAGATGGTGGCGGGTAAAGCCATGGATGACCGGGCCGGTGTTGCTGTTGTTCTGCAGTGCCTGCAGGAGCTTCAGGGATTAAAGCACTCAGCTGATGTTTTTGCTGTTGCCACAGTCCAGGAGGAGGTAGGGGTACGGGGAGCTATTGTGTCCTCCTATGGAGTAGCCCCGGATATAGGGATTGCTATCGATGTTTGTCATGGAGATATGCCCGGGGTTCCGGATTATAAAACATCTGTCCTGGGCAAAGGTACTGTAATCACCACAGGTCCCAATATTCATCCAATTATATACAAAAGGTTGAAAGAAACAGCAGAGGAATATCGGATTCCTTATCAGGCAGATACTGCTCCAGGGCCCACCGGCACAGATGCCTGGGCGCTGCAGATATCCCGGCAGGGAATTGCCACCGGTCTGGTATCCATACCTCTCAGGTACATGCATACCTCGGTGGAATTACTGAACATGGAGGATATTAAACATTCTGCCAGACTGCTGGCAAGGTTCATCGCTGCTCAAAAAATTGATGAACTGAAGGAGTTGATGGAATGCTATTAAAAGTGTTATCGGAGGCATCGGGAGTTTCTGGCGGGGAACAGGAAATAAGGAGTATTATTCGGCAGGAGGTCAGTCCCTATTGTGATGAAGTCAGGACGGATGTCCTGGGCAACCTGATTGTGCACAAAAAAGGTGAAAAGGACGGGCCTGTCCTTATGGTGGTTGCCCACATGGATGAGGTGGGGATGATTGTAGCGGGTTTTGAGAGAAGTGGACTGCTGAGGTTTTCCAAAGTCGGAGGGTTGGATGACCGGGTTTTGGTCTCTAAGGTGGTTCAGATTGGGCCTCAAAAAGTGCCTGGGGTCATTGGAGCTAAAGCCATTCACCTTCAACAACCGGAGGAAAGAAATAAATCTATTAAAATTGAAGAGATGTATATTGATATTGGTGCCAGAAGCCAGGATGAAGCAGAAAAAAAGGTTAAACTGGGAGACTATGTTTCATTTACTACTGGGTTTGAGGAAATCGGTGACCACTGTTTTAAGGGTAAAGCCTTGGATAATCGGGTGGGCTGCTTTATCCTTATTGAAATGTTAAAAAAGAATAACTACCCCTTTTCTTTTTATGGAGTTTTTAGCGTTCAAGAGGAGGTAGGGATGAGGGGTGCCGGGACAGCGGCCTACAGCATAAAACCAGATTTGGCTTTAGTGGTGGAAGGTACAACCGCAGCGGACATACCTGAAGTTAAAGAGGAAGGCCATGTTACTACGTTAGGGAGAGGGCCTGCTCTTTCTATCATGGATGCCTCCGTAATTGCCCACCGGGGTATGGTCAGCTTTTTAAGAAAGCTGGCGGAGGAGAAAGGTATCCCTTATCAGATCAGACGTTTTACAGGTGCCGGGACTGATGCCGGCAGAATTGCCCTTACCCGGGAAGGTATTCCTTCGGCGGTAGTTTCAGTGCCCTGTCGTTATATCCATAATCCTGCGGGTATATCAAGTTTTAAGGATTTAGAAAATACTAAAAAACTGGTAGAGGCTTTCTTAATGAATTTACCGGAAGGGGGATTTAATGATGAAGGAATTAATTAGGGAATTAACAGAAA
This sequence comes from Candidatus Contubernalis alkalaceticus, assembly GCF_022558445.1. NCBI lineage: Bacteria > Bacillati > Bacillota > Dethiobacteria > Dethiobacterales > Dethiobacteraceae > Candidatus Contubernalis > Candidatus Contubernalis alkaliaceticus. The sequence continues at coordinate 1,370,412 of NZ_CP054699.1, forward strand.
TATATGGTCCTTCCGGCAGGGAGGAAGTAATCAGGAATGTAATCCAGGAAAAAATAAAACCTTTGGTGGATGAAATCGAAGTTGACAGCCTGGGCAATTTAATTGCTCGTAAAAAGGGGCCGGGGAAGAAAATAATGTTGGCGGCCCATATGGATGAACTGGGGCTTATGGTAACCTTTGTGGATAAAAATGGTTTCTTGAGATTTTCCAATGTTGGTGGAATTACACCCCATATTCTTCTGGGAGAAAGAGTAGTTTTTGCCAATGGGACTGCAGGTACAATTGGATGTGAGAAGATTGACAGCTGGAAGGATTTAAACTTTCAAAAACTGTATATTGATATCGGTGCTTCTGATGAAAAAGAAGCGAAAGAAAAGGTGAATATTGGGGATGTGGCTGTCTATCAGAGAGGTTTTCAGGATCTGGGAAAGCGCATTATTTCTAAAGCATTAGACGATCGGGTTGGCTGTGCCTTATTAATTCAGGTGTTAAAGGAAATAGAATCACCGGCTAATGATTTGTACTTTGTGTTTACGGTTCAAGAGGAAGTGGGGGTTAGAGGTGCCCGGACTTCCGCTTATAGAATTAAGCCGGATTACGGCCTGGCAGTAGATGTAACCCGGACCGGAGATACTCCGGAATCCGAAACCATGGCGGTGTCTTTGGGCAAAGGGCCTACGGTTAAGGTAAAGGATACATTAATCATAGTTCACCCAAAAATCAAAAAAATTATGGAAGAAGCCGCCGAAAAAGCAGGAATTCCTTACCAGTTGGAAATTTTAGAAAGGGGTGGGACAGATTCCGGAGCCATCCATTTAAGCAGAGAAGGAGTGCCCTCTGGTGTAATGTCTATACCCTGCCGCTATATCCATACTCCTTCGGAAATGGTGGATTACGATGATGTGGTTAATGGTGTAAAACTGTTAAAAAGTATATTAGAAAAGCCTCTGGAATAATCAGAAAACATTTATTATTTGTTTTTTCTTATTTTTTTCTTGAAAATTTTCATATGTCCCTATATAATCGTAGGTGAAATGTATGTATAAGTTAATACTAACGATGGATCTGCCTGGAGCCAACGGTTGGACCGGGACAGAAGGAGCGTTATTATTTTTCGGAGTACTATGCCTTCTTGACTGTGTCGAGGAGGTATATTTTTTTTAAAATATTTCAGAAAAAGGAAGGAAAATTAAGTGGAGTCCATAGCTATTGTAGGTGCAGGAAACGTGGGAATTACCTTGGGGTGTCTTTTAAAGAAAAAAGGCCGACAGGTTGATGGTGTTATTAGCAGGACCCGAGAATCTGCTCAAAGAGGCGCAGAAATTATTGGTACAGAAGGATATACTGAAATATTTCCTCTGCTTGAGACTGCCAATATTATTTTTATTACTACTCCTGACCGAGTCATTGAAGAATCATGCCAAAGCATAGCCCGACAAGGTGGTTTTAAAGCAGGAGACCTGGTAATACATTTTAGTGGTTCTCACAGTTCCGAGATATTATCATCTGCCCGGGCCAGTGGTGCATCGGTAATGTCTGTACATCCTCTGCAAACGATACCCGGACCGGAGGCGGGGATTAGAAATCTTCCCGGCTCCTATTTTGCTGTAGAAGGAGATGAACAGGGCCTGTTCTTTGTTCGCAAATTAATTTCGGATTTGGAGGGGCATCTGCTGGAAATTCCAACAGAAATGAAACCTCTGTATCATGCCTCGGCTTGTGTTGTTTCTAATTATTTTGTGGCTATTGTACGTCTGGGACTCAGTATGATGGAACAATTGGGGGTAACTAAGGAAAATGCTCTTAAGGCAATGCTTCCCCTAATCTCGGGAGCACTGCAGAACATTGAAACAGTAGGAGTCCCTCAAGGGTTAACGGGGCCCATTTCCCGGGGGGATGATTCTACCATCCGGGACCATTTAAAGGTGATGAACAAGGAAATGCCTGATTGTGTTCCTCTTTACGGGGAATTAGGGAAATATACGGTTAAGGTTGCCCTGGAAAAGGGTAGTATAGATAAAAAGCAGGCCCAACGGCTGCAGAAAGCTCTGGAGGTGTAGTTATGTCAAAGAAGGGTAGAGTAACAACTTTTGATTTAAGAGAGAAAAAAAGGAAGGGCGAAAAGTCAACCATGCTTACCGCCTATGACTATTCCCAAGCAAAAGTTGTAGACGAAGCCGGGGTAGATATGATCCTGGTGGGAGATTCGTTGGGGATGGTGATGTTGGGTTACGAGAGTACTTTGGCAGTAACCTTGGAGGAAATGATTCATCATGGAAAGGCGGTAGTTAAAGGCAGTAAGAGTGCTATGGTGGTAATGGACTTGCCCTTTTTGACTTATCAGGTGAATCGGGATGACGCCCTGAGAAATGCAGGTAGGGTTATTCAGGAGACGGGAGCCCAGGCCGTAAAGCTGGAGGGCGGAATCGAAGTAATTGAAGCGGTGAAAGGAATTGTGGAAGCCGGGGTTCCGGTGATGGGTCATTTGGGATTAACCCCTCAGTCAGTTGGACAGCTGGGAGGTTACAAGGTGCAGGGGAAAGATAAAGGGGCCGCCAGAAAAATGATTGAGGATGCTAAAGCATTAGAAGAGGCCGGTGCCTTTGCCATTGTGCTGGAATGTGTCCCCTGGGAGCTGGCCGCTTTTATTACTGAGCAGTTATCCATCCCTATAATCGGCATTGGAGCCGGGAAGCAGTGTGATGGTCAGGTTCTGGTATTTCATGATGTTATGGGCCTTTTCGATGAGTTTAGGCCTAAGTTTGTTAAGCAATATTTAAACTTACGGGAGGAAATGGTAAAAGGGATTAAAGATTATGTGGGTGAAGTCAAGACAGGTGTTTTTCCTGCAGAGGAACATATCTTTAACTTGGGGATGAACCTGGAGAGCCTGTTAGAGGAATAGGGGCGGCCAAATTGATTATAATAAGGACCATACCGGAATTAAAGGAAGCTATTGGTAAAGTGCGAAGTATGGGTCGTACCATAGGGTTTGTACCTACTATGGGGTATCTTCACCAGGGACATCTCTCTCTGGTGAAGGCTGCAGTTAAGGAATGCGATTTTGTGGCAGTAAGTATTTATGTAAATCCCATTCAATTTGGAGTAGGGGAAGATTTTGAAAGCTATCCTAGAGACCTGACCGCTGATGCCCAAATGTGTCAGCAGGAGGGAGTGGACCTGATTTTTTCACCCGGGGACCAGGATATGTACCCTGGTGGTTATGCTTCATTTGTGGAGGTGGAACAGCTAACCCAGGGTCTTTGCGGCCGAGGACGCCCCGGTCATTTTCGGGGAGTCACCACTGTGGTCACCAAACTTTTCAATTTGCTGGAACCAGACATCGCTTATTTTGGACAAAAGGATGCTCAGCAGGCCCTGGTTTTGAAAAAGATGGTGGAAGACTTGAACATGAATTTAACCCTAAAGATTATGCCCACTTTAAGGGATGAAGATGGTCTGGCCATGAGTTCCCGGAACGTCTACCTGTCTTTAGAAGAACGAGAAGCAGCCCTGGTACTTTTTAAAAGTTTAACCCGGGCAGAGGAAATGATTCAGGGGGGCGTGAGAAAAGCATCGAAGATTTCAGGTGCTATGAAAGAGATTATTGCCGGAGAACCGTCGGCTCATTTAGAATACATAGAAATTGTGGATACCCACAAACTGGATACTATGGAGGAGTTGGAGGCTGAAGTGCTCATCGCCTTAGCCGTCAGGGTAGGCCAAACCCGTTTAATTGACAATATGATTGTGGAGGTGTAACTATTGTTTCGCAATATGTTTAAATCTAAGATCCACCGGGCAACGGTGACTGATGCTGACTTGAATTATAATGGGAGTATCACTATAGACAGTGAACTTTTGGAAGCCTCAGGGATACTTCCTTACGAACAGGTCCACGTGGTGAATATCAATAACGGTAACAGATTTGAAACCTATGTCATTGAAGGAAAACCTGGGTCTGGAGAAATATGTATAAACGGAGCAGCAGCCCGTCTGGTTCATTCCGGAGATTTAGTAATTATCATTACTTATTCCATGGTGCCGGAAAATGAACTGAATCAATTTGAAGTGAAAACAGTCCTGGTGGACTCCCAAAACAAAATCGTTAGAATAAATCGAGATAAGGTTATAAAATAAGCTGTCAATCAATTCTTATGCTGACTGTAAAGTCAGTTTTTTTTTGTGAATTAAATTGTATATTGTATCCCAGAAGAACTTCAGGATGGCAATCTTTCTACAGTAGGCATATTATAGAAAAGAAAAACAGAATTGCTAATTTGTTGAAATATCGTAACCTTATGTTATACTATAAGATGTTGGCGGAGGTTAACGCAAAGGAGCGGAGAAACTTCATGGAGGTGTTGTTAAAATGGTGAACAAAATTGAAAAACCGGCGAAAGATAAAAATAGAAAAAAAGCACTGCAAAGAGCCGGAGAATTAAAGGAAAGTATCCGGGATTATATGGAATACCGCGGTAACATAGTTTCGGGTTTAAATTTACAGGAGCAGTTTCAGGAGAATAAAGAAAAAATTAAAAATCATTTTGGTGCAACAGAAGAGCAGTGGCAGGATTGGAAATGGCAAATTGAAAATCGCATATTTGACGAAGAAAAACTTTCCATATTTATAGATTTATCAGAAAAAGAAAAAGAAGAGATCAAACAGATTGGAACCCAATATCGGTGGGCTGTTTCTCCATATTATCTGAGTCTGATAGATAGCAGTAACCCCCAGTGTCCCGTAAGAAAACAGGCCGTCCCCTCTATTTTGGAATTTACCGATGAATTGGGACAATTGGATCCCATGGCTGAGGAAGAAACCTCTCCTGCTTCGGCAGTTACTCGGAGATATCCAGATCGGCTGATTATAAATGTGACTAATCAGTGTGCCATGTACTGCCGTCACTGTCAAAGGAGAAGAAACATTGGTGAAGAAGATGTAGGCACTCCCAGAGAAGAAATTATAGAAGCTTTAAATTACGTAAGAAACAACGAGGAAATTAGGGATGTTCTTCTCACCGGGGGAGATGCCTTTATGCTCTCCAATCAGGAAATTGATTGGCTTTTGACGGAGTTGGAGAAGATTCCTCACGTAGAAATGAAAAGACTGGGTACTCGAACCTTGGTGACCATGCCCATGAGGATAGATGATGAACTGTGTTCCATTCTGGAAAAACATGATGCTGTTTATGTAAATACCCAGTTTAATCATCCTAAGGAAATCACAGAAGAATCTCGCCGTGCCTGTAAAAAACTGGCTAAAGCCGGTATTCCCTTAGGTAACCAGGCAGTACTTTTAAAGGATATCAATAATAATCCCCATGTCATGAAAAAATTAAACCAGGAACTATTGAAAATTTCAGTCAGGCCATATTATATTTTTCATGCCAAAAGAGTAAAGGGAACCTCTCACTTTCGAACCCCTGTAGAGGACGGGTTGGAAATCATGGAGCATCTGAGGGGAAAAACCTCCGGCTTGGCAATTCCTACATTTATTATTAATGCTCCCAAGGGTTGTGGTAAGACTCCTATGCTTCCGGAGTATCTGATATCTATGAGTTCGGATAAAATATTTATTCGAAACTGGGAAAAGAAAATATATGAGTACATCAACCCTCGCTATTAAAACCTAAAGGCCCATTAGGGCCTTTTTTCTTTTGTTTTTGGCAGGAATAATTTTCTAGCTGTCGAATGTAGGAATTATCCAATTTATGAAAAAGTTTCGTCTTTTATGCTTTAATAAAAGGAAAGAAGGGATTTGACCTGTCAGATCAAAAATACTGGGCTGCTCTTGCAAAAATTTCCTGCCTCGGGCCTATAAGAATTATAAACTTAATAAAAAGTATGGCATCTGCAAAAGAGGTTTGGCATAGTTCTAGAGAGGAACTGGAAAGGGTCAAGGGAATTACATCAAAAATATGCAATAGGATTATTGAGGAAAGGAAGAATGTGGATGTTTATGGCGGCTGGCAGGAGATAAAGGCCAAGGGGATTCAGGTAATTACTTATGAGGATGAAGATTATCCGGAATCTTTAAAACATATCCATGCTCCACCTGCTCTCTTATATGTGAAGGGGGCGGCCCTTTTTGAAAAGCATCCAAGGATTGCGGTGGTGGGAACCCGTAAATGTACTCCCTATGGTAAGAAAATAGCCGTGGAGGTCAGTCAAACCCTGGCAGAACAGGGATTTACTGTGGTAAGCGGCATGGCCAGGGGGATTGATACATTAGCCCATCTTAGCTGTCTAAAAGCGGGAGGCAGAACTATTGCAGTCCTGGGAAGCGGGCTGGATGTGATATATCCCCGAGAAAATGAAAGTTTGTCCAAAAAAATAGTGGAAAATGGTGCCCTGGTATCTGAGTTTCCTCTGGGGACTAAGCCGCTCCCCAGAAATTTTCCCATGAGAAACCGTATTATTAGCGGGCTTTCTTTGGGTGTAGTCGTGGTGGAATCCGCCCATAAGAGCGGTGCTCTCATTACAGCTGATTGTGCGTTGGAACAAGGCAGGGAAGTATTTGCCGTTCCAGGGAATATAGATAGTCCATACAGCAGGGGCTGTAACCGCTTGATTAAACAAGGGGCCGTATTATTGGATAGCCCAATAGACATTTTGCAGGAATTGGGTTATGATGTAATTTATGAATCTGAGGAACAGGAGAATGTTTGCTTGACTTTACAGGAGGAAGAGCTCTTACGTTTTTTAACATCGCAGCCTATACACGTTGATTCCTTGAGGGAACAGTGCGGCCTTTCCTCCCGGCAGTTGAATGCCCTGCTTACATTATTGGAATTGAAAAAAATTATTAAGCAGTTTCCAGGTAAATACTTTGTCAGGATATAAATATGTATAACCTGGAATATAAAGTGAAAGATATGATATATTATTTATCAGGTCAAATCATTGTGGGGGTGTATCAATGTACCTGGTTATCGTCGAATCACCGGCAAAAGCCCGTACTATTAAAAAGTTTTTAGGAAAAAAATATAAAGTAGAAGCATCTATGGGACATTTAATTGATTTACCTAAAAGTCAATTCGGTATTGACGTGGATAAACAATACAGTCCTAAGTACATCACTATCCGAGGCAAGGGAGATATCTTAAAGAAATTAAAAACCGCCGGAAAAGGGGTTGACAGAGTGTACTTTGCCGCTGACCCTGATCGAGAGGGGGAGGCCATAAGCTGGCACCTGATGAGGGCCCTGGATGTAGACGAAACGGAACTCTGCCGGGTTGAGTTTCATGAAATAACCAAAAATGCTGTAAAAGATGCCTTTAAGAAACCCAGGAGAATTGATAAAAACCGTGTTGATGCCCAGCAGGCAAGGCGGGTTCTGGACCGGCTGGTAGGATATAAGATCAGTCCACTACTCTGGAAAAAAGTTAAAAAAGGTCTCAGTGCCGGCCGGGTCCAATCAGTTACAATTCGATTAATTTGTGATCGGGAAGAAGAGATTAATGCCTTTGTCCAGGAAGAATACTGGAGTATTGGTGCCCAATTAACATCTAAGTATAAAAAGGATGCTTTCCCCGCTAAGTTCTGGGGAAAGGAAAAAGAAAAAACAAAGCTTCCCAATGAAAACTCTGTCAATATTATTATGAAAGCGTTAGAAAACGCTGTATATATAATTAAGACTATTAAGAAACGAGAGAGAAAAAGAAACCCTTCTCCTCCTTTTACCACCAGCAGCCTGCAGCAGGATGCTTCAAGAAGATTGGGGTTTACAGTGCGAAAGACCATGTCTGTAGCCCAGCAGCTGTATGAAGGGATAAATTTGAAAAAAGAGGGCAATGTGGGACTTATTACCTATATGCGCACTGATTCCACCAAGATTGCCGAGAGTGCCAGAGAAGAGGCAAAACAGTATATCCTGGATAAATATGGTGACAATTATTACCCTTCAACGCCCAGGGAGTATAAATCAAAGAAAGGTGCACAGGAGGCCCATGAAGCTGTACGTCCTACCTCCATTTTGCGAGATCCGGAAACTATAAAATCCCAGTTATCTAAAGACCAATACCGTCTATATAAATTGATTTGGGAAAGGTTTACCGCCAGTCAGATGGCCTCTGCGGTTTTTAATGTTGTTTCTATAGATATAACCGCATCTGAGTACCTCTTTAAGGCTTCCGGGTCTACAGTGAAGTTTCCGGGATTTTTGGTTCTATACGATGACCAGGAAAAAGATGAAAAGGAAAAGCAGAGCGCTCTTCCGGATCTAGAGGAAGGTCAGGAATTGAGTCTCTTAAAACTGGAACCACAGCAGCATTTTACCCAGCCTCCACCTCGTTACACCGAAGCATCCCTGGTAAAGACATTGGAGGAGTTGAGAATTGGTAGGCCCAGCACTTATGCTCCTATTATTGGAACTATACAGGCCCGAGGTTATGTGGTGAAGGAACAAAAGGCTCTGGTGCCTACGGAATTGGGCCAGATAGTGGTGGATATCATGAAAGACTATTTCCCCGATATTATTGACGTTGACTTTACCGCAGAACTTGAGCAAAAGTTGGACCAGGTAGAGGTGGGAAAATCTCCATGGATCGATGTGGTAGATAATTTTTACGGTCCTTTTCAAAATAGTCTTCAGAAGGCAGAAAAAGACATGGAGAAAATTGAAATACTAGACGAAGTCAGTGAGGAAATTTGCGAAAAATGTGGACGCCATATGGTATATAAACTTGGACGCTATGGAAAATTCCTGGCCTGTCCGGGATTTCCTGACTGTCGCAATACCAAGCCAATTTTAAAACCAACGGGAGTAGATTGTCCGGTTTGTTCTGGAGAAGTTGTGGAACGAAGAACAAAAAAAGGCAGAATATTTTTTGGCTGCAGCAGTTACCCTGAGTGTGAATTTATATCCTGGAATCAGCCTGTTAAAGAGAAGTGCCCTCAGTGTGATTCGGTGCTGGTAGAGAAAAGAAGCAAGCAAAAGGTGACCCGGGAATGTATGAACAAAAGCTGTGATTACCAGATTATCATGGCTGACCAAAAACAAACCTGATTATTATATTGTTTTTTTATAAGACAAAAATGTCGGAGGTATTCAAATGAAAAATGAAATAGTGATTATCGGCGGAGGCCTGGCAGGGTGTGAGGCTGCCTGGCAGGCGGCACGACGGGGGATCAAGGTCACTTTATATGAGATGCGCCCAAATAAAATGACCCCTGCCCACCATACGGGATTACTTTCTGAGCTGGTATGCAGCAACTCTTTGCGGGCTTCCGGATTGGAAAATGCGGTGGGACTTTTAAAGGAAGAGATGAAGATGCTGGATTCATTAATTATGAGTTCTGCGGAAAAAAGTTCTGTGCCTGCCGGTAAAGCCCTGGCTGTGGATCGGGAGATGTTCTCCGGGTTGATACAGGAGTCTTTGGAAAAAAATGATTTAGTAGAAATAATCAGACAGGAAATGGAAACTATTCCCATTGATCTAAAGGATATCCCGGTAGTTGTGGCCACCGGGCCTCTTACATCTCAGGCATTGGCAGAAGATATTAAGGGAATGACCGGTAGTGAGCATCTGTATTTTTTTGATGCGGCTGCTCCTATTGTAACCCTGGAATCTATTGATATGAATAAAGTGTTCAGGGCCTCCCGGTATGGAAGAGGTTCTGCGGACTATTTGAACTGTCCTATGACTGAAGAGGAATATAATCGTTTTTGGAAGGCGTTGACTGAAGCGGAGCGTCATCAGCCAAAGGAATTTGAAAAAGAAGTTTTTTTTGAAGGGTGTATGCCGGTGGAGGAAATGGCTAATCGGGGTTATCAGACTCTTTTATATGGCCCGTTAAAACCTGTAGGGTTGGAGGATCCCCGTACTGGAATGCAATCCTATGGGGTTGTTCAGTTAAGGCAGGACAATTTGTCCGGCACACTATACAATATGGTAGGTTTTCAGACCAGCCTTACCTGGGCGGAACAGAAACGAGTCTTTAGTATGATTCCTGGATTGGAAAAGGCAGAATTTGTCAGGTACGGAGTAATGCACCGGAACACCTTTATAAATTCTCCCCGGGTGTTAAAACCTACGCTGCAGTTAAAGAATAGACCAGGTATCATGTTTGCTGGTCAAATTACTGGTGTGGAGGGATATGTTGAATCAACTTCATCTGGATTGGTAGCAGGAATTAATGCATCACTTCTGGCCCAGGGTAGAGAACCTCTGATTTTTCCCAATACTACAGCCCATGGAGCCCTGTGTCATTATATTACTACGGCAGACCCTGAAAAATTTCAGCCCATGAATGTAAATTTCGGCCTGCTTCCTCCTTCCCGAGAGAAGATTAAGAAAAAAGAACGAAAATTATATTATTCCCAAAGAGCCCTGCAGGAATTGTCGGATTATATCAAAAATGCTTCCCTTAATCTTGCATAACCATAGGCAATATGGTAAGATTTTAAATGAAAGAGGTGTTATCACGGTGGATTTGCTGGATAAATTTATTATATACTTAAGAGTGGAACGAAATTACTCTTCCTGGACTCAGAGAAAGTATATGGAAGATCTCCAGCAGTTCATTGGTTTTCTAAAAGAGTTAAACAAAGGTATTGAAGACTTGGATCACCTGGTAATACGTAGATTTTTAGCACATCTGCAGGGACAAGGATATGCTCGGGCCTCTATCGCTCGAAAACTGTCGGCCCTCAGAACCTTTATTCGATTTATTAATCGAGAGACTAATTTACAGCTAAATGATCGACTTTCTGTAAATACTCCAAAACTGGGTAAAAAATTACCCAAATTTTTATATCTAGAGGAGTTAATTGACCTTCTGGAATCTCCAGACCCCAATACAGTATTGGGACGTCGGGACAGCGCTATTTTAGAGACCCTTTATGCTGCAGGAATCAGAATTAGTGAACTGACAGCTCTGGATATCACAAGTATCTCCATGGAGAAGAAGGATATAAAGGTAATGGGAAAAGGTTCTAAAGAAAGAATAGTCCTGTTTGGTCAATACGCTGAAAATGCACTTCGGACCTATCTGGAGGAAAGTAGGTTTCAGCTTTTGAGCAAAAGAAAAGATACCAATCCGGAACCGGCACTTTTCCTAAATCGATTCGGTTATCGTCTTACAGACCGTAGTATTAGAAGAATGATGGATAAATATGTAGCTCTTACCTCTATTAAAACCAAGGCCAGTCCCCATACCTTAAGACACTCTTTTGCTACCCATCTTATGGATGCCGGTGCAGACCTGAGGTCAGTACAGGAACTATTAGGCCATGTAAATATATCTACCACCCAAATTTATACACATCTTACCCGGGAGGGCATTAAAAAAGTGTATGATCAAGCTCATCCCAGGTCATAAAAAGGAAGGACGGTATTATGCTTAAAGGGACAACTATAGTTGCCGTAAAAAAGGATAATTCCGTGGCCATTGCCGGAGACGGACAGGTCACTTTTGGACAAAATATAGTAATGAAACATAAAGCCTGTAAAGTGAGAAAGATTTATAATCAGAAAGTATTGGCCGGTTTTGCTGGTTCTGTGGCTGATGCCCTTACCCTGTTTGATAAATTTGAAGAACAACTGGAGAAATATCAGGGAAATCTAAAAAGAGCTGCCGTAGAGCTTGCCAAAGAATGGAGGACAGATAAGCTGCTCCGTCGTTTGGAAGCGCTTTTGATTGTGGTAGATGAGATGAGCTTACTTATTCTGTCAGGAACCGGTGAGGTGATTGAGCCTGATAATCAGATAGCAGCCATTGGCTCAGGGGGCCCATATGCTTTGGCAGCCGCTCGGGCTATGGTGGATTATTCGGATTTATCCCCTGCGGAAATTGTTTATAATTCATTAGCTATTACTGCTGACATTTGTGTATATACAAATCACGAGATCACGGTATTAACCCTTGATTGATATTTTTTTTGGGATATTTAATTCTAAATATTCGAAATTGCAGTATAATATATTTTATATCCTGAGAATCTTAAGCGTCCCGTATTGCTGTCAGGAAATTAATAAGAACACAATGTATCCGGCCATATTTATGGCTGATGGGAGGAACAAGTAAATATGGAAGATTTGACTCCAAAACAAATTGTGCAGGAACTAGATAAGTTTATTATTGGGCAGGAAAATGCCAAAAAAAGCGTGGCCGTTGCTCTTCGCAACAGGTTTCGCCGCAAAAAACTTCCTTTAGAGATGAGGGATGAAATTATTCCTAAAAATATTATTTTGATTGGTCCCACGGGGGTTGGAAAAACAGAGATCGCCAGACGATTGGCCAGGTTGGTTAATGCTCCTTTTGTTAAGGTGGAAGCTACTAAGTTTACAGAAGTTGGATACGTGGGACGAGATGTGGAAACCATGGTGAGGGACCTGGTAGAGACTGCTATTAGAATTGTAAAATCTGAAAAAATGGCTTCGGTAGAGGATAAAGCCAGGCAGATGGCAGAGGAACGGCTGGTAAAAATTTTACTGCCCTTACCTAAGAAAGAAAAAAGCTTTGCTAATCCATTAGGGGCTTTATTCCAGAATTTTTCAGGAGAAGAAGCAGATGATGAGCAGAAGACAGAAGATGAAGACCAAAAGCATGAGGAAATTTTTACCAAAAGAAATCGCCTTGGCCAGGAACTGAAGGAGGGAAAACTGGAGGAACAATATGTTGAAATAGAAGTTGAGGACATATCTTCTCCAATGGTAGAAATATTCTCCGGTCATGGTGTCGAAGAAATGGGAATTAATTTTCAAGATATTTTAGGGAATATGATGCCTAAAAAAAAGAAAAAACGGAAAGTAACCGTAAGTCAAGCTCGGAAAATACTCATTCAAGAAGAGGCTCAGAGGCTAATAGATATGGATCAGGTTACCAATGAGGCAATTATGAGGGCTGAACAGTCGGGAATTATTTTTTTAGATGAAATTGATAAGATATCCGGCAAGGATTCTTCCGTGGGTCCTGATGTTTCCCGGGAAGGGGTTCAAAGGGATATACTGCCTATTGTTGAAGGCTCCACGGTGATGACCAAATATGGCCCGGTAAAAACTGATTTTGTACTGTTTATTGCTGCAGGAGCTTTTCATATTGCTAAACCTTCGGACTTAATACCGGAGCTGCAGGGGAGGTTTCCAATTCGAGTAGAATTGAACAGCCTGACTAAAAATGATTTTAAACAGATTCTTATTAAACCTGAAAATGCAATTATTAAACAGTATATTGCCCTTCTTTCAACAGAGGGAATTAATATTATTTTTAAAGAAGAAGCCATTGAAGAAATTGCAGAACTGGCCTACAATCTAAATGAGCAAATGGAAAACATTGGGGCCCGAAGACTCCAAACCATACTAGAAAAGCTTTTGGAAGAAGTTTCCTTTGAAGCACCGGATATGATTGAGAAGGAAGTTGTTATTGATGCACATTATGTTCAGGAATCATTAAAAGATATTGTTCAAAACAGGGATTTAAGCAAATATATACTATAATATGGTGAAAAGGAGAGGTGAAATTGGAAAATTTACTAGAAAGAACAAGACAAATTAACAGCATCCTGCAGAAATCAGCTGGGCAACATGTAGACTTTGGGGAGATTGCAGAGGTTTTAAGAAAAGTAATTAATGCAAATATATATATTGCTGACAAAGATGGCGGAATATTAGGGTATTCCTTGGTTAAGCAGTTTGAGTGTGAGATTATGGTAAACCAGGTACTGCAGGAGAATCGATTTCCTGAAGATTACAATGAACCTTTATTAAAAATTAATGAAACAAGAGTTAATTTAATGCAGAAATCTAATCTCTGTGTTTTTATGGACAATGCAGACTGCCTTTTCACCAATAAATTAACAACCATCGTCCCTATTTTAGGAGGGGGAAGGCGTCTTGGAACGCTGCTTTTAGCCAGATTCGCAGAACCTTTTGATACGGAAGATATTATTTTAGCGGAAACGGGAGCTACAGTGGTGGGCATGGAAGTTTTACGGGAAATAGCAGAAAAGATAGAAGAAGAAGCTCGGAGTAAAGCTATAGTCCAGCTGGCGGTTGGAACACTTTCTTACTCGGAGTTGGAGGCAATCGAGCACATCTTTGATAAGCTGGATGGAAATGAAGGACTGTTGGTTGCCAGCAAAATTGCTGATCAGGTGGGAATTACCCGTTCAGTTATTGTAAATGCGCTGCGTAAATTTGAAAGTGCCGGGGTTATAGAATCCAGGTCCTTGGGTATGAAGGGAACCTTTATAAAGATACTGAACCGGTATTTACATGAAGAATTGAAGAAATTAAAACAGTAATGGTAATCTTCTTCACCCCTGTGTCATTTTTATTCCTGTATGATAATAAGTTATAACCAACGTTGTTATAATTTTTAGATTTAGAGGAATAATAAGTTAGGGGTGTATTTTTTTGCGAAAAATTTTAAAAAGAGTTTACCATACGAAGTCTCTAATTACCGGTTTTTTAGTGGGAGCATTTTTTGTACTGTTTTTATTTGGTGCTGTATTGGGGTTTATTTCTCAGAAGGGAGTCATTGTTTATATAGACAGTGAAGAGGTAGCCAGAACCGTTCAATATCAGGTTACTCAGCATACAGCAGATAATATTCCAATATTTATGGATCAGGCAAAGAAGGATGTCCCCCAAATAGTGGAAGAACAGATAAAAGGACAGTTTAACTCAGGGAAGTTAGAAATCGCTGGATTCAGCTTTAGCTTACCTGAAGATTTTATTTTAAGTCTTGAAGGTATGCTAAAAGAGAATATTGAAACCGGAATCTATAGTATTATTGACGGCATGGACAACGAAGAACTTTCTCAGGTTCTTGGGGATAATGCTTATTTCATCGTGAAAAAAGCATTGGAGGAGGAATATCGGGGTAAAAGTTTTACCGTAAAACCAATGGAATGGCTGAGTATTCTGGTTACTCTGGAAGTGGAGGAAGGGTCAGCATCGGAATAAAGATGCCTTTACACTCTCTTTGGTTTCATGGGGGCATGGGCTTCTTCAGCGTTGATGTAAAGTTATTGCTAATATTTATAAATTGTGGTATACTACAAAAAGTGCCAAAACACACGTATATTGGACTTTTGAGAGGGTGCCGTTTTAAATATGCGGTTTCTTGAAAGGATGAAAAGTACGGAGGTAAAAAACCATCAAGGGAGGAGGTGTAATAATTGTCAGTTATTTCCATGAAACAGTTACTGGAAGCCGGAGTTCATTTTGGCCATCAGACCCGTAGATGGAATCCTAAAATGAAAAGCTATATATTTACGGAGCGTAACGGAATCTATATTATTGACTTACAGAGGACCGTTAAAAGAATTGACGAAGCTTACAATTATTTTAAAGATTTAGCAGCTAATGGAGAGAAAGTCATGTTTGTGGGAACTAAGAAACAGGCACAGGAATCTGTTCAAAAAGAAGCAGATCGGTGTGAAATGTTTTATGTTAACCAAAGATGGCTGGGTGGTATGCTGACCAATTTCAGCACAATTAAAAAAAGAATTGATCGTCTCTTTGAGCTGGAGAAGATGGAAGAGGACGGAATATTTGAAGTTTTGTCAAAAAAAGAAGTGATTCGACTGAATCATGAAAAAGACAAGCTGGAAAAATTTCTGGGCGGCATAAAGCATATGAAGAAGCTTCCCGCTGCTATTTTCATCATTGACCCACGTAAGGAAAGAATTGCCGTGGCTGAAGCAAGGAAGCTGGGTATTCCCATTGTCGCTATTGTGGATACCAACTGCGATCCCGATGAAATAGATCTTATTATTCCGGGGAATGATGATGCGATTCGGGCGGTAAAATTGATTACCGGAAAGATGGCGGATGCTGTCCTGGAAGGTAAGCAGGGACGTCAGATGAGAGAAGAAAAGGAAAAAGAAATGGCTGAAGCAGAAGCTTTAGCACAGGTAGAAGCAGAAGCTCAAGAACAGGTAGAAGTAGAAGAAAAAGAAGTAGTTGAAGAAATTAGGGAAGTAAACGAAGTTACTGAGTAAGGGTAGGTTAACGCTTACCCTTGCTTTTTCCAAAAATCTTTTCCCCATTATTGCCAGTGGAAAAGGATAAACAGAGACAGTAATTATAAGAACTTAGGAGGTTGTATTAGATGATAAAGGCTGCTGTAGTTAAGGAATTAAGAGAAAAGACTGGAGCAGGCATGATGGACTGCAAAAAAGCCCTGGTTGAAACCGAGGGCGACTTTGAAAAAGCGGTGAACTTACTTAGGGAAAAAGGACTATCTGCTGCTGCGAAAAAGACTGGACGGGTAACTGCTGAGGGGCTGGTGGACTCTTATGTACATATGGGAGGCAAAATCGGTGTTTTGGTGGAAGTAAACTGTGAGACAGATTTTGTCGCTAAAAATGAAGAATTTAAACAATTTGTCAGGGACGTCTGCATGCAGATCGCAGCAACTAATCCCCAATATATTTCCAGAGAAGAATTTCCTCAAGAAGAGATAGAAAAGGAAAGGGAAATATATCGAAATCAGGCTCTCAGGGAAGGCAAGCCGGAAAAAATTGTAGAAAAAATAGTAGATGGAAGGCTGGAAAAGTTTTATGCCGAAGCCTGCCTGTTGGAGCAGCAGTTCATAAAGGATACTGATCGTAAGATTATGGACCTGTTGAAAGATCAAGTATCTAAAGTGGGTGAAAATATTTCTATTCGTCGTTTTTCCCGTTTTGTAATGGGTGAAGGTTTGGAGAAGAGAGAAGATAACCTTGCTGACGAAGTGAAAGCGATGACCTCGAAAAAATAAAAAAGCACAGTAGTGCTTTTTTTCTTAAATGGCTAAAAAGGAATTTTACTCCAAAGTGTAGAATTAATTACAAGGACTGGGGGTTAACATATAATGACACCTAGATTTAAAAGAATAATTTTAAAACTAAGTGGGGAGGCTTTGGCTGGAAAAGCAGGTTTTGGAATTGACCCCGATGTTCTAGTTTGTATTGCCCAACAGGTAAAAGAGCTGAAGAAGGAAAATATTCAAACCGCCATAGTAGTTGGTGGTGGCAATATTTGGAGAGGCGCTGAAGCTAACGCTCGGGGAATGGATAGGGCTACGGCGGATCATATGGGAATGCTGGCTACGGTCATTAATGGGTTAGCGCTGCAGGATGCCTTAGAGCAGAATCATGTTGACACCAGGGTTC
Source organism: Candidatus Contubernalis alkalaceticus (assembly GCF_022558445.1). Classification (NCBI taxonomy): domain Bacteria; kingdom Bacillati; phylum Bacillota; class Dethiobacteria; order Dethiobacterales; family Dethiobacteraceae; genus Candidatus Contubernalis; species Candidatus Contubernalis alkaliaceticus. The sequence continues at coordinate 1,387,519 of NZ_CP054699.1, forward strand.
AGTCGGCAGTGGATATGAGGCAGATGGCAGAACCCTATATTAGGAGAAGGGCCATCAGGCATTTGGAAAAAGGCCGGGTGGTGATATTTGCCGCCGGCACAGGTAATCCTTATTTTTCTACAGATACCGCGGCAGCTCTCAGGGCTGCAGAGATTGAAGCGGAAGCTATTCTACTGGCTAAGGGTAAGGTGGATGCTGTATATGATGATGATCCAAACACTAATCCCTCTGCCAAAAAATTCGCGGAGCTTACCTATTTGGAGGTATTGAACTTGGGTTTAGGGGTTATGGATTCCACGGCAGCATCTCTTTGCATGGATAACAATATTCCGCTGATTGTTTTTCAATTAAAATCAGGAAATATTTTAAAGGCAGTTATGGGAGAAAAAATAGGAACCTTTATAAGTTAAAGGGGGTTAGTTTTATGAGCAGTGAAGTCTTTGATACCGCGAAACATAAGATGGGAAAAGCAGTGGAGGTTTTTAAAAGTGATTTAAGTACCATTAGAGCAGGACGTGCCACCACATCTCTTTTGGACAAGATTACCGTTGATTACTATGGAACTCCTACACCTTTAAATCAGCTGGCAAATATCAGTGCTCCGGAGCCTCGTCTTTTAGTGGTCCAGCCTTGGGATAAGAATGTGATGGCTGATGTGGAGAAGACTATTTTAAAATCAGACCTGGGGTTGACCCCCAGTAATGATGGAAATGTAATTCGGCTTCCGGTACCGCAATTGACCGAAGAAAGACGTAAGGAACTAGTAAAAATGATTCGTAAAAAAGCTGAAGAGAGCAAGGTGGCTATTAGAAATATTCGGCGTGACGCCAATGATCAGCTTAAAAGCCTGGAAAAGGATGGAGAAATTACTAAGGATGATCTAAAACGCTCACAGGAAGAGGTACAAAAACTAACCGATGAGTACATTGAAAAGGTTGACCAGGTTTTAAGCACTAAAGAAACAGAAATGATGGAAGTTTAAAAGGTGAGTATTTTATACAATGAATGAAGATAATAGAGAAACTCCTGATGTTCTGGCATATCCCCTGGTTACGGCAAGAGAAGTTCTGCAAAAACAAAATTTTCAAGTTGAAGTGAAGATTTTAGGTGAGTTTAAAAACCCGGATTGGTGGGATTTACGGGTGGCCAGACAGATAATAAACCCAAATAATACAGTTGAAATTGTTGCGGTTTATGCTCTTTGCGAAGTTATAGATGAGGTTTAGGTGTTCTGCCCCCTCAAAGGAGGGGGTTTGTTTGTACAGGAGGAGAAATTATGAGTTTACACCCAAAAGAAAAAGAGCTTTATCAGAAATTAGACCTGCAGAGCATTCCTCATCATGTGGCAATTATTATGGATGGCAATGGAAGGTGGGCCAGGAAAAGAGGGCTTCCCAGAATTGCCGGCCACAGGGCAGGGGTGAATTCTTTGAGGGAAACCATAAGAGCAGCCGATCAGGTAGGGGTAAAAATATTAACTCTATACACTTTTTCTACGGAGAATTGGAAAAGGCCCAGCAAGGAAGTCAGGTTCCTAATGAAACTGCCGGAGGAGTATCTTTCCAAGGAAATTGATGAGCTCTGTGCTAAAAATGTCTGTATTAAGCAGATGGGAGAAATGGAAGGGCTGCCAGAGCATACCCGGAATGCTATTGAAGATGCTATGGATAAGACAGCGGAGAATACAGGGTTAATTGTGAATTTCGCTTTAAACTACGGCAGCCGAGGTGAGATAGTCCGGGCTGTTAAAAAAATTTCCCGGTTGGCCTCCGGGGGGAGTATAAATGAGGAAGATATTACCGAAGAAATGATATCCAGATTTCTTTATAGTGGGGGACAGCCAGATCCAGATCTACTCATTAGGCCCAGCGGTGAATTAAGGTTGAGCAATTTTCTTTTATGGCAGATGGCTTATACTGAATTTTGGTTTTCGGAAACATACTGGCCGGACTTTAAAAAAGAAGATTTTTTACAGGCGATTTTAGATTATCAAAAGCGGAACCGCAGGTATGGAGGGTTAACAAAATAAGTGTTAAAAAAACGAGTGTTAAGCGGCCTGGTTGGAGTAGCCCTGGCTTTACTTATAATTTTTGAGGGCGGAATCGTATACTTTTTGACGGTATTTATTATTACCTTGCTGGGGTTGGAGGAGTATCGGCGACTGTCAATCCGGGGAAATTATTATTTCCCCCGCTATCTTTCCTTTGCAGCAGCAGGGGTTTATTTATTATTGCTCTATTTTGAAGTTCCAAATGTATTAGAGGCTGCTCCTCTGTTTCTTTTCTTGCCTTTTTGTTTATATATTTTTTTTAACAAAGATTATAGCTTTCGGGATCTGATGTTTTCTGCCTGGGGAGTTATTTACATTGTGTGGCTTTTTAGTTTTTTAATTGTGTTGAGAAATCTCCCCAATGGGCTAAATCATACACTGCTTTTGTTTTTCTCAATTTGGATAAGTGATACTGCTGCATTCTTTATAGGAAGCAATCTGGGTAGGCGCAAGCTGATACCCCGGATTAGCCCTAATAAGTCTGTGGAAGGTGCATTGGGTGGGCTTTTGGGGACCATGTTATTTGTATATCTTCTACGAGGTTATGTGAATATGGAACCCATTACAGCCATACTGGCGGGGGGTTTAATTTCTCTTTTGGGACAGGTGGGGGATTTAATGGAATCTGCTCTTAAGAGGTATTTAAAGACGAAGGACTCTGGGGCATTAATTCCAGGACACGGCGGGGTTCTGGACAGGTTTGACAGTGTTATTTTCGCAGCACCGTTTTTTTATTTTTATTTAATATTTTTATCTAATCATATATAGCAATCATAAGATACCAATCATAAGATACCAATCATGCAAGAAAAACATTCATACTGTGTTATTTTTAGCCTTGATTAGGAAAAATTTTTTTAGCAGAGGTGTTGTAATTTTATGGATTTAAGGAGACAATATAAAAGGAAGAATTTAATTCTTTTGGGCTCCACCGGCTCCATTGGAACTCAAACCCTTTCCATGGTAGAAAGATGGCCGGATCGCTTTAAGATAACTGCTTTGGCAGCGGGTTCCAATGGTAATCTCTTGGAGGAGCAGGCCAGAAAGTTTAAACCTCATTATGTTTCCCTGGCACAGGAAAAGGGGGCCAGGGAACTGCGGGCAAAGCTAAGGGATACTGATATAAAAGTGCTTTATGGTCACCAGGGCCTTTTAGAGATTGTTTCCAGTCCCGATGCAGACTGGGTTGTAAATGCCCTGGTGGGTTTTGATGGTTTAGCACCTACGGTAACGGCCATGGAGGAAGGAAAAAACATTGCCCTGGCCAACAAGGAGACCCTGGTTGCCGGGGGAGAGTTAATAATGAACCTGGCGGAAAAAAAAGGAGTATCCATTGTTCCCATTGATAGTGAGCACTCTGCTATATTTCAGTGCCTGCAGGGTGAAAAGAGAGAAGAAGTTTCAAAAATCCTTTTGACGGCTTCCGGGGGGCCTTTCCGGGGCTGCACTTTGGAAGAACTGTCTAAGGTGACTCTAGCCCAGGCTCTTTTGCACCCAAACTGGGTGATGGGCAGAAAAATTACCATAGATTCTGCCACACTGATGAACAAAGGATTAGAGGTGCTGGAGGCGCAGGTACTTTTTAACTTAGATTTAGAACAAATTCAAGTATTGGTGCATCCTCAGAGCATTATTCATTCTATGGTTGAATTTGTAGATGGTTCAGTGAAAGCGCAGTTGGGTGTGCCTGACATGGGTGTGCCAATTCAGTATGCATTGACTTATCCTGAGCGTTGGGCCAACAGCATGGAAAGGATTGATTGGCGTAAGATGGATAAAATGACATTTGAGATGCCTGATAAAAAAGCTTTCCCCTGTCTTGGGCTGGCTTTTGAGGCGGGAAAAATCGGGGGAACTATGCCTGCAGTGATGAATGCAGCCAATGAAGCAGCAGTAAATTTTTTCCTTGAGGGCCGGATAACCTTTCTAGATATCCCCAGAATAATTGAAGAAACTATGCATAAACATAAAGTGATTCTCAGTCCATCTTTGTCAGATATTATCAGGGTAGATAAAGAGGTCAGAGAGCAGATTATCAGAAGTAAATAGTAATCATTATTATATACAGGGAGTGAAAGATTATTTGACTACACTGGTAGCGTCCATCGTTATTTTTGGTCTGTTAATCTTTTTTCATGAGTTGGGACATTTTATAGTAGCAAAGAGGGTCGGGATCGGTGTCCTGGAGTTTGCCATAGGCTTTGGGCCTAAGCTGATTTCTGTAGAAAGAGATGGCACCCGGTATTCCCTCAGAGCACTGCCTTTAGGAGGTTTTTGCCGACTCATGGGGGAAGACCCGGAAGAAGTGGAAGATCAGGCAAGCTTTCAGAAACGACCACTGGCTCAACGTTTTGCAGTGATTGTAGCAGGACCATTGATGAATTTTGTTCTGGCGGTAATTTTGTTTTTTTTAATTTATTTCTTTATTTTTGGGGTGCCATCTACTCAAGTAGGAGAAGTCCTGCCTGATGGTAGGGCTGCTCAAACTGAACTTCAGGCCGGCGACGTGATTCGGGCTATAGATGGAGCAGAAATGCGCAGTTGGGATGATATTATTGCTGCCATTAATGCCAGTCCCGAAGAAGAACTGGCTTTAACCATAGAGAGAGATGGGAGTTTACAGGAAATCAAGGTGGTCCCCATGGAAGAACCGGAAACCCAGAGGGGACTCATTGGTATTGCTCATGCCGGCAGGAAATTTTCTTTACTGGGATCTTTACGCCTGGGAATAGAAAATACCTGGTTTTTTACCCGGTTTATCGTGGTTAGTCTGTCTGAAATCATTACCCGACAGGCTTCTCCGGATGTAGCTGGGCCCATTGGTATTGTTCAAATGGTAGGCGAAGTAGCCCAGACGGGAATTTCCAACCTTTTAACCCTGGCTGCTATTTTGAGCATTCACCTGGGGCTTTTGAATCTTTTACCCATACCTGCCCTGGATGGCAGCAGGTTGGTATTTTTTCTGCTGGAGGGAATTCGCGGGAAACCGGTAGATCCCCATAAAGAAAGTTTTATTCATTTCGTTGGTTTCACGCTGCTTATTCTTCTAATGATTCTGATTGCTTTTCAAGATATCGCCAGGCTGCAGTTATTTTGAGCCTATAACTTGAGTGGAAGGTGACCTCAATTGTTTAATCATAGAAAAGAAACAAAAAAAATTAAGGTGGGGAACATGTTTTTAGGAGGAGATGCCCCGGTCAGCATTCAGTCCATGACCAATACTGACACCCGAGATGTAGAGAAAACAGTTCAACAAATCATAAAGTTACAAGAATCCGGGTGTGAACTGGTTCGTGTGGCCGTCCCTGATATGGATGCAGCCCAGGCTCTAAAACAAATAAAGAGCCGTATTTCAATTCCTCTCATTGCAGATATTCATTTTAACTATAAATATGCATTGAAAGCTGTAGAAAATGGAGTGGACAAGGTCAGAATCAACCCCGGAAATATAGGCAGCAAAGAAAGGGTTAAAGAAGTAGCCAAAGCGGCAGGGGAGTATGGAGTTCCCATCCGAATAGGAGTAAACGCGGGATCCCTGGAAAAAAGGCTATTGGAAAAATATGGAGGACCTACTGCAGAAGCAATGGTGGATTCTGCTTTAAGTCAAGCAGGAATGCTGGAGGATTTTAATTTTGACAATATAATTATTTCCCTAAAATCGGCTGATGTTCTTAAAATGATTAAGGCTTATGACCTGATTTCAGAAAAAACCAACTATCCCCTGCACCTTGGGGTAACGGAAGCAGGAACTGCCCTAAGATCTGCAGTGAAATCCGGAGTGGGTATAGGGAATTTATTAATGAAGGGAATCGGTGATACCATTCGAGTTTCCATCACGGGTAACCCCTTAACGGAAATCCTGGTGGCACGGGAAATTTTACGTTCTGTGGGCCTTCGGGAGATTGGGCCCGAAATTATTTCCTGCCCTACCTGCGGCAGGTGTGAGATAGATTTAATATCTCTGACTGAAAAGGTAGAAAAGCAGCTGGAGACTTTCCCTTATCCCCTTAAAGTAGCTATAATGGGTTGTGTGGTCAATGGACCAGGGGAAGCCAGGGAGGCAGATATTGGGATTGCCGGGGGCAGAGGAACAGGAGTCATTTTTAAAAAGGGAGAAGTATTAAAAAAAGTCCCCGAGGATAATCTCTTTGAGGAATTAATGGAAGAAATTAACTCCCTGGCCGAGGAAAAAAAAGGCATTAACTTTAGGGAGAAAGACATTACGGTTAAGCCGGAGGAACAAATTTATAGAACTATTGCAATTATTCCGGCTTATAATGAAGGGAAAACCATAGGAAATGTAGTGTCAGTTTTAAAAGGGGTTCCTCTAATAAACGATATCATTGTGGTTAGCGACGGTTCGACGGATTCTACCGTCCAGGTGGTCAAGGATTTGGGTGTCAAGTTGATTGAACTGGTGGAGAATCGGGGCAAGGGAGGTGCCATGAAGGCAGGGCTGGAATGTACTGTAGCAGACATTATTTTGTTTCTGGATGCTGATCTGTTGGGGTTGACTACCACTCACGTATATGAATTGGTTCAGCCGGTTATTGAAGGAGAAGCAGAAATGACTGTGGGACTGTTTGAAAAGGGTAGGGTGGCTACAGACCTGGCTCAAAAAGTGGCTCCTTATCTCTCTGGCCAGAGAGCGGTTAAGAGGACTCTTTTGGAAAACGTCAGTGGAATGGACATGGCACGTTTTGGTGTAGAGGTGGCTTTAACAAAACATATTGAAAACAGCAGAGTAAAGGTTAAAGAAGTTCTTCTAAAGGATATGTCCCATGTTACTAAAGAGGAAAAGTTAGGCGTTATTAAAGGGCTTGCTGCCCGGGCAAAAATGTATTGGGAGATTGTCAGTTTTTTAGTCAAAAAGGAGTACAATTGATGGCCGCCCTTGCACAAACCCGTTTATTATGTTAGAATGTATACGGAAAATTAGGGAAGTTTTTCTGAAGAGTGGGTTTTTCCCACTCTTTCATATTCGTTTTATTATTTTGGAGGTAAGAGATTGAGTAAAAATAAAATTAACGAAATTGTTGGAAAAATTTTTGAGCCTCTACAGGGTATAGACGGACTGGAATTAGTTGACATAGAGTATGTTAAGGAAGGTGCAAATTACTATTTAAGGGTTTTTATTGATAAGCCTAAGGGGATTACCCTGGAGGACTGTACACTGGTTAATGAAGAACTGAGCCAGGGATTGGATCGGGAGGATCCAATCCCTGAGAGTTATATTTTGGAAGTTTCTTCTCCTGGATTGGAACGTCCACTTAAAAAAGAAAAGGACTACATAAGATTTACCGGAAGGGAAATTAAAATCAAAACCTTTGTACCCCTGGAAGGTCAAAAAGTATTTACAGGGATTCTAAAGGGGTTTAAGGATGAAATAGTGTCCCTTCAGAATGAAAAGGGTGAGATTAAGGAAATTCCCCTGGAAAAAGTAGCGAAAGCAAATCTAATGGTTGTTTTTTAAAGAGCCTTTGGGGAGGTTATTTTATGAATTATGAGTTTATAGACGCTTTGGAACAGATTGAGAAGGAAAAGGGTATCAGCAAAGATATACTCTTTGAAGCCATTGAAGCGGCATTGATTTCAGCCTATAAAAAGAATTTTAATACGGCTCCTAATGTGAAGGTGAGCATTGACCGGGATTCTGGGGAGATAAAGGTTTTCTCATGTCTTACTATAGTGGAAGATGTAAAGGATTCACAGCAGGAATTATCTCTGGCAGAAGCTAGAGCAATAAGTTCTAAATATCAGGCCGGGGATATTGTAGACATGGAGGTTACTCCAAAAAACTTTGGTAGAATTGCAGCACAAACGGCCAAACAGGTGGTAATTCAGAGGATTCGGGAAGCAGAAAGAGAAATTATATATAGGGAATATGTTGACCGAGAAGATGACATAGTTACCGGGATTGTTCAGAGAGCAGACCAGAAAAATATTATTATTGACCTGGGTAAGGCTGAGGCAATTTTAGCCCCTTCAGAACAGATGCCTAATGAAACCTATAAACAGGGGGACCGGATAAAAACCTATGTGGTTGAAGTAAAGAAAACAACAAAAGGTCCTCAGATTTTGGTTTCTCGAACTCATCCGGGCCTTTTAAAAAGACTATTTGAACTGGAGGTCCCAGAAATATTCGACGGTACCGTTGAAATTAAATCTATTGCGCGAGAAGCTGGATTTCGTTCAAAAGCTGCGGTTTTTTCCAGGAATCATGAGGTAGATCCCGTGGGTTCCTGTGTAGGGCCAAAAGGGGTAAGGGTGCAGACCATTGTAACTGAATTAAAAGGAGAAAAGATAGATATTATTAAATGGAGTGAAGAACCCAAAGAATTTGTCTCCAATGCTTTGAGCCCGGCAAAGGTAACCTTTGTAGAAATAAAAGAAGATAAAAAAATTGCAGGTGTTGTGGTTCCTGATTATCAGCTGTCTTTGGCTATTGGTAAAGAAGGACAAAATGCCAGGTTGGCTGCAAAGCTGACCGGTTGGAAAATAGATATTAACAGTGAGTCCCAGGTGAAAAAGCAGCTGCCGGAGGAAATGGATAAAGACCCTCAGATGGAAGAGGCAGTGCTGAATGAGGATGAGCAAAAGGAAAACCAAGAGGAGAATTCTTTACAATCGGATCTTGAAACTGAGGAGGAGAATGCTCTAGATACGGAGTTAGATGCTGAAATCGAAGAGGAAGAGATTACCTAAGTTTTTGCTGTAATATTGTCCAGCAAGAATTTAAGAAGGAGGGCGAAATGGCCAGAAAAAAAACGATTCCCCTGAGGGTCTGCATAGGATGTCAGGAGAAAAAAAGTAAAAAAGACCTGATAAGAATTGTAAGGACTCCTGAAGACACTATAGAAATAGACTTTACTGGAAAACGTTCTGGTCGCGGCACTTACATTTGTCTCTCATTATCCTGTTTTCAGCAGGCGGTCAAGGGGAAACGCATAGAAAAAAATCTACAGCGTCCGGTATCACCAGAGGTAATTACCCAGTTGGAAAAAACTCTGAAGGAAATGGATGACCATTGAATACAGAGTTTAAAAAACTTAAATGACCAATTTCTATAAGGGGGTCAATTAAATGGAGGTGTAGTTTATGGAAAAAATAAGGGTATATGAGCTGGCTAAAAAATTAGATATATCCAGCAAAGAATTAGTTTTAATTTTAAAGGATCTAGATATAAAACATATTAAAAACCATATGAGCAGTATTGATGATGAAACAGCAGCTATGGTTGTTGATTTGTTAACCAAAAAGGATAAAGATGAGGTTAATGAACCAGAGGTGAAAGAACCAGAGGTGAAAGTAAAAGAGGGTATAAACCCGGATGTGAAAGAGCAAAAGGAAAAGAACCCAAAGAAAGATACGAGAAAAGAAAAACGTTTTGATAAGAAACAAGGTAGAGAGAACCAGGGAGAAAAGAATAGCATAGTGGTGGAAACCCCAATAATTGTTAAAAGTTTGGCAGATATTTTAAAGGTTTCTCCTGGGGAACTTATTAAAAAACTTATGACCTTAGGAGTTTTAGCCAGCATTAATCAAGAGGTAGATCCTGATGCTGTAAAAATCGTGGGGGAAGAATTTGGGTATTTAGTTGAATTGAAAGCCGCAGAAAAAGAAGAGATTGAAAACGAATTAATAGAGGTTGAAGATGATCCTAAAAATCTTAAACCAAGGGCCCCGGTGGTCACTGTCTTAGGTCATGTGGATCACGGCAAAACCTCTCTTTTAGATGCCATTCGAGAAACCAAAGTAACTTCACAGGAAGCCGGAGGAATAACTCAGCACATTGGGGCCTATCAGGCCGTAGTCAATGATCAAAAAGTTGTTTTCCTGGATACTCCTGGTCACGAAGCCTTTACTTCTATGAGAGCCAGGGGTGCCCAAGTAACTGATGTAGCTATCCTGGTAGTAGCAGCAGATGATGGAGTTATGCCCCAGACTATTGAGGCTATCAACCATGTTCGGGCAGCCGGTGTTCCTATTATTGTTGCGGTAAATAAGATTGATAAAGCTAATGCTAATCCTGATAGGGTGAAACAGCAGCTTTCAGAATACGGGCTGGTTCCTGAGGAATGGGGAGGCGAAACCATATTCGCACCAGTTTCCGCCCTTAAGGGAGAGGGATTGGATCATCTGCTGGAGATGATTATTTTGCTGGCGGAAATGTCTGAGTTAAAAGCCAATCCCACAGCAACAGCCAGGGGAATTGTGATTGAGGCCCAGTTAGATAAGGGCAAGGGCCCGGTGGCAACCATACTAATTCAAAACGGCAGTTTGAAAGTAGGAGACTCCATTGTTTGTGGTTCTATTAGTGGGAAAGTAAGAGCCATGATTAATGATAAAGGGAAGCAAGTAAAAAAGGCTCTTCCGTCTATGCCTGTTGAAGTTCAAGGGTTTTCAGAAATACCTGAAGCCGGGGATATATTTCAGGTGGTCAAGGATGAAAAAATAGCACGTCAGATTGCTGAAAAAAGGTCCATTAAAAGACGGGAAGCTGAACTGCAGAAGACTAAAAAGGTTTCCCTGGATGATCTTTATAAACAGATTCAGGAAGGATATCTGAAAGATTTAAATATTATCATTAAAGGAGACGTTCAAGGTTCTGTAGAAGCGCTGAAGGATTCTCTGTTGAAAATTGGGAATGAAGAGGTCCGTTTGCAGGTTATTCATACTGGAGTAGGAGCAGTTACTGAATCTGATATTATGCTGGCAGATGCCTCAAATGCTATAATTATTGGTTTTAACGTAAGGCCTGAGCCTAATGCCCGAAAAATGGCTGAACAGGAAAATGTTGAGGTTAAGCTGTACCGGGTTATTTATGAAATTATTGAGGATATTAATGCCGCCATGACCGGAATGCTGGATCCTAAGTTTGAAGAGGTGATTTTAGGTAGGGCTGAAATTCGCCAGACTTTTAAAGTATCCAGGCTGGGAACCATCGCCGGTTGTCATGTAATTGATGGCAAAATTACCAGGGATTCCGGGATCAGGGTTATTAGAAACGGAATTGTAATTCATGAGGGTAAGATTGATTCTTTAAAAAGATTTAAAGATGATGTGCGGGAAGTAGTGGATGGGTACGAGTGCGGTATCATGTTGGAAAGGTTTAATGATATAAAAGAACAAGATATTTTGGAAGCTTTTGTAATGCAGGAAGTGAAAGCATAAGCTGGAGGATGAAATGGTTATTGGGCTTTGTACTCTAGAAATGTTTTTTCCAAATCTCCAGTCTTTAAAAGATAAACGACGAATATTAAAGAGTATTCAGGCAAAATTGAGGCAAAAATATAATATATCTGTTGCAGAAATCGGTGACCATGATAAGTGGCAGAAAACTACTTTGGCGGTTGCCTGTGTAAGTAATGATTCCGGGTTTGCAAGTCAAGTAGTAAATCAGATTGTTAGGGAACTTGAGAATCATAAGGAAGGTTATGTAATCGATTTTAAAGTAGAAATAATTTGATTTTTTGGGGGTATTTTAACATGTCCAGACAAAAGGCTCGTGCAAACAGGGTAGCAGAACAGATTAAAAAAGAGGTCAGTCAAATTCTTCAGTCAGAAATAAAAGACCCCAGGATTACCGGTTTTTTAAGTGTTACCGATGTTGAGGTAACCAGAGATCTGGGAGCTGCCAAAATTTTTGTCAGTATATACGGTACTGAATCCGAAAAACAATTAACCCTCAGGGCACTGGACAGTGCTCAGGGTTTTATTCGTACAGAAGTAGGAAAAAGAATTCAATTAAGGCATGTACCGGAAGTAAGTTTTCGTCTGGATCAATCCATTGAATACGGGGCTCATATATCGGGAATATTAAAAAACTTAAAGGAAAAAGAGAATAGAGGAGAAGATAGTGATTAGCGCAAGCCTTGAAACTATTTCTAAACTTTTATTAGAAGAAGACAATTTTTTAATAGCCTCCCATATGAGTCCTGACGGTGACAGTGTGGGTTCTGCCCTGGCTTTATGGATGGCTTTGCAGGCACTGGGAAAAACGACTGAGGTAACTACCGTAGACCCGGTTCCTTTTAAGTATCGTTTTCTTCCCTGTTGGGAACAGGTGAAAGTCTGGCAGGAGGTTAAAAGTAAGGCATATGGCTTATTTATTATTCTGGACAGCAGTGATTTAAGACGAATTGAGCCTTTACTTTCTTTGGCCCAGAGCCAAAAAATTCTAAACATTGATCACCATATAACTAATGAAAGATATGGCATGTACAATCATATAGATTCTCAGGCGGGTTCTGTGGGGGAAATCATATTTGAAATTATAAAACAGATGAAGGTTCAAATATCTAAAGAAATGGCCGTATGCCTTTATACCGCTTTAAACACTGATACCGGCTCATTTAGATATGCTAACACCACCTCTAGAACCCATAGAATTGCCGGGGCATTAATAGACTTGGGAGTTAAGCCGGCGGAAATTACCCGGTATATCTATGAAAATGTCACCCGGGAAGGGACCCTGTTGATTAAAGAGGCATTAAATACCTTACATTTTGAGTGTCAAGGACAAATTGCCCATATCACTGTAACCCGGGAAATGATGGAGCGGACCGGGGCTAGAGATGAGGATACTGAAGGGCTGGTGAATTATACCCGTAATATTGGCGGCGTTGAAATCGGGATAATTTTTAAAGAAATTTGTGCGGAAAAGGTAAGGGTGGGATTCCGTTCCCATGGTGTGGATGTGAGTAAACTGGCGGAGATTTACGGCGGAGGGGGACATCCCCGGGCAGCCGGCTGTCAGTTGGAAAAAAGCATATCCCAAGCCAGGCCGGAGGTTATAAAAAGTGCCGGAAAATTTTTAGAGGAATGTAAAAATCCTGTGAATGGGTGAATGAATATGGAAGGTTATATTAATTTTCTTAAAGCCCCCGGTAATACCTCTCATCAATGTGTAGCTTTTTTTAGAAAAATGTTGGGTATGAAAAAAATTGGACACGCCGGAACCCTTGACCCTGGTGCTGCCGGGGTTTTACCAATTTGTTTAGGGAAGGGGACAAAAGCGGCTGATTATCTCCTGGAATCCTCTAAAATTTACCGGGCTGAGCTGTATTTGGGGGTAACCACAGATACCCAGGATGCTTACGGAAAAATTACTGGAGGTTCATGTTTTAAAGATATAAGTGAGGAACGGGTAAGGGAAATCTTTGGTGAATTCAGGGGGAAAATTACTCAGGTTCCACCTATGTACTCTGCAGTTAAGCATAAGGGGAAGCCTCTCTATAAATTGGCCCGCCAGGGAGAAGTTATCCCCCGTAAGGCCCGGGAGGTTATGATTTACTCCCTGGAGATATTAGACATTAATCTGCCCAGGGTATTATTTCAGGTAGAATGTTCTAAAGGGACATATGTAAGGACTCTGGCTGTTGACATTGGAGAAAGGCTGGGAACTGGAGCTTATCTCTCTTTTTTACTAAGAGTTAAATCGGGACCCTTTATGATAGAAGAATCTTATACTCAAGAAGAATTGGAAGTAAAAATGGGGGAAGGAAATATCCAACAGTGCATACTTCCCCTGGATTACGCCTATGGGCATTTTCCTGATGCTGTTCTGAAGGAGGAGGCCTTAATTCCTTTTATTAATGGTGTACCTCAGCCTCTTACAGGCTTGAAAAATTATTCGCTTTGGGATAAAATATTAAGGGTTTATTCTCCTGAAGGTACCTTTTTAGCCCTGGGGGAATGGCAGACAGGCTGCAGTCAACCGATGCTCAAACCGAAAAAAATCTTCAGGCAGGGTTGATTTTAAGACTTCAGGAGATAAGGGGGAGTGAGGGTTTTTGAAAGTATACCATGGGTTAAAGGAATTTAAAAATACGAAAGGATTAGTATTGGCTCTGGGCAACTTTGACGGGGTTCATAAAGGGCATAGAGAAATATTAAATATCACGGTACAGAAAGCCCGTCTATCAGGTGCCCAAAGTGCAGCCCTGGTCTTTGAGCCTCATCCTTTGAATCTTATTAAACCTGAAAAAAGGACGTTAATCTTAACCCCCCTTCAAGAAAAAGCAGCCCTAATGGAGCAGTTGGGAATTGATATACTCTTGGTAATCCCTTTTGACCAGGAATTTGCTTCCCTCAGCCCGGAAAAATTTATTAAAAGAATCTTAGTGCAAAAGCTGCAGGCATCATTAGTTGTGGTAGGTTTTGATTACTCTTTTGGCTTCAAAGGGGCCGGCAGGGTGGAAGATTTGATAAGTTCTGCTGGAAATTATGATTTTAAGGTTGAGGTAGTAAAACCTGTGGTTTTGAAAAATAAAGTGGTTAGCAGTTCCCTGGTCAGGAAGCTGGTGGTTCAGGGGCAGGTTGAAGAGGCTGCCTTTTATCTGGGTTATCCCTATTATTTAAAGGGACAGGTGATTCCCGGTGAAGGAAGAGGGAAGTTTTTGGGTTACCCTACTGCCAATCTGGAGGTTCCTTCAGATAGGATTATCCCTGCCGATGGAGTGTATCTAACCTTGACAGCTTATAAAAACCATGATTATTACAGTTTGACTAATATCGGACATAACCCTACCTTTAAGGGAAAAATAAAAACTATAGAAACGTATATATTTGGATTTCAAAATAGTATCTATAAAAGTGAATTGAGATTAACCTTTTTGAGAAAGATAAGGGAGGAAAGGACATTTCCTAATTCAGAAAAATTAAAGGAACAAATAGCCATGGATTTTGAGAAGGCCTTAAAAATTATAAAAAGTTTTAACCATGGGTTAGCTGATTTTAGATAACCTTAATTTCCTTTACAAGGAAATTTGGTTATGATACAATAAGTATGCTTTTTAAGAACCTTTAGCTAGGATTATTGATGCTCCGACGATATTCTTGGCTTTGGGGGATAATTAAAATGAGGAGGTGAAAAGTCAATGACCATGAGTGTTGATCAGAAACAAGAAATTATCAATCAATATAAACTGCATGAAAGTGATACGGGCTCACCGGAGGTACAGGTGGCCATTTTAACAAAAAGAATTAATCATTTAAATGAACATCTTAAAAGCCATAAAAAGGATCACCATTCTCGTAGAGGCTTACTGAAAATGGTAGGTCAGAGGCGGGGACTTCTAAACTATTTGAAGGATCGAACCCCGGATAGATATCTAAGTTTGATTAAAAGTTTAGGCTTAAGAAAGTAAGCAGCAATAAAAGCGGGTTATCCCGCTTTTATTCATATATAAAAAGAGGAGGTATTGCATGGAGCAATTTCAAATGGATGTTGCCGGTGACATGCTTATTATTGAAACCGGTAGACTGGCGAAACAGGCCCATGGAGCAGTTTTAGTCCGCATTAAAGATACAGCTGTCCTGGTTACAGCAACTGTTTCTAAGGAGCCCAGGGAAGGCATAGATTTCTTTCCATTGACCGTGGATTATGAGGAAAGGCTTTATTCTGTAGGAAAAATTCCCGGTGGTTTTATTAAAAGAGAGGGAAGGCCTACAGAAAAAGCAATTTTGTCTGCCAGGCTTATTGATCGTCCCATCAGGCCGCTTTTCCCAAAGGTATTTAGAAATGCGGTACATGTTGTAGCTACAGTTCTTTCTGTAGATCAGGATTGTCCCCCGGAGATTCCTGCATTGATTGGAGCTTCTGCTGCTTTAAGCATTTCAAAAATCCCTTTTCTAGGCCCTATAGCTGCAGTTATGGTGGGGATGGTAGACGGCCAGTTGGTAATCAATCCTAACCAAGAAGAATCTGAAAAGAGTTCCCTTAAATTAATTGTGGCCGGTACCAAAGATGCTATTATGATGGTAGAGGCCGGAGCCCTGGAGCTTCCAGAGGAAAAAATGTTGGAAGCGATTCTTTTTGGACATGAAGAGATTAAAAAAATTGTTCAATTACAGGAAGAGATGGTCTTAAAAGTAGGCGTTGAAAAAATGAAGCATCAGGAAGCTCAGCTGGATGAGGCATTTGAAAATGCTGTCAGGGGACAGGTAACAGAAAAGCTGTCAGGGGTTTTAGGAATTAAAGACAAGATAGAAAGAGAAACCAAAGTGGATGAGATTCGAAAAGAGGCCCTGCTTCATTTCGAAGAAGAATATCCTGAAATGGAAAGACAGATCAGTAAACTTACTGAAACCATTTTAAAAGAAGAAACAAGAAAGAAAATCGTCCATGAAGGAATCAGGCCCGATGGCAGGAAAACTGATGAAATCAGGCAGATCACGTCTGAAGTGGGAATACTGCCCAGGACCCATGGTTCGGGACTGTTTACCCGAGGACAGACTCAAGTTTTGACGGTCTGCACCCTGGGGGCAATGGGAGATGTCCAAATGTTGGATGGTTTAGGACTGGAAGAATCTAAGAAATTCATGCATCATTATAATTTCCCTCCCTTTAGTGTAGGGGAAAGTGGATTTATGCGGGGCCCCGGTAGAAGGGAAATTGGTCATGGAGCCCTGGCGGAAAAAGCTATTCTGTCGCTTTTGCCCGATGAAGAGGATTTTCCATACACCATCAGGTTGGTTTCTGAGGTGTTGGAATCCAACGGTTCAACTTCCATGGGCAGTGTTTGTGCCAGCTGCCTCTCTCTTATGGACGCAGGGGTACCCATAAAAAGAATGATATCGGGTATTGCCATGGGTTTAATTAAAGAAGAGGACAAAGTTGCCGTCCTTTCGGATATCCAGGGGATGGAAGACTTTTACGGGGATATGGACTTTAAGGTAGCCGGAACCCGGGAAGGAATTACCGCCCTGCAGATGGATATAAAGATTAAAGGAGTATCCAGAGAAGTCCTGGAGGTTGCATTAAAACAGGGTAAGGCGGGGTACATGTTCATCATGGATAAAATGGCAGAAGTAATTCCAGAGCCCAGGGGTGAGCTTTCTCCCTATGCTCCCAGAATTTTTACCATGCATATTCACCCCGATAAGATTAGGGAGGTTATTGGCCCAGGAGGCAAGATCATCAACAAGATTGTATCCGAGACAGGAGTAAAAATAGATATTGAAAACGATGGCACAATATATATCGCTGCCTTTGACCAGGAAGGCGGAACAAAGGCTCGGGAGATGATTGAAGCTCTGACTAAAGATGTAGAGGCAGGAGTTGTCTACATGGGTAAAGTAACCCGGGTAGAAAAATACGGCGCCTTTATGGAAGTGCTTCCCGGCAAAGAAGGTCTGTGTCATATTTCCCAACTGGACCTGAACCGGGTAGCGAAAACGGAAGATGTTGTCAAAGTAGGAGATGAATTATTAGTAAAGGTATTGGATATCGACGATAGGGGAAGAATTAATATATCCAGAAAAGCCGCAATGCCGGGCTACGATAAGGAGATTCATGATAAACCCCGGGAAGACAGAAGAACCGGTGGAAGGCCTGGCGGGGGTTCCGGAGGAAGATCCGGCCCAAGGTCTAATCAAAGAAGGTAAGAAACATAAACCAGTAATGGTTTATGTTTTTTTTATTGGTCTAAAAAAAATTATTAGTAATAATAATCTAATATACAAAAATGTTGTAAGGGGGAGAAGAATGTTTTATAATTTTACGCTTACCTCTAAGAACATAAAAAAGGTTATTATGGTTATTCTTTTCCTGGCGGCTCTTTGGTTTATCTTGAGCTATCAGATACTTCATGGGGTATTTGCCCCCAGAAAGGATACGGGAATTTATAGGGTGGAAACCGGTGAAAATATAATTGCCTTGACCTTTGATGTGGTCTGGAGCGATGAGTACACCGAAGACCTTTTAGAGACCCTGGACCGGTATGACCAGAAGGCTACATTTTTTGTTACCGGGAAATGGATGGAAAATTATCCGGAAATGACCGAAGAAATATTAAAGAGAGGGCATGAAATAGGCAACCATTCTTATTCCCACAATCATATGAAGGAGCTGGAAGAAGAAGAGATTAGAAAGGAAATTATTAAAGCAGATAATCTATTAAAGGAAAACTTTGATTATCATGCATTATTCTTTCGACCCCCCTTTGGGGAATATGATGAAAGAGTTCTAAATATTGCAGAAGAAATGGGTTACTATACGGTGCTCTGGAGCATTGAGACTGAAGATTGGCTTAATCCGGGGGTGGATAAGATTATCGACCGGGTGGTTAAAAGGACTCATAAGGGCGGGATTATTCTGCTGCACAATTGCTCTCCCCAAGGGGTTAAGGCTCTGCCCATGATTATTCACTCTCTTAAGCTTAGGAAATTTAAGGTAGTAACTATTTCTGAACTTTTAGGGATCACCGGTAAAAATGTCAGGCATGAAAAAACGGTGCATCAGGTGGATCCCTTTTTAAGCTTGGAGGATAAAATTCATTGAAAAAGTATATTATTTTTAAATCTTTGTCCTCAAAAAAAATAATAATTTTACTGATAATTATGGCTGTCACTCTAATTTTATTATGGGCCGGGATAAAACAAGTTAAGGTGCTTGAACCACTAAAGGTGAAACCCGGCGTAATTTATCTGGGGGAAGAGGTGGGTGGACTAAAGCAGGAGGAAGTGATCTCATTGGTTACAGGGAAGGTTGGAGAAGTAGAACAACCTCCCGTGGATGCTGTAGTGGATCCCGTTAACGGTGGAGTTATTCCAGAATTGAACGGCCTTATGGTGGATATTCAGGCTACCGCAGAAAAAATCCTCAGGGTAGACTCAAGGGAGGTTGTTTCTCCGGTGACAGAAATAGTAGAACCCCAAAAAACTCTAAAGGATTTTCCTAATGCTCCTCTTTATCGAGGAAACCCTGAGAAAAATGAGATTTCTTTTTTAATCAATGTTGCCTGGGGGAATGAATACATGGAAGATATGCTGGAGGTGCTGGACCGGTACCAGGTTAGCTGTACATATTTTTTTGTAGGAAAGTGGGCGGAAAAAAACCCTGATATGGTGAGGCAAATTATTTCCAGAGGACATGAAGCAGCCAATCACGGTTATCGGGATTCGGTATTAATGTCACAGCTTTCCTCAGAAGAGATGAAAGAAGATATCCAAAAGACCAATGAGGTGTTACGGGAATTGACGGGTAGTGTTCCGCAGTTTTTCAGTTCCCATTGTGGTGAGCTGAACCAGGATCTTTTGGAAGTGACTGCAGGGTTGAATATGAGAACAGTTATGTGGTCCCTGGACACAGTGGATTGGATGCTTCCCGGGGTGAAGGTAATGGTGGATAAGGTTTTAGGAGGGGCTCATAACGGGGCTACCGTGCTTATGCATCCTACGGAGCAGACTCCAGAGGCTCTGGAGATAATTATTCAGGGGCTTGAGGAACAGGGGTATCAACTGGTTCCTTTGTCCCGGTTAATTGATCCTGACTACTACAGCGAAAATTTATAAAATAAGGGTGAAGCATGAAAAAATACAGTTTGTTTTTACGCTTCAGCAGTATAATGGCTTTTTTGGCAATTTTAGTTTTTTTGTTTTTGTTCTACAATGTTGGAGAAACTTTAGAAAGGCACTTTTATGGGGTTAAGCCCGGAGTTACCCTGGAGGGGAAAGATATGTCGGGATTTCTCCGCCGGGAAGTGGAGGATTTGGTCACAAAAAGGGGCGAGGAAGAAAGGGTAATCCCCCAAAATGCCTATATCAGCCGGGATAACGGTGAAATAGTGCAGGAGGTTATAGGCCGGGAGATCGATGTCTTAAATACGGTTAATAAAGTTATGGAGGCAGAAGAAAATCTCAGCATAGAACTGATTGTTGTGGAACTTGATCCGGAAATCACAGCGAAGTTGATTGAGTCCATCGACAAAGTGATAGGCAGTTATTATACCTGGATGGGCTCTGGTTTTAGTAGGGTGACCAACATCATGGTAGCCGGAGAGGCCATCAACAACACCCTGCTGCACCCGGGACAGGTGTTTTCATTCAATCAGGCTACAGGTCCCAGAACGGCAGAAAGGGGCTATCAATATGCTCCCATTATTGTTCATGGGTCAGTAGTTTTGGGTCTGGGAGGTGGGATTTGTCAAACCTCCTCAACTCTATACAATGCGGTGCTGCAATCTCAATTAGAGGTGGTGGAGCGTTATCCCCACAGTAAGCCGGTAGGGTATGTGCCTAAAGGTAAAGATGCTACAGTTTCTAATTATTTGGATTTTAAGTTCAGAAATAATACAGATAAATTTCTTTTGGTAAAGGCCAGCAGTTATGGGGGAAAAATAGAGGTAGAGATATGGAGCAGTTAAATGATTTCTCCTGTAAGGTTTTACTGAGCTTTTAAGAGCTTTTAGTGAAACGTAAGTTTTTATGCAGGAAATAACATGTCCATGTGGAATTAAAAAGCGTAAGCGTCATACCACACTTTAAGAATAAGTTAACTGGTTTCAGCAAGCTGAAACATCGGGGAACCAGGTGGAGACTCTACTCCACCAGATTTTAAGCCCCACCTACGCTAACGCTTAGAGGTGGGGGTTTTATTAATTAATAAAACAGATAAACATTAAAGCAAATGTAACCTTATCGTTTAGCAGGAGTTGAATATAACAATGGATAAAATTGTATTGAAGATTGTGCAGCTAAAAGAAGCCCAGGATTTACCCCTTCCTGATTATGCCAGTCCTGGTTCCGCGGGAATGGATTTAAGGGCCGCCCTGACAGAGGAATTTATCCTGCAGCCTGGGGAGTATACTCTGGTGCCTACAGGTTTAATCATAGAAATTCCTGAGAACTTTGAAGGTCAGGTTCGACCCAGAAGCGGCCTGGCTTTAAAGCATGGGATTACACTGCTTAATAGTCCAGGAACCATTGATTCCGACTATCGGGGAGAGGTTAAAGTGATTTTAATTAATTTAGGTAAGGAACCTTACGTTATTAAAAGGGGAGACCGGATAGCACAATTAGTTTTGGTTCCGGTATCCAGGGCGCAGGTGGTTAAATCAGGTCAACTTTCTAATACTTCACGGGGGGAAGGTGGTTTTGGCCACAGCGGTGTAGAATAAGGCAGTAGAAACCGCTCCCTTGTCATGCTTGGACTTTTGAAAAATCTTTAAAAAATCTTTTAAAAAAATACATCAATCCGGTGTATTTTTTTCATTATGAAAAGCTTGTATGCATATGAATAGGTAGGAGGGTCGAACTATGATAATTCACTCTTTATGTTTTATAGTATTATTGGTATTGTCGCTGGCAAAAAGAGTTGTAAGCAGAAAACAGTGGTTGTCAAATATTAAGAACCTTCCGACGGATCCCATACCATCACCGCTGTCCCAGGCTCTTTCAGATATGTTGGGGACAGCCGGTGGAATATACCTGGCCTTGTTGATGCTGGTTTCTTTTTTGAAAATTGAAGTGCCCTCAATGGTAGATATCTTTGGAATGGAAATAGAACCATTGGCTTTTATTTCTATAGTTTTTACTTTAGTTCAACCCTATGTGGTGGAAATAAAACAATATTGGGGAGGCTAAAAAATGTATCTCAGTGAGCTGGAAGGAAAAGAGATTATCAACTTATATGATGGAACCCGTTTGGGTACTCTGGGAAATGCAGAAGTAGTTTTTGAACCGGAAACCGGAATTATCAAGGCACTGCTGCTTCCCGGTTTTCAGGGTTTTTTAAAATTTCAAAATAAAGAGGATATAACCATACCCTGGGAATCTATACGCAAAGTTGGGACAGATATGATGCTGGTAGATCTGCATTCTCAGAAGTTACGGTCTAGAAATGGTAGAAATCAGGTATAAGAAACATTGGTTGTGGTAATACTAAAAATTGAAAATTTACCAAAATAGGAGGCAAAATTTATGGATACAACTGTGATAGGAGTTATGAAGGACCACAGCCGAGCAGAGGAAGCTGTAAGATCTTTGCGGGAAAAAGGTTTTAATGAAAATGAAATTTCCATTGTAGCAAAGGACGAAGGCCAAAAAAATGAAGGACAGGGAGACCTCTCCTACAGCGAACAGAATTTAGCCGACGGCAGCGTTACAGGGGGTGCTCTGGGAGGAGTTGCAGGATTACTGATGGGCGCTGGAGCTTTATTGATTCCAGGGGTTGGCCCCATTATTGCAGCAGGACCCCTGGCAGGAGCACTGACCGGTGTAGTAACCGGTGGAATTGCTGGGGGATTGATTGATTTTGGAATACCAGAAGAAAGAGGAAGGCATTTTGAAGAGAGAGTCAAACAGGGAGATATTCTGGTGGCCATCAAGACAAATGAAAATAAAGTGGATACAGCCGCATCTATACTCAGGGAGTACGGTGCAAAAGATGTGGAGAGTCATTCCAAGTAATTTTTTTAGCAGGTAAAAAACGCGTTGAGAGACGCGTTTTTTTTTGTGTGTAATTTTCACACAATGCAGGTGGGAGTCATACTATTATATTAACCTATTTCCGTGGGGTGACAGGAGGAGAATCACATGAGTATTAAAGTTACTATTTTAGGGGGCGATGACAGAGAAATAGAGGTAGCGTTGAAACTGGAAGAATTAGGTTTTCAAGTTAGGACAGTTGGTTTTGATAACTATTCAGGAAAATTTCCTTTTAAAAATATGGATATTGAAGAAGCTGTTAGTTCTGCCCAGGTAATTATTGCTCCTTTAGCCGGAACAGACTATAAAGGTAAACTTTATGCCAGGCACACTGCAAAAGATATATTTTTAACAGAAGAGATCTTAATTCAGGTTAAAACAGGAGTTCTTTTTTTAATCGGCAGGGCTAAAGGAATTATAAAGGATGTGCTGGAGGCCAAAGGGGTGAAAGTGGTTGAAGTGGGTGACCTGGACGAAATTGCTATATTAAATTCTATCCCCACCGCTGAAGGCGCCATCCAATTTGCTATGGAAAATACGCCCATAACCATACATCACAGCCATTCCCTGGTAATTGGCTTTGGGCGCTGCGGTATCACTCTGGCCAGAACACTTCATGCCTTAGGGGCCAGGGTGACGGTAGCCGCAAGAAATGGAGCTGCACTGGCTCGGGCCTGGGAAATGGGTTTTGAATCCATTCATCTCAGGGAATTAGATAATAAACTAAACAGCTATGAGATTATATTCAATACAGTACCTGTAATGATTTTAAACAGGGAAAAGATTGAAAAAATTAATTTGGAAACGTTAATTATTGATATCGCATCATTGCCTGGAGGGGTAGATTTTGAGGCGGCCCGGGAAAAAGGCATAAAAGCAATCCTAACTCTGAGTTTACCTGGTTTGGTAGCTCCAAAAACAGCTGGAAGAATGCTGGCCGGCATATATCCCCGGTTAATTCAAAAGTATCTTTATTGATAGGAGGCGAAAAAATGTCATTAAATGGATTAAATATAGGAATTGGCATTACCGGTTCTTACTGCACCTTTGATAAAATTGTACCGGTACTGGAGGAGATGACCCGGTTGGGTGCGGAAATTCATCCAATTATTACTCCTGCTGTTAATTATATTGATACAAGGTTTGGAAAAGCGGAATATTGGAAGGAGAGAATTAAGGAGGTTACCGGAAGGGAACCTATATATACTATCGTTGGAGCGGAACCTGTAGGTCCGAAAAGTTATCTGGATGTAATGGTGGTGGCACCCTGCACCGGTAATACTTTGGCTAAGTTGGCCAACGGAATTACGGATACAGCGGTATTGATGGCAGTGAAAGCACAGTTAAGAAATGTAAAGCCGGTAGTAATCGCCATATCGACTAATGATGGGTTGGGATTGAATGCCAAAAACCTTGGAATTCTAATTAATATGAAAAATATATTTTTAGTTCCTTTTGGGCAGGATAATCCCATAAAAAAAGAGAATTCACTAGTAGCCAGAATGGATCTTCTAATAAAAACCATTGAGAAAGCCAGGGAGGGCAGACAGATTCAGCCTATATTGATAGAATATCAATCTGTTCAATAATAATGGTTTAAAAAAGGCTATTCTTTTGCTATAATAAAATCAATTTTTAAAAACCAATTTTTTTGAAAATATTAGAACGAAGGAGGTGAAGTTAAGTTGACAGATTTTGGAAGGCTAATAACAGCAATGGTTACTCCATTTAATGAAAAAATGAAAGTGGATTACCAAAGGGCCAAAGAACTGGCTGAGCATTTGGCAGCTACAGGGTCCCAGTCTATTGTTGTGGCGGGGACGACAGGAGAATCCCCTACTCTTAGCGTAGAGGAAAAAGAAAACCTGTTTAAGACTGTTGTGGATGCAGTTAAAGGAAAGGCCAGAGTAATTGCAGGGTCCGGCTCCAATTCTACAGAGCAGTCTATGGAAATCACCAGGAAAGCGGAGGCTGCGGGAGTTGATGGAGTAATGTTGGTGGTCCCCTATTATAATAAGCCTCCTCAGGAGGGACTTTATTCACATTTTAAAATGATTGCTGAGTCCACTCACCTGCCCATCATGCTTTACAATGTTCCCGGCAGGACTAGTGTAAATCTTTCTGCTCAAACTACCATTAAATTAGCTCAATTAGACAATGTTTTTGCTATTAAAGAGGCCAGCGGTGACCTGGAACAAATCAGTCAGATTATCACTGAGACCCCGGAGGATTTCTTAGTTTACAGCGGCGATGACAGTATGACTTTACCCATCATGTCCATTGGGGGGTATGGTGTAGTAAGTGTTGCCGGGCATATTATTGGAGAAAAAATTACAGAAATGATAGGGGCTTTCACCAGCGGCCAACCAGATGAAGCGGCTGCCCTACATAGAAAACTGATGCCGATTTTTAAAGGTATGTTCATCAGCACCAATCCCATTCCTGTAAAAACGGCACTGAACCAGCTGGGTAATGAAGTTGGACCCGTTCGTTTACCCTTGGTTCAAATGACTCCTGGCCAGCAGGAGGAGTTAAAGGGTATTTTAATGAGGGCTGGGCTTTTGTAATCTAAACCAAATCAGAGGAATTGAGGATTTTAAACCCGCTTAACTCTCCGAAAATATTATCGGGATAAGGCGGGTTTTAATTTTACAAAGTATTTCTTAGGAAGAGCCCATATTAATCCAGGGAATCCATTGCACCCATCAGATGTAACACGCCTAAGGGGAAACTTGCACTGTATCTGCTAATACTATCCCGTATTTGACACTTGATAGAAATAAAAATCCTGCAACACCTTGATATTAGGGTATTTGCAGGATTTCATGTTAATGTAAAAAGTGCGTAATGTTTTTATGATTTTGTACTTTTAAAAATTTTTTTCATCATACTTGTAGTAACAATCTGATAGTCAGTGCGAAAGCCAAAAGCTTCATGTAAGGCATCAGTAAAATCTGTTCTTGTATATATTGGTTCATAACCTTCACCCTTAATTACTTTGAAATTCATTTCGCGCAATTCACTAATAATTTCATGACATGTAAAATTTTCACTAAGCTTCTTTTCCAGTAATCTATAAATAATTAATGATATAAAGCAAGTGTTGAAATGTGCTTCTATCCTATCATCATTACTTAAATATACAGGTCTTGCTTTAAACTCGCTTTTCATAATTCTAAAACATTCTTCTATTTCCCATCTTCTATGATTCACCTTAATTATTTCAGTGGCATCATCATCAAGATTGGTACAAACCCCATAAAAACCATCAAATGCTTCTTCTTTTTGGATAAGAACGGTATCAATATGATATATTTCATTTTCTGCAACTTCACCGTCTGGAGTGCAGTTTGTTTTATGAATAAATCTTTTGTAATCGTTTTGCCTGCATTTCTTTATTTTTGCAGGGTTAGTATCTATTGTTTTTTGAGCTCGTTCTATTTGAGAATTGCGGATTTTGCGCTGATAATCCCTGTATTTAATGGAGTATGTTACAATAAGTTTTTGCTCAAAACCGTTCTCTTTAATCCAGCGCTCCTTGTAAAAGACTTTGTTTTTATCCTTATTCTCATCAAGTTTGGAGATATCATAAGATTTCATATCTCCCGAACGTTGCCAGCCATCTGTAGCAAGTGCCCATTTTTTAAGGTGTTTTTTTAATTTTTTTATAGACTGGGTTGTAATGAAAGCTCGATCATCCTTATCATTAAACTTTCGATTAGCCTCAGAAGCAAGACCGGCATCGGTGCAGACGATAAACTTAGAAAGCTCAAAATCGGATAAAATCATCTTTTCTAAAGGTTTTAATGTGAGCTGTTCATTCATATTTCCCCTATTAATACTAAAAGCAAGAGGAATACCGTCCCCATCCATAAATAGACCCATTTGAACAATAGGGTTTGGTTTATGCTCTTTTGATGGGCCGTATTGCTTTTTGCCTTCTTCTTGTTCAATTTCAAAAAAGTAATTGGTGCAATCATAGTAAAGAATACCGGTATTCCTCTTGGAAACCTTTAAACTGTTTTCATATAATGAGGATTGTATAAAATCTGTTTCCTTAGCCAAAACTTCAAGAGCTCTATATATTTGATGGAGATCAAAATTCGGCTGCTCTATAAACTTCTTAGAAAGTTGATAAGTCGCGAGTTTTGAAGAAGGGAAGATAACCCTGCCATAAATCAGTCTGGAAAGAATTGAATCCAAATCAAAATTGAATTTATACTTCTGAGTTATTTTCTTACAAATCTTATGTATTCCGAGTTCATAGTAAATTTTTTGCAGGAAAAGATATCCACCGTTAAAAGAGTGCTGTTCATCTTTGTTGATCAGTTTTGAGGGAGAATATTTAACCAGCACTTCTCGTTTTGTTTCTTTTTCTTTCTCGTTAAGCTCCTCAATATACTTTTTTGCCCATTCAATGGGATCTTGGCCGTTTAATTTTTTCTCTAACTCTGTAATGGTTCCGAGTTTTTCTACAATTTTAGTAGTGCGCTTATTCTTTTCAATAACATCTTTTATTACATAAAGTGAAGTGGCATTTTTAGATTTTGAAAACGATAATCTCATAAAGTCAACTCCTCCAATCCCTTATATTATACCACATTACGAGGCATTACGAAAGATAAACTTGGCAAATTTGACAAAAAAAATAAGCCTTTTCAAAGGCTTGAGCGATTTTTTATTATTAAACTGTCAAAGACCCGGATTTTAAACCCGCTTAACTCTCCGAAAATATTATCGGGATAAGGCGGGTTTTAATTTTACAAAGTATTTCTTAGGAAGAGCCCATATTAATCCAGGGAATCCATTGCACCCATCAGATGTAACACGCCTAAGGGGAAACTTGCACTGTATCTGCTAATACTATATAATAAACCTATGGTAGTATTGAACGGGCATTTTTTTAAAATCAGGAGGTGTTAGGATTCATTGAGCAAAGAAAAACAAAATAAGATACAAGTAATTCCCCTGGGCGGCATTGGAGAAATTGGAAAGAATATGTTCGTCTTGAGATATGAGGATGAAATATTGGTTCTTGATTCGGGATTAAAGTTTCCGGAGGAAGAAATGTTTGGTATAGATATTGTTATTCCCGACATTACATTTCTGAAGGAGAACAAGGAAAAGATTAAGGGGATTATTGTAACCCACGGCCATGAGGATCATATAGGAGCCCTTCCGTATGTTCTTCCTTATCTGAATGTACCCGTATATGGGACAAAACTAACCCTGGGGTTGGTGGAAGGAAAACTGAAGGAACATAATCTGCTCCAATCATCCTCCTTAAATCTCATTAAACCTGGGTGCAGCATGAAGATCAGCGATCATTTTAAGGTTGAGTTTTTTAGAACCAACCACAGCATACCGGATACTGTGGGTGTAGCAGTCTATACCCCTGCAGGCACTGTTGTGTATACCAGTGATTTTAAGTTTGACCAGACTCCGGTACATGGGGAATTGACCGATTATCACAAGCTGGCGGAACTGGGAAGGAAAGGGGTGCTGGTGCTTTTATCTGATAGTACCAATGCGGAAAGGCCCGGCTATACCCTATCAGAAAAAGTTGTAGGTGAAACCATTCAAGATATATTCAGGGCGGCAGAAGGAAGGATTATTCTGGCCACTTTTGCATCTAATGTCCACCGTATTCAGCAGGTTATGGATGCAGCCTGTATACACGACCGCAGGGTAGCTGTTATAGGAAGAAGTATGGTGAATGTTGCAGGTATTTCCAGGGAGTTAGGTTATCTTAAGGTGCCTGACAAGAACCTTATTGAAGTTGAACAGATTGGAAATTATCCGGAGAATAAACTGGTTTTACTAACCACGGGGAGTCAGGGCGAGCCCATGTCTGCACTTACCCGAATCTCCATATCGGAACACCGGAAGGTGGAAATTATTCCTGGTGACACGGTGATTATTGCCGCTTCTCCGATTCCCGGAAATGAAAAACTGGTTTCCAGAACCATTGATAACCTTTTTAGAAGAGGGGCTAAGGTTTTTTATGAATCAGTGTCAGGAATACATGCTTCCGGACATGGAAGCCAGGAAGAATTAAAACTAATGCTGAACCTGACTAAACCCAAATACTTGATTCCGGTTCATGGAGAATATCGCCATTTGATCCACCATGCAGAACTGGCAGAGAAGGTGGGGATTCCCAAAAAGAATGTTATAGTGACAGAACTGGGAACCGTGTTAGAGTTTAGTACGAAAGGCGTGAAGAAGACTGGGAAAGTTCCTGTAGGAAAAGTCCTGGTGGACGGCCTTGGGGTAGGAGATGTAGGTAATATCGTTTTAAGGGACCGGAAAATCCTTTCGGAGGACGGTATACTCATCGTGGTAATTGCTATTGACAAGGACAGCAACAGGGTTTTGGCTGGGCCAGATATATTATCCAGGGGCTTCGTTTATGTGAGGGAGTCTGAAAAGCTGATTGAAGAAGCCAGGAACCAGGTAGCCCGTGCCCTGGAATCTACTAGTCTAGATAAGATGTCTGAATGGTCCACCGTAAAAAATATTGTAAGGGATGTTCTAAACAGATATTTCTGGGATAAGACCAGAAGAAAGCCGATGATACTACCAATTATCACGGAAATATAGACAATATATGATGAATAAAAAAAATGCTATCAATAATTAATTATTGATAGCATTTTTTAAAATTGGTATATTAGTTGTATGTGGGAGAAGATAAATTATAGCCCATGTCTAAAGGAGTTGTCAAGCTTAGGGGAAGATATAAACAGTATTAATGAATTTAAATAAATTAAGAGCCAGGCTTAAAAGAATACTAAATGAAAATATAAAGCAGGAGATATTAATTTTCATGTAGAATATTTTTTTTAAAAGATTATCTATAGGGGGTTATATTTTGCTGAAGTTAAAGGGAATAACCTATAAAATTCCGGGGGAAGAAAAGGAAATCATCAAAGGAGTAGATCTTGAGTTTGAGCAGGGCAAACTATATGCCATCACTGGGCCCAACGGAAGCGGTAAAACATCCCTGGCAAAAATAATTATGGGAATTTACAAGGCTTCCAGCGGCAGCATATCATTCAAGGGAGAGGATATAACTTCTCTGGATATAAATGAACGCTCTCAAAAGGGAATCGGATATGCTTTTCAGTATCCTCCCCGTTTTAAAGGTTTGAGGGTTTTAGATTTACTGCAGCTGGCGTCGGGGATTGAAGAGAGGAATGTAGTCCGTGGATACTTGAGGCAGGTTGGACTTTGTCCCGAGGATTACCTGGAAAGAGATGCTGATGCCAGCCTGTCGGGGGGCGAAATGAAGAGAATTGAGATAGCTACCCTTTTTGCCAAAAATCCTGAGTTTACCATTTATGACGAACCGGATGCCGGAGTAGATCTTTGGAGCTTTGACCTTCTGTTGGAGGTTATTCGAAAAAAACATGAGAAAGAAGGCTTAACCACAGTTTTGATTAGTCATCAGGAAAGAATTTTATCCCTGGTGGATGAGATTATTTTAGTGGTAAATGGAAAGATTCAGGATGTTGGTACTAAGGATAGAATCTGGCCCATTATTAAGGATGTAGTAGGCTGTCAGTGGTATAAAGTATGCAGGGGGGATGAAGAAGATGAAACTGAGTGCCGTAGATAAAAAGATTCTAGAGGAGGTTGCCTCGCTGCATGATGTACCGCAGGGGGCTTACAACATTCGCAGGGATGGGGAAGGGATTTCCCGACAGTCCACGGAAAACATTGATATTAGAGTAAAAGAAGATAAGCCCGGTATTGATATTATTGTTAAACCCGGCACAAAAAATGAATCTGTCCATATACCTGTTCTGGTAACAAAGAGTGGGGTAAATGACCTGGTCTATAACACTTTTGAAATAGGAGAAGGGGCAGATGTAATGGTAGTCGCCGGCTGCGGCATACACAATTCCGGCTCAGAGGAAACCAGGCATGATGGAATACACACTGTATATGTAAGAAAAGGGGCTCGACTTCACTATGTAGAGAAACATTACGGTGAAGGAGATGGTACCGGGGGGAAGGTACTAAACCCCAAGACGGTGATAGAAATTGAAGAAGGTGGAATGGCCGAACTGGAAATGGTGCAAATCAGGGGTGTAGATCATACTGTACGGGTTACGGAAGCCAATCTCCATAAGGATGCCAGCCTCATTATCGTGGAAAGGCTTTTAACCCACGGCAGTCAAATGGCCAGGTCTGATGTGGTGGTAAATCTTTTAGGAGAGGACTCTTTTACTCAGGTTACCTCCAGAACAGTTGCCCAGGATGACTCTGAGCAAATATTTTATCCCAGGGTCATAGCTCATGCTAAATCCCAGGGTTATGTGGAGTGTGATTCCATTATTATGGATCGGGCTAAGGTAAGGTCGGTCCCAGAAATTGCTGCTTATCATGCCGAGGCAGAGCTGACTCATGAGGCAGCCATAGGAAAAATTGCCGGGGAGCAGATGTTAAAATTAATGTCCCTGGGACTTTCGGAAAAGGAAGCGGTGGACAAAATCCTTGAAGGTTTCTTACGATAATTAAAAGTTATTTATGTAGAAAGGCATTTTTTAATAAAGATAGTAGGATACCGGGTGAGTAAGGAGGAGAACCGAATGAATAATTCTGTAGATATTTTAGCCATTAGTGGAAGTCCCCGGGTAACAGGGAATTCCAAATCTCTGTTGGAAGAGTTTTTGAGGGGAGCCGGGGAAAAAGGCATCAAGGGAGATTTAATTATCATAAATAAATTAAATTTTAGGCCCTGTCAGGCCTGTGGAGCCTGCAGCAGAGACGGGGTTTGTGTTTTAAGGGATGATATGCAGGAGGTACACAAATTAGCGTCTCAGGCCCGGGGGATTGTGGTGGCGGCTCCTATACACTTTGGCAGCATGTCTTCTCAGACTAAAATGATGATTGACCGCTTTCAGGCTTTTTGGGCGGCCAAGCATGTGTTGGAAAAACCCCGAATTGGTGAAGAAGAAGGAAAGATCGGGTTTTTTATTTGTGTGGAAGGAAGTCCCGTGAAAAAGTTTTGCCACAACGCCTATGATATTATAAAAGTTTTTTATGATATTCTAAATGTGCAGGACAGGGGAATGTTGTGTTACAGTGAGGTCCGAAGTGCTCCTCCCGGGATTCGGGACAATCCGCAGGCCATGGAGCAGGTTTATCAGGCGGGGATGGAATTCGCTGAAGAAATTATAAAAAGGAAATAACCATCAATTAAAAAAGGGCGGCTATGCCGTCCTTTTGGATTTTTTCGTATAATATTATTTTTGAGGCAAAAAATAAAAGGGCACCCAATGAAGTACTAAATAATAAATCGGGAGTGTTCTTAATTTGAGCTTATACTATCGACGAAAGCCCGGTATTCGCAGGATGAAGCCGCCTGCCCCGCCGGTTCAACCAGTTCAGCAGGATTCTCCGATCCAAAATATTCAACAGCTGGGTCAGATTAATGTTCCAAAACTTGAAAGCAGTCTGCACTGTATATCTATTGTGGGACAAATAGAAGGGCATTTAGTTCTGCCTCCTCAAAATAAAACTACAAAATATGAACATGTTATACCCCAGCTGGTTGCTGTCGAGCAAAACCCTGAAATTAAAGGGCTGTTGGTAATTTTAAATACTGTAGGGGGGGATGTGGAAGCGGGATTAGCCATTGCTGAGCTGATTGAAAGCCTTTCCAAACCTACTGTTTCCCTAGTTTTAGGGGGCGGCCACAGTATTGGAGTTCCTATTGCTGTAGGAGCTAAACATTCAATTATTGCCCGGACAGCTACCATGACCATTCACCCCATAAGACTGTCAGGCCTGGTTATAGGGGTGCCCCAGACCTATGAATATCTAGATAAAATGCAGGATCGGGTTATAAATTTTGTGTGTAAGCATTCCACTATTACCGAAAAAAAATTCAGGGATTTAATGTTTAAGACTGGGGAACTGGCCAGGGATATTGGAACAGTTCTGGTGGGAGATGATGCTGTAGAAGTAGGCCTGATAAATCAGGTGGGAGGCTTGGGAGAAGCTATCAAAATCTTAACAGAGCTTACTCAAGGTTCTTCATCTGAAGGAGGAGAGTCATCTTGATTTTATACACTGCCCTGCCCCAGGAATTGATTTGGGAGGGATACTCTGATTTTTCACCCAAGTATCAGGAAATTACTAAAGGCGGCCGAATATTATTAATTGAACCTCTTTCTTTTAACCAGGGAAAGGTTGTACGGTTAATCAGCAGTAATCCCCAGGATTATATGAATCCCTCCTTTCAGCCGGGAGAAATCATCAACATAATGGATAGTTCACAAAAAGATTGATTCTAAAGTGCCTGCTGCAGTTATATGAATAAGATAAAAGGGTCATTAAATAACTGTTGGCAGGTGTTTTTTTATTAAATTATTTCACTTTTTGGGACTCATAACCGGATTATTTTTATTTATTGGCGGACTGCAGGTAATGAGTAAAGGTCTAAAAGAGGCAGCTTCTTACAGCGTAAAGCAGGGCCTGCGCCGCTTAGCCGGGAATCCTTTAATGGGACTAATGGTTGGCACTGCAGCTGCTGTTGTCCTGCAGAGCTCCAGTATTACTACGGTTATGGTAGTAGGTTTGGTGAATTCAGAATTGATTACTCTAAAACAAGGAATCAGCATGATTGTAGGGGCTAATATTGGGACTACTGTTACTGCCCAAGTAATCGCTTTTCCTTTACATGAATGGGCTGTGCCGGCTGCGGTTTTAGGATTAATATTTCTCTTGTTGTCCAGAATAAAATCAAAGTCTATATTCCGGTTGGGGAAAATATTGTTAGGGGGGAGTTTTTTATTTATAGGTTTAAACCTGATGTCCTCCTCTCTAAGTCCCCTACGGGAATCAACCTGGATTATTCCCCTGCTCATAGAAGCCGGAGAAGTGCCGTTTAAGGGAATCCTTATGGGAGCTGTAACTACCTTTTTTTTTCAAAGCAGCAGTGCCGTAATTGCCATTATTATGGCCATGGCTCAAAGGGGGATTGTCTCTTTACCCGCGGGGATTGCTATCATACTGGGTGCAGATATGGGAACCTGTATAACCTCTATGATTGCCAGCGTGGGAACAAACCTGAATGCCCGCAGAGCGGCCTTGGCTCATCTCATTTTTAATGTGATCGGGGCTTTTTGTATGCTGCCCTTTTTTCATTATTTCACCCACATAGTTATGGAAACTTCCTCTTATATGCCCCGACAGATTGCCAATGCCCACACTTTTTATAATATATTTAATGCCATTATCATCATTCCTTTTATTAATTTTTTTACCCGTTTTATTATATTTCTTATGCCTGGTAGAAAAGAAGGAGAAATCAGGCCTACCTTTTTTTTTAATAAAGGAAAGGGCCACAATTTTAAAAAGTTATCAGATAAGTGATATTTTAAGCATTTACTCTATTTAAAGGGTTTTTTTATTTTATGTGAAATAGTAAAATATAAGTAAAGCATTTTTATCATGAAGAATTAGAGATGAGATAGTAAGGGGGAAGATATGACTATTTGGGAAGCGCTATTTTTAGGGTTGGTGCAAGGATTAACCGAGTTTTTACCTGTAAGTAGTTCAGGCCATCTGGTGATTACGCAGTTTTTGTTGGGAGTAAAGGAGCCGGGTATTACTTTTGAAGTGTTTGTTCATTTTGGTACTTTAGGATCTATATTCTGGGTATTCTTTCCGGATATTAAGAAGTTGGTTATGGCGGGATTATTTCTAAATGATGATAAAGTCAGCAGGAAAATGATTTTTTTAATCATCGTGGGTTGTATCCCTACCGGAATTATTGGTATTGTATTTCAGCCATTTTTTGTAGGGTTGTTTAGTTCTATTCTTACCGTAGGTATAATGCTTCTTGTTACAGGGAGTATTCTTTGGCTGATTAACTGGAAGGTGCCGGGAAGAAAGACTACGGAGAAAATGAGTGTCAGTGATGCGCTGGTGGTGGGTCTTTTTCAGGGGTTTGCCATTATTCCCGGAATATCCAGGTCCGGATCAACCATTTCCGCTGCTCTTTTTAGGGAACTGAACCGGGAAACCGCTATCAAATATTCTTTTCTGTTAGCGCTGCCGGCCATATTGGGAGCGACTGTTTTGGAATGTCGGGAGCTGTTCACTGCGGGGGTGGAAAGTATTTCCGTGGTTCCTTTGGCTTTGGGTACAGCTGCCGCCTTTGTTTCAGGAGTTTTGGCCATCCGAGCTTTTATTCAGGTGCTGAATACCGGAAAACTGCACTATTTTTCCTATTACTGCTGGATGGTAGGGTCATTGATTATTCTATGGCAGGGATCTCAGTTGTTATAATCTCTCTAAAAGGGGATTTACAGTCCAAAGGGAGAGAGATAGTTTCAAGCAAGAAGTGTACAGGCTGTTACTAAAGAGGTGTTTTTAATGTTTGGATTGTTTAATGAATTAAAAGAGGACTTTCGATTTCAGTTAAGAGGCCTTTTTCTCTTGGCGGCCGGTCTTATCAGCTTTGCCGGTTTGAGATTTACTCATCAGACTGGAACTATTGGGGAAGTGCTCAGCAGTTTTCTGCATTTTGTGGCGGGGGATTTAGCATTTGTCATTCCTTTTATGGTATGTTTGCTGGGGCTTAAGAATATAATTCCTAATAAAATTAAAAGCTGCCGAACCCGACTAGCGGGAGTGGTGATACTGCTTCTCCTTTTGCTGGTTACCGTTCACCTTAACCTGATGGTGGAAGCGCCCCTGGAGGGGATGAGCATTTTTGAAGCCAGTTACAGAATGGGTATTCAAAGACAAGGGGGAGGCTTAATTGGTGCCCTTCTAGCTATTGTGCTCTTCTACTTTTTTGGAGAGATTGGCAGTTATATCGTGGTATCAACCCTGGGAATCATTGCGTTCTTATTAATAATCAATATTTCTTTAACTCAGCTTTTTGCTATGTTGGGGAAAAATATGAATGGCTTATCTCCCAAAATTAAACCCTTTTTCCTGGACCTGTATCACATCCTCTTCACCGAGGAAGTGGAAGAACAAAGTGAAGTCACAGTTTCTGAGGGCTCCATGTTTTCGCAAAGCCAGAGCCTACCGGAGTATCCTGTTCATGATATGGAACCGGCGGTGGCATTGAAACCGTACTCAACTGAAGAATGTTATCAGGAGGAAATAGAAGACGGGGGATTTGTCCCAGAGGGCGAAGAAATAAAAAACAGGAGTGGTAAGGAAGAGGATAAAGTTAATAGGCAGAAAACTGGGCAGTTGACTGTAGTGGTGAACAATGAGGAGATTTTGAGCTACAAACTACCTGAACTTTCATTATTACCCCAAAGAACCACTGTGAAAGACAAACAGCAGAATAAACTGGCCCTGGAACGGGGCAAAGTGCTGGAAAATACACTGAAAAATTTTGGGGTCAAGGTGAATGACATACAAGTTCATTCCGGCCCCACGGTAACCCGCTATGAATTACAGCCGGCCAAGGGGGTTAAGGTAAGCCATATTGTAAGCCTGGCAGATGATCTGGCCCTGAGTATGGCGGCACCGGGGGTGAGGATTGAAGCTCCGATTCCCGGTAAGGCTGCGGTAGGGATTGAAGTTCCCAACCAGATTATTTCCCCTGTATATCTAAGGCATGTATTGGAGTCTCCGGTTTTCATGGAGTCCAGATCGCCTCTATCTATAGGCTTAGGGAATGATATCTATGGAAATCCGGTAGTTGCTGATCTTTCTAAAATGCCGCACCTTTTGATTGCCGGAGCAACCGGTTCCGGAAAGAGTGTATGCCTAAGCGCCATTATTGTCAGTATTTTATTTAAAGCGAACCCGGAGGAAGTAAAGTTTTTGATGATTGACCCAAAGTATGTAGAACTTAATACGTATAATGGAATTCCCCATCTGCTTTCACCGGTGATTTCTGATAAGAAAAAAGCTTCGGTGGCTCTTAAAAAGATGGTGAAAGAAATGGAGGAACGATATGAGAGATTTGCCCGGGAAGGAGTTCGGGATATCGTAAGCTATAATGATTTAGTACGACAGCAGGGAGTTTCTTATAATGTGCTGCCATACATTATCGTAGTAATTGATGAATTGGCGGATATTATGATGGTAGCGCCTCATGATGTAGAGGATGCTATCGCCCGTCTGGCACAGATGGCCCGGGCTGCGGGAATTCATCTGGTAATCGCAACACAGCGTCCTTCAGTAAATGTAATTACCGGAGTCATTAAGGCAAATATTACTACCAGAATTGCTTTTGCGGTTTCTTCTAATGCTGATTCCCGGGTTATTTTGGACATGGGAGGGGCGGAAAAACTCATCGGTCAGGGAGATATGTTGTACCATCCCGTGGGAATCTTGAAGCCCAAGAGAATCCAGGGAGCCTTTATATCAGAAAAAGATGTAAAAAGAATAGTTGATTTTATTAAGGGTCAGGGAATCGTTGTTATTGACCAAAAAATCATGAATGAATCAGAGGAACAAGCAGGAGAACCGGAAGAACTTGACGAAGTTTTCCCTGATGCACTTAAAGAAGTGGTTCAGTCGGGTCAAGCTTCTATCTCATTTTTACAGCGAAAGTTTCGTATTGGGCATGTGAGAGCAGGAAGGTTAATTGATGAGATGGAAAGAAGGGGCATCGTCAGTGGATATGAAGGAAGTAAAGCCCGCAGAGTTCTAATTACACTGGAACAACTGCCTGCCTACTTAAAAGATCTTTCATGATGAAAGACTTATTTTAATTACAGGTTTTATGGATTACTTTCTTTGTTTTTTCATATGAAGGATACCGGTTTGACCTTTCTTTTATACAACAATGTTGTTGTTTTTTTAACAACTATCGTGAAGAAGGAGGCACGGCATGAAGGAAATTGGGGATATATTAAGAAATGCCCGGGAAGAAAAGGGGTTAACTTATGAAGAGATTTCGGAAATAACTAAAATTCAATCCCGCTATCTTCAAGCCTTGGAAGAGGGAGATACTAAAATGTTTCCGGGAGAAGTTTACATTAAGGGTTCACTGCGCAATTATGCCAGAGTTTTAAAGCTGGATGACGCTGAGCTTATGAATAAATATTACCAGTTAACAAATCAAATCCAGGAAACTCCCCAGGTGGAGATGAAGGAGAGAAGAGAAAAGCCTCTGTATACCAGTGAAGATGCAATATGGAAGAACCTGGTTGTGGGTATTTTAGTGATATTTTTGTTGTGGGGAGGGATAAAGGGTTATCAGAGCTTTTTTGGTGACTATGAAAACGGAAGGCCGGTAGATTCTTCTAACTCTCAAGACAACAATGCTGTAGATAATAATGGTAACGGCGATTCTAATTCCATCGAAGAGGATGAGATTGTTGAGGTGCCCGAAGAACCCCAACTTCTACTGGTGGAAAGTTCTGCCGGGGATATCTTATATGAATTACAAAATGTTGAGGAAATAGATCTGGAATTAACGTTTACTGGACCCTGCTGGGTCAGAAAGGTAATAGATAACGGCGATAGAGAGGAAAAAATTTATCAATCGGGAGAACAGGTGAGCCTACAGGCGGAAAATGAGATTAGGCTGCGGGTGGGTGACCCTAGAGTAATTCACGTAACTGCCGGTGGATTGGAAATTCCCCTGGAGGATTACTCCATCGCGGTGAATATTACCGTCATTCTTTCTCAGGAAGATTAATATAATTATTCCCTGCCAGACAATTGTTTCTTTTGGCAGGGTTTTATCTATCTATTTTTCTTTTAGAGTATAATGCCCCACCTCTTAAGTGTTAGAGTAGGTGGGGTTTTTAATCAGGTGAGTAGAATCTCCACTTGATTTTTCGATGTTTCAGCTTGGCTGAAGCCAGTTCACAATTTTTTTTCGGTTCTCTGCTTGGCTAAAAAAGGCAGTAGAATCGAACCTTGTCCTCTTTCTTTAGCATACTAAATGATGTAACTAGAAACCAGGAGGGTTAGCAGAATGACAGCAAAAAAAGTAGGGGTTATTTCCCTGGGATGTGCTAAAAATTTAGTTGATACAGAGGTTATGTTGGGACTTTTAATGAAGGCGGGGTATGAGATTACAGCTGAAGCTTCCAGTGCTCACATATTGATTGTAAACACCTGTGGTTTTATCGGTGATGCCAAAGAGGAGTCTATAAATACCCTGTTGGAGATGGCGGAGTATAAAAATAAGGGGAACTGCAGTATACTGCTGGCGGCAGGTTGTCTTTCCCAGAGATATGGTGAGGAACTTTTAAAAGAGATACCGGAACTGGACGGGGTGGTAGGGACGGGATGTTTTGACCGGTTGCCTGAGATTCTGGCTGAGTCTTTAGAGGGAAATAGGCCTGTATACATTGAGCAGCCCAGGTTCCTTTATGATCACACTTTCCCCAGGGTTGTAAGCACTTCTCCCCATATGGCCTATGTGAAAATTGCCGAAGGGTGCAATCACCGCTGCTCTTTTTGTATTATTCCTAAGCTTAGGGGCAAATACCGCAGTCGGGAACCTCGGTCTGTGGTGCAGGAGGTGGAGGTCTTGGCCTGGCAGGGGGTTAAGGAACTAAACCTTATTGCCCAGGATACCACCGGATATGGAAGGGACTTAGGGCCGGGAAGGGCTAATCTTCCTGCCCTTCTGAGAGAGTTGGCCCAGATTCAGGGAATTAATTGGATAAGAGTTTTGTATGGATATCCTGGGGGAATATCCGGAGATCTTATTCAGATAATGTCTCAGGAGGATAAGATTTGCAATTACCTGGACATTCCACTTCAGCATGCCCATGGGGAAATATTAAAAAGAATGCGTCGACCTTTCCGTAAAACAAAGGTTCAAGAACAGATGGAACAGTTGAGGTTAAAAATTCCTGGAATTACACTGAGGAGTTCTTTTATTGTGGGATTTCCCGGAGAAACAGAGGAGCATTTTGAGGTGCTGTACTCCTTTTTAGAGGAAGTAAGATTTGATCGAGTAGGTATCTTTCGTTACTCCTTGGAAGAAGGTACAACGGCGGCTCTGATGGGCCGGCAGGTTTCGGAGGAGGTTAAGGCAGAAAGGTATCAGAGGCTTATGGAATTGCAGAAAAACATATCTCTGCAAAAAAATCGGGAACTTTTAAGTTCTACTTTGGAGGTTCTCATGGAGGGAAAGGTCCCAAAGGTAAAGAATCTGTATGTAGGTCGGTATAGGGGGCAGGCACCTGAGGTGGACGGAGTGGTGTATGTAAAAAGCACTTCGCCATTGAAGGCGGGAGAGATAGTTCAGGTAAAAATATCATCAGTTGTTGCTTATGACCTTCAGGGAAACAATGTGAATAATGATTGAATTTTCAAGCAATTTAAAATATAATTATAAAGAGGTTTATTTGAGGGAGGTGTTTTTATAAATGAGAATTGTTTTGGTTGGGCAGGCACCTTTTGGGAAGGACTGCCTGGAAACCATGCTGGAGCAGGGGGAACAGATAGTGGGAGTAATTACTGTTCCTGATGATCTTAAAGGCAGGCCAAATCCGGTGAAAGATTTAGCTTTGGAGAAAAACATCCCTGTTCTACAGACCCCTGGTAGGAGTCCCCATCGATTAAAAGATCCTTTAGTAATTCCCTGGGTTAGAGATTTGGAACCGGATTTATTTGTGCTGGTTTTTGTAACGGATTTTATGCCTTTTGAAGTAATAAAAATGGCTACTTACGGCGGAATCAACTATCATCCTTCTCTGCTTCCCAAATATCGAGGGGGTTCGGCTATTAACTGGGCGGTTATCAATGGAGAGAAAGAAACCGGGGTAACAGTGCATTACATAGATGAAGGAGTTGATACCGGCGATATTATTCTGCAGGAAAAGTTTCCCATTACCTTTGAGGACAGCGTGGGTTCAGTTTATTTTAACGGGCTTTATCCCCTGGGTGTGCGGCTGATATCCGAGGCGGTTAAGCTCATCCGGGAGGGAAGAGCCCCCAGTATACCTCAGGAGGAAAGCTGGTCCTCTTTCCAACCGGTTATTACTGAAAAGGATGTGCAAATTGATTGGGGAAAAGATGGGGAAGAAATCCATAATTTAATTCGCGGGTCTAACCCCTCCCCGGGAGCCCATTCTATTTACCGGGGACAAAAAATTAAAATTTGGGAGGGGGAGCTTTCTAAAACTGTCTCCGGTTCAAAACCTGGAGAAGTAGTGGAACTGGTAGAGAAAAAAGGTTTTAAAGTGGCGGCGAAAAACAGCTCCATAATTGTAAAAAAAGTACAGCTGCCGGGAGAAGCTAAGATTTCTGCTGTTGAGTTTATTAAAAAAACAGATCTAAAACCTGGAGAGAAGCTGGGTTAGCTAATTATAATTCTTTAAGCAGGAGGTAAATGCCTCCTGCTTTTTAAATTGTCAAAAAAATTTCCATAAGATACATCTACTAAATTATGCAGTTTCCAGGGAGAACCTAAAGTATCGTCCATGGTAGGGGTTGTTTGCTTTTTAGATGATGAAAAAGGGAACCCGATTCTTTAAATCAGGTTTTTTCGCAGGGCAAGGCTATAATTTCCATTGAACTGGGTTTTTCTCCTGTGTTATAATCATTATGTCAACCAAAGTTAAAAATGCTATTTGCAAATGAGAGGATGTTACGGGATGATAAAGAATATAAAGTGGCCCGTGGTTCTCGTGGCTTTTCTTTTTCTCATCAGTATTTTTTATGGTTTCCAATTCTATCAGGAAAAACAAACTGTGGAGGAGCCCTTAGTTAAATTATTTGATGAAAATGAAAAGATCAAGGAGGTAGACATAAGCCAACAGGGGGACGTGATGAATATCATGCTTCAGTTGGAATATGTCAGTAATTTAAGGGAAGAAGAGAACATCATTAATAAAGAGGTTTTGCAAATCTTGGGAAACAGGAAGTACCGCGTAACTTTTACAGATCACCGAAATCAGGAATTAGAGAGTATATACTATAAAGTCCACTACCATCTTCAGGAAGCAGCGGTAAAGGGAAATTTTGTTGAGATGGCTGAAAGGGTAGGGGTAATTATGCATCAATTTGATGTAGAGGATTATCGATTAATTGTAGGGGAAGATAAAATATTTTTTCAAGTAAAGCAGTCAAATCATTATTTGTTTGAGATTGTTCCCCGTCTACCTGGCACAGAAGGTAAAGAACCCGTGGGGGAGAGTGGTAATTTGTGATTAAAGAATTATCCATTGGATTTGCAGCTGCTGCAGCCATAATAATGATACAGCAGGGTTTTAACGTAGTCCCCTGGTTTTTTATGGCGGGGTTGATTCTGGTACTGTACTACATGGTAGGTTTCAAGGGGTTAAATAAGAGTTTTAGTGCAGTTGACGGTAGTAAGGGAAGTATTGAAAAGATTAATTTTGACCGAATTGGAGGACATGATTCCGCCAAAAAAGAGCTATTAGAAGCCTTGGAATTTGTTAAAAACTCAAAATTGATTATGAAGATGGGCATACGGCCTTTGAAGGGAATTCTACTGATGGGCCCTCCGGGGACCGGAAAAACGCTTCTGGCAAAAGCGGCGGCCGGCTATACCGATTCCGTTTTTTTATCTGCATCGGGAAGCGAATTTATTGAAGTATATGCAGGGGTGGGAGCCCAGAGAGTGCGGCAGATTTTTAACCAGGCCAAAGAAATGACCAAAAAGCAGAATAAAAATAGTGCTATCATCTTTATTGATGAAATAGAAATCCTGGGGGGAAAGAGAGGCAGTCATGGCGGTCATTTGGAGTATGACCAGACGCTAAATCAATTGCTGGTGGAGATGGATGGTATTAGCTGTAATGACCAGACTAAGATTTTGGTAATTGCTGCTACCAACCGCTCGGAACTTCTGGATTCTGCCCTGGTAAGGCCCGGTCGTTTTGACCGGATGGTGAATGTTGATCTTCCGGACCTGGAGGGCAGGGAACAGATACTCAAACTTCATACCCGAAATAAGCCTATGAGCAAGGATGTAAATCTTAAGGCTGTAGCCCAGGATACTTTTGGTTTTTCCGGGGCACACCTGGAGAGCCTTACCAATGAAGCGGCCATTTTGGCTATGAGGGATAAAAAGAAATTTATCAGTCAGCGTTATTTCTTGGAAGCGGTGGATAAAGTGATGATGGGGGAAAAGATGGACCGGAAACCGGACATCGATGAGTTGTGGAGAATTGCTGTTCATGAGACTGGACATGCCTTGATGAGTGAGACTATTCGTCCCGGCTCAGTATCCAGCATCACTACTACTTCCCGGGGAAAAGCTTTAGGGTATATGAGACAGACTCCGGATAGAGATTTTCACCTTTATACCAAGGAGTATCTGGAAGGACAAATTAACATACTCCTGGCCGGTTCCCTAGCAGAGGAGGAGATTTTAGGCAGCAGAAGTACTGGAGCCTCTGCGGATTTTCAACAGGCCATTGGTATTGCTAAAGAATTGATTAGTTCAGGGATGTCAACCCTGGGGGTTGTTTCTCTATCGGATATTCCGGGAACTATACTCCATGATGTAATCAGCAGTATTCTTGAAAAGGAAGAGTCCAAGGTTAAAGAAGTTATCAGCTGCTCCAGTAATCTGATAAAAGAGGTGGCAGATTACCTTCTTAACCAGGAAAAAATATCTGGGGAAGCGTTTCGAAAAATGCTCTTCTCCTGCGGAGAGAAATTAAAAATAAGCAGCTAAAAATAGCTGCTTATTTTTTTGCATAATCCTGAGGAAACGGTTACAATTTATTTATATTGTACTTGTAAATTGGGAGGGTAAACCTAAGATGAGGGCAGAGATTATAAATGTGGGCAATGAGGTTTTGCTGGGATATGTACTCAATGAAAATGCCTGTTTTCTTTCCATGAGGCTGGCTTCTTTAGGGATAGAATTGATGTATCACACTGTAGTGGGTGATCAGAGTGGAAACATAGGGGAAGCTTTTGCTCAAGCCAAAAAAAGGGCTGAGATGATTATTTTCACCGGAGGATTGGGAACTACGGTGGATGACCTTACAAAAGAAGTAGTTTGTAATGAAATAGGACTTCCTTTGGTAAAAAGCGCTCAGTGGGAGGAACATCTAGAGAAACTCTATTCAAAAGTAGGGACAGAACTGGATGAAAAAAGGCGCAGACAGGCTTACGTCCCCAAAGGGAGTATTCTCATTCCCAATGAAAATGGTACTGCTCCGGGAATAATAATTGACCGCCAGGATATGATGATAATACTTCTGCCCGGCCCTCCGGAGGAATTGAAACCTATGGTAGATCAGACGGTGATGCCCTATTTGCAGTTAAATGTCCCTGTTGGTATTATTAAAACCCGGGTACTCCGGGTGATGGGTTTAGGTGAAGCTACCTTGGAGGATAGCCTTTCCCGGTTAATTGACGGAGAGGGAAACCCCAGGGTTGTTTTAATGGCCCAGTCTACAGAAGTTCATATTTATATCACCGGAAAGGGAAATGACCAGGCCCGGGTAGAAAAGATGATCCAGGAAAAAGAAAACATTATTAAAGAAGAGCTGGGTTCTTATCTCTATGGAACAGATGAAGAGACCCTGGAGCAGGTAGTTTCCCAAATCCTTTTGGATGGGGGATATACGGTGGCTGCTGCGGAATCCTGCAGTGGAGGGCTTTTGGCTGACAAATTTACAAATATACCCGGTAGTTCAAATTATTTTCTGCGGGGAATTGTTAGTTACAACAATGAGGCCAAGGTGGAGATTTTAAAAGTTCCCCGGGAGACTTTGGATACGGTAGGGGCAGTAAGTGAAGAAACAGCCCGTATTATGGCCGAAAATATAAGGTCTTTTGCTTCTGCTGATTTTGGCCTTTCTATCACCGGTTATGCCGGCCCATCCCAAGGTTCTTTGGATCCTGTAGGGTTGGTCTATATAGGCCTCAGCACAAATAAGGGAACCTTTTGTCAGAGATGCAACTTTTGGGGAGGCCGGAGAAGTATTAAGGAACAGTCGGCGGTTTATGCTTTGAACATGCTCCGGTTGTACTTACTGGGTTTTCTTGATTCGGAGGACTAAAGTTGGTGTCCTTACTCTCTAAGGAGTTCATTTCTATAAATACAGTGAAAGGTGATTATATGCAGCGAAAAGATTATCTTAAAATTGGAATAGCGGCAGTAATCGGGATGATTATTTTTGTCAGCCTTTTTAGCAATGTTCTGGTTCCTTTGAGTGCTTTAGAGCTGGAGCTGAATTTGAGTTTGTTTCAAGGGGGTTATACGCAGCTAACGCTGCCCCCATTTGGTATGGTCAGGGCTCAGACTCACTTACCGCCATTAACATTTCAAGTAGCCTTAAACAATATTAACTTGGATACACTTTCAGAAGTGATTCCAAGATTTGCGCAAGACGATTTTATAGACCAATTACAAAACCAGATTCGCTCATTTTTATATAATTTTTTCCTGCGGGTGCTGGCACTGGGATTTTTAGGGGGGGCTGCTGGAGTTTATCTGTTGGGGATAAGAAAAATTAAACCGGTTATGCTGGGAGGTAGTATCGGCTTAATTCTTATTGGTATTTTTATCTTAATGGCTATTCTTTCTTTTAATACCATGGCTTTTAACAATCCGGAGTTTGAAGGGGCGCTAAGTGCCGCTCCCTGGATGGTGGGCCTGGTGGAAGAAAGTATTTTAAAGGTGAACACATTGGGCGAACAGATGGAAGTGATGGCCCTCAGCGTATATAATGTTTTTGAAAAAATAGAAAGAATTGAACCTCTA
The DNA here is from genome assembly GCF_022558445.1 of Candidatus Contubernalis alkalaceticus. Lineage (NCBI taxonomy): Bacteria > Bacillati > Bacillota > Dethiobacteria > Dethiobacterales > Dethiobacteraceae > Candidatus Contubernalis > Candidatus Contubernalis alkaliaceticus. The sequence goes on from NZ_CP054699.1 coordinate 1,432,431, forward strand.
GGAACTGCGGATGGGGAGTTAAAGGTGCTTCATGTTTCAGATATTCACAATAATCCGGTAGGAGTTAAATTTACCAATCAGGTAATCAATACCTTTAACGTAGACATAGTTATTGATACTGGAGATATTACGGATTTTGGGACACCTCTGGAAGCTGAGCTGATTGCAGGGGTTGCGGAATTTGATGTCCCTTATGTCTTTGTCCCCGGCAATCACGATTCACCAGAAGTGATTAACCGTATGAAACAAATAGATAATGTAATTGTATTAGAGGAGGGCAAGATAAACATTTTAGGACTGGTAATTGCTGGGATAGCCGACCCTTCTTCCCGCTCCGTGGAGATGGCTGTGTTGGACCAGTGGGTATTAGATGACTATGCTCAAAGGCTGGAGGCAGTAGTTGAAGAAGGTGAACCTACGGATATTGTGGCGGTTCACCATCCTAGAATCTCCGAAGGCCTTACAGGTGCAGTTCCCGTGATTCTAAATGGTCATACTCATTCTCTTAGATTCAGGGAAGAGCAGGATTCGGTGGTGTTTAACGCAGGCACCACCGGGGCCGCGGGAATCCGGGGGTTCCAAACCCGGCAGGAAGTTCCCTACAGCGTGGTTTTGCTTCATTATTCCTGGGAAGAGGGAGAGGCCCGGCTGGTTGCTGCTGATATTATAAAAGTATTTCAGCTTCACAGCGGTTTCAGTTTGGAACGGGTGCTGTTCTCCCCACAAGAAGTAAAAGAGGAAGTAAAAGAGGAAGTAGAAGAGGAAGTAGAAGAGGAAGTAGAAGAGGAAGTAGAAGAGCAGTTAGAAGAGTAATATTTGCCATAAGTAATGCAAATCTATTCTGCTTTAAATAAAATTTAAAATAAATGTTTTTTTTCAAAATCAGGCAGGAAAAAGTGCCAGGGCTGACGAAATATACAAACAAATGTTCTTGGAGGAGTTTTGTTCACCAATAAGTAATTTAGGAGGTTAATTATTATGGAAAAAACAAAAGCCCTGGAGATGGCTTTACATCAAATCGAAAAGCAGTTTGGTAAAGGTTCTATAATGAAGCTGGGTGAGTCATCAGCCCTATTAAATGTGGATGTGATTCCCACGGGATGCCTACCCTTAGACATCGCTTTAGGTGTGGGAGGATTGCCCCGGGGAAGGGTTGTAGAGATTTATGGCCCGGAGTCTTCAGGGAAAACCACTGTTGCTCTGCACGTGGTGGCGGAAGCTCAAAAGAGGGGTGGTTATGTGGCCTTTATTGATGCTGAAAATGCCATGGACCCGGTTTATGCAAAAAGACTTGGAGTAGATATTGACAATCTGCTTATATCCCAACCAGATACTGCGGAGCAGGGATTGGAAATTGCAGAAACGTTGGTGAGAAGTGGGGCCATAGATGTCCTGGTGGTTGACTCTGTTGCAGCGCTGGTGCCCCGAGCAGAACTTGAGGGGGATATGGGGGATGCCCATGTGGGTCTGCAGGCCCGGTTAATGTCTCAGGCACTGAGGAAGCTATCTGGTGTAATAAGCCGGTCCAGGACCATTGCAATATTTATTAATCAGCTCCGGGAAAAGGTAGGGGTATTTTTTGGTAACCCGGAAACTACTCCAGGGGGCAGAGCTTTAAAATTTTATTCCTCCGTAAGGTTGGATGTCAGGAGGATTGAGACTTTAAAGCAGGGGAACGATATGATTGGAAACAGGACCCGTATTAAAGTAGCGAAAAACAAGGTTGCAGCTCCCTTTAAACAAGCTGAGTTCGATATTATCTATGGAGAAGGCATATCCAGGGAGAGCTGTGTGCTGGATGTGGGATTGAGCATTGACTTAATTAATAAAAGCGGGGCCTGGTATTCTTTAGGGGAAGAGAGATTAGGACAGGGGAAGGATAATGCCCGGCAGTATCTTAAAGAACGTCCGGAAATCTGTGAAACTCTGGAAAACAAAATAAGGGAAGTTTTTGGGCTTACTTCATGTTTACTGGGGGAGAAAGAAGATAAAAATGTTCATACAGATACGGCTTCGGGGAATGAAGCGACGAAAAAAACTCAAACCGAAAAAAAGATAAAGAAAGATAGTTAACCGTTAATTCCTTGACATAAAAACGAAAAAAAGGTACAATTATCACGTAACCGTACAGGATAGTTCAACCATTTAGTTAGTTCATAGAAACTATGAAAGTAAGAACAGGTGAAATAAGAGAAATAATCCTTAAGGTAAGTACCTTTTTGAAGACCTTGGGAAAAATAAAGGCTTTTTTATAATAAAAACATTAAACTGCATAATAGATAGAGGTACATTAAGTAATTATGTGCCCCTTCATGGTGTTTTATTATTTTAAAGTCTGAAATTCTCTTTTAAGAGCCGTTTTTACACGGCTTTTATTCTTTTATTAGAAACTATAAATTAGGGGGTGATACACAAGATGACTGATATTAATATATGGATCGTAGTAGTAATTGTATTAGGCACAGCCTTAGCTGCATTTATCATCGGTTATTATATGAGGAAAAGCACCGCCGAAGCTAAAATCGTTTCTGCGGAGGACGAGGCTTCAAAGATATTAGAAGAAGCAAAAAAACAGGCCCAGTCCGTAAAAAGGGAAGCTATTTTGGAAGCTAAGGAAGAAATTCATAAACAGAGGGCGGAAATAGAAAGGGAAAGTAAAGAAAGAAGAAGTGAATCTCAACGTCTGGAAAGAAGAATGATACAGAAAGAAGAGTCTCTAGACAAGAAATTATCCTTAATTGAGAAAAAAGAAGAAGAAGTTAAATCTATAGAAGTAGAAGCAGATAAAAAAAGAAGAGAATTATTTGAACTCTTTAAAAAACAGCTTCAGGAATTGGAAAGACTTTCCAGCATGACCTCCGAAGAAGCCAAGGAACTGCTTTTAGCCAGGGTTAAGGATGAAATAAAACATGAAATGGCTATTATGATTAAAGAATTGGAGACCAGGGCTAAAGAGGAAGCAGATAAGAAAGCCAGGGAGGTTATAACCATGGCTATTCAAAGATGTGCTGCGGATCATGCGGCAGAATCTACTGTTTCGGTAGTTTCCCTGCCCAATGATGAGATGAAGGGTAGGATTATCGGAAGGGAAGGAAGAAACATCCGTACTTTGGAAACATTGACGGGGATTGATTTAATTATTGATGATACTCCTGAAGCCGTTATACTGTCGGGGTTTGACCCCATTCGTAGAGAAGTGGCCAGGATTGCCTTGGAAAAACTTATCTCTGACGGTCGGATTCATCCTGCCAGAATTGAAGAGATGGTAAATAAGGCACAGCAGGAAGTTGAAGTGGAAATTAGGGAACAGGGAGAACAGGCGATTTTTGAAGTGGGAGTACATGGTGTTCATCCTGAATTGGTAAAGCTTTTAGGAAGACTTCGTTTTCGAACCAGTTATGGACAAAATGTTTTAAAACATTCCATAGAGGTATCTCATTTAGCCGGAGTTATGGCCTCGGAATTAGGTCTGGATGTTAAACTTGCTAAAAGGGCAGGGCTGCTTCATGACATAGGGAAGGCTGTTGACCATGAAGTGGAAGGTCCTCACGTGGTTATCGGTGCAGAACTGGCCAAAAAATATAAGGAATCTCCTAATGTTATAAATGGAATTGGTGCCCATCATGGGGATGAGGATTATAAAACTTTGGAAGCTGCATTGGTACAGGCTGCCGATGCTATCTCAGCCTCACGGCCGGGAGCCCGAAGAGAAACCCTTGAGGCATATATTAAACGATTAGAAAAGTTGGAGGAAATTGCTGATTCCTTCGAAGGGGTAGACAAAGCCTTTGCTATTCAAGCCGGCAGAGAAATTAGGATCATGGTAAAGCCTGACAAAGTGGATGATAACCATACGCCGAAAGTAGCCAGGGATATTGTGAAAAAAATTGAAGATGAGATGGAATATCCCGGACAAATAAAAGTAATGGTAATCCGTGAAACTAGAGCAGTAGATTATGCCAAATAAAAAAGCCATGCTAAATTAAACCTTAAGTGCCTCTATTTGGGGCACTTAATTTTTATTTATTTTGCAGGATTTAATCAATCATTATGGAACTACTTAATTGTTAACATATTTTAATAGGGGATGTGGTACATTTCATGGGGGATAAAGAAAAGACAAATAGACAGGAATCACTCAGCGTAAACTGGCTGGTTTCTGTATTGATTCATTTTCCTGAAATATTTGCATTAAACTTTCATGTTAATAAACACAAGTTTAAATTTTCTTATATGGTAAACAAGGCTCTATCAGAGAAAGATTTTTTTCTATTTAAGGAAGTAGTATTGTCCAATCTTTCCACATATGATGACCTAATTTTAAAAAAACCTGTGGAAACATCGGTTAACAAAACAGACTATAATGGTTTAACTTTAATTGAAATTATTCGAAAATTAAAGACTATATCTCTGGAAGAAGTACATATTGTAAATTCGGTAACAAAGAATTATTTTGAACATCTACTAATCTCTGAGGGTTCAGAAAACTTAAATGAGTTTAAGGAAGACTTGGACAGGCATGAAGAGCTAATTAAGCATTTGACTATTAATTATTCATCATCTAAGCAGGAAAATATTTTTGCTTTTCGTCAAAAAGGAAAAGTATTTATTTTTGATAAATAAGACAAGCATAAAAACTATACCGGTAGGCTATGAATAGAATATATTAAATTGATCAGGCTGCAGTTGGCGGCCTGCTCTTTATGAGTCCGTTTTTAAACTATACAAATAATATCAGGAGGGTTATTTTTGAGAGTATTGATGATTGGCGATATAGTTGGAAGAATTGGCCGGCAGTGTGTAAGAGATATGCTTGAAAAAGTAAAGGAGAATTATTGTATTGATTTTACTATAGCAAATGGTGAAAATGCCGCTGGTGGAACAGGTATCACCAAAAAAGTAGCAGCCCAGCTTTATTCTTATGGGGTTGATTTTTTAACTATGGGGAATCACACCTGGGATAATAAGGATATTTATAATTTTATAGATCAGGAGGATAAAATTGTTAGACCCGCCAATTATCCTCAAGGGACACCGGGGGTGGGTTCTAGAATTGTAAAGGTGAAAAATATTTCTATTGGTATAATTAATGTATTGGGAAGAGTGTTTTTACTTCCCCTGGATTGTCCTTTTCGTACTGTAGAAAAAGAAATTTCTGAAATGCTAAAGATTACTCCTATTATAATAGTAGATATTCATGCCGAAGCTACATCAGAAAAGATTGCCCTGGCTTATTTCTTAGAGGGCAGGGCAAGTGCTGTGCTGGGAACCCATACCCATGTACAGACGGCTGATGAAAGAATTATAAATGACCATACAGCGTTTATTAGCGATGTAGGGATGACCGGTCCCTACGACAGTATTATCGGAGTTGACCGGGATTTGGTGATTGACAAGTTCATTACTCAACTGCCGGTAAGGTTTGAAGTTGCCCGGGGGGAAAAGGCTCAGTTCAATGCAGTGGTAATTGAGATTGATGCTGAATCCGGCAGGGCGAAGGAGATAACCAGGATATTTGACCAGCATAGTGTTTGAAAATTCTAACTTAATTTTATTACCCTTGGCAGGAGAATATATCAGTCATATAGAATATGTATCTAGGGTATACATCTATTAATAAATTAGAAAACATAATAAAATTATCAAGATAAGGATGTCATATTGAGTGGATGTATTAAAAGTTTCAGCAAAGTCCAATCCAAATTCAGTTGCCGGGGCATTAGCAGGGGTTTTGAGAGAGCGGGGCGCCGCGGAAATCCAGGCTATTGGAGCAGGTGCCTTAAATCAGGCAGTTAAAGCAGTAGCCATAGCAAGAGGGTTTGTTGCACCCAGCGGAATTGACCTTATTTGTATACCGGCATTTACGGACATTATTATAGATAATGAAGAGAGAACCGCCATGAAATTAATTATTGAACCCAGGTAGGTGCAGCCAATTAGATATTAAAAAAACACCCGGTCGCGGGTGTTTTTTTAATATCTTCGTTGACTTTTGAAATTGATAGGAATATAGTAAAATAGATGTATTTATTCAAGGGGAGGTAGTAATGTTGTACATAACTCCTGAAATTGAAAATATGAGTAATGATATTCATGAAAATTCTATCATTGCCGATTGTCATTGTGATTCTGTATACAACCTTCTTCTACCCATAGAACAATATGATTTTTGTAAAAGAAATGAAAGGGGTCACGTAGATATTCCCAGATTTAAGGAGACGGGAATGAACATTCAGGTTTTTGCCCTTTTCGTTGAGCAATTATACCATCCGGACCGCTCCTTAAAAAGGTGCCTTCAACTATATGAATTATTGATGAGTGCTTTTGATAATAATAATTTAGAGATTGAACTTGCCACTTCACAGGGGGAGATTGATAACATACTGAATCATAACAAAATAGCTGCCCTTTTAGCGGTTGAAGGGGGAGAGTGTTTGGAAGGAAGCCTGGACATATTAAGACTCTTATATCGTTTAGGTGTCCGTATACTTACTCTTACCTGGAACCACCGGAATCAGCTGGCCGATGGGGTTATGGAATCTCAGTCCGGTGGTGGACTTACTACCTTTGGGCGGGAGGTAGTTAAAGAAATGAACAGTTTAAAAATGATCATTGATGTTTCTCACCTGTCTGAAGGAGGCTTTTGGGATGTGATTGAGCTTTCTGAATGTCCCGTAATTGCCAGTCACTCCAATGCAAATTCTGTGTTTCCACATGTCCGGAATCTTAAAGAAGAGCAGATTAAAGCATTGGCCCAAAAGGGTGGTATTATGGGCATTAATTTTTATCCAGGCTTTATTGGTTCTAATAATCCAGGGATTCATAGTATTATAGACCATATTGATTATTTAACAAACCTGGTTGGAATAGATTATTTGTGCCTGGGCGGGGATTTTGATGGAATTGATGAAACTCCCGAAGGGCTGGAGGATGTAAGCTGCTTGAATAATTTGACAAGCCAATTGCTTATTAGGGGATATGAAAAAAGAGATGTAGAAAAGATAATGGGTGAGAATTTTTATAATTTTTTTCAAAAAAATTTATAGAAAATATTCATATTTAAATAAAATGGAGGAATAATATGGATGCTGATCTCCACATTCACACCACTGTGTCAGACGGCTGTTTAAGCCCTAAGGAAGCAGTCAGGTTAGCAAAAGAAATTAATTTAGAGGTACTTTCCATTACTGATCATGACACCATGGGCGGCATATCTGAGGCCCTGGCAGAGGGTGAAAAATTGAAAATTAAAGTAATTCCTGGAGTGGAAATGAGCACAGAATACAAAAATAAAGATATTCACATACTAGGATATTTTGTTGACCAAAAGAATGAGAATTTTCAGATTCTATTGGAGCACTTAAGAAAAGCCAGACAAAAAAGAGTTAAGAATATTATTAAAAAATTAAATGGTCTGGGCTGTAAAGTGAACCTGGATGAGGTGTCAAACCTGGCCAGGGAAGGTTCTGTGGGAAGGCCACATATTGCCAGGGTGCTGGCTCAAAAGGGTTATGTAAATAGTGTGAAGGACGCTTTTGAACGATTTATTGGGTTCAATGCTCCGGCCTATGTGGAAAGGTATAAACTTCTTCCCAAAGAGGTAATTGAACTGGTCTTGAAAGCTGGAGGGGTGCCTGTTTTGGCTCATCCCGGTTTAATAAAAAACGATTCTCTCATTTATGAAATTATTAATGAAGGCCTAAAGGGTTTAGAAGTATTCCATCCGGAGCATAATGAAGAAGAGGTTCAAAAACTTGAGGTAATGGCTTTGAAAAATAAACTTTTAATCACCGGTGGGTCTGACTGTCACGGGATAGATAGCCGGACGGGGTCTCAACTGGGTAGGGTGACGGTCTCTATGTACCATGTAAAGAAACTGGAGCAGGCGGCCAGGGAAATTAAGAGGAAAAACCAGCAGGAGTCATTACAAGGTTAAGCAAATTGCAGGAAAAATAATTTCCAATAATTCTTGTATTTATTTTAAAAAAAAGATAAAATTAAAACAATAATTTTTTTTACTCATTATCGAAAGCAGAGGTGGTACTTTATGGATGTAGAAAGCAAATTAAAATTATTTGAAGATACTCGAGGGGAAAGGATTGCTGAAGCAGGGTCAGAGTCACGAAAAAGAATTGAAAATATCTTGGATCAAGATAGTTTTTTGGAGTTAAATACTTTTGTTACAACTTCAGGCGGTTGGGGTAAAGAAATTATAATCGGTGCCGGCACCATTGATGAAAGGCCTGTATTTATTTTTTCTCAGTGTCCTTCTTCTAATGGGGGTGTATTATCAGGCCAGGGAGTTAGAAAAATTCTTGCTCTGTTAGAACAGGCAGGAAGTACCGGCACGCCCCTTATTGGGATTTTTGACGGAAGTGGGATACAGGTTGAGGATAATATTAGGGCATTACAGGATTTCGGTCAGCTTTTTTCAGGGTATACTACTTATTCCGGGGTTATTCCCTTAATTACTGTAGCAGCCGGTCCGTGCCCCGGTGGTCTGGGATTTATTGCTGGACTGAGTGATTTTGTTTTCAGTGTTCAGCAAAAAACAGAAGTTTTTATTAATTCTCCCCAGGCTATTAAGGAGGTAACTGGTGAAGAGGTATCCGGTTTGGACCTTGGGGGTGCAGGAGTTTTAACTCAAAAGAGTGGAGTTTCTCACTTTCAGGTTGAGAAAGAGGAGGAGCTTTTTCCCAAAGTTAAGAATCTATTTCAATATCTTCCTCTAAATAACATGGAAGAACCACCGTTAATGGACTCTGCAGATGATTTAAACAGGATAGGGCCGGATCTGAAAGATGTGCTGCCCTTGGGTAAATGGGAGTACAATGTAAAGGACATGATAAAGGGGATAGCAGATCAATCTACATTTTTTGAAGTACAGGCCGGTTATGCAGATAATCTGGTGACGGGTTTTATCCGGTTAGGTGGGCAGAGCGTGGGAGTTTTAGCTAATCAGCCCGGCGAATTGTCTGGAGCTTTAGATTTAAATTCCTGTCAAAAAGGAGCTAGTTTTATTCGTTTTTGTGATGCTTTTAACATGCCTATCCTTACGTTGGTGGACGTACCAGGATTTTTGCCCTCCGTAACCCAGGAACAAAGGGGAATCATCAGGAACGGAGCAAAGCTAATATTTGCTTATTCGGAATCGGTAGTCCCCAAAATTACTGTAATTACCGGGAAATGTTACGGGTCAGCCGGGGTCAGTATGGGGAGCAAGTTTTTAGGTATAGACCAGGTATTTGCCTGGCCTACAGCGGAAATAGGTGCGTTGACCTCTCAGGCTTTAGCCGGATTGTTATCCCTCTCCAGTGAAGAAACAGATCAGTTTGTTGCACCGTACGATGCTGCAGCAAAGGGTCTAATCGATGATGTAATTGTTCCCGAAGAAAGCAGGGCTAAAATTATTTATGCTTTTGAATTTATTAGGAATAAAAGAAAGCAGATGCCTGTTAAAAAACACGGGAATTTTCCGGTATAGGAGGGAATCGTTATGCAGGGTTTATGGTTTAGTATAGAGTTAATGGCTTTAGGTTTCACCGTAGTTTTAGTGGTTCTATTCTTGTTAAATATTATATTCCAAGCCTTTGGTACGTTTTTAACAAATGATACTGCCCGGAAAGAGAGCAGGCACGCTGATAAGGTAATGGAGCAGGAGAAAAAAGATATATCTACAGAACCTAAAGGGTTACTAAAGGAAACGGAGGCTGCCGCCTCCGGGATTTCTCCGGAGATTATCGCTGTTATTACAAGTGCAGTCAGCGCTTATCTGGAAAGGCCGGGATATCAACTGCGGGTCAAAAAGATCCGGAGGGGAGATTCTTTGGCGCCATGGGTTTTATCAGGGTCTTTAAGATGTGATAATTACTTACGGGAGGGAAATTTAACTAATGAAAAAATTTAAGATTACAGTCAACGGACAAACTTACGAAGTGGAAGTAGAGGAAATTGGGGGTAGTGCTCAAACTGCTGTCCCTTCTGTTGAACCTCAGGCTCAACCTGCAAAAACGGAAACTGTTTCTGCCCCTTCTGCCTCTGCTGCAGGTACTCCGGTAACGGCCCCTATGCCCGGGGCAATATTAGATATAAAAGTGAATGTAGGAGACCAGGTAGAAGAGGGGGATATAGTGGCTGTTCTGGAGGCCATGAAGATGGAAAACGAATTGAGTGCACCGGTTTCGGGGAAGGTACTTTCTATCTCTTTTAATAAGGGAGCCAGTGTAGATGTAAATGATACAATCCTAACCATCGGCTAAGAATAGGGGGAAAGAACATGCTTATTGACAAGCTAGTTATGTTCATTGATAGTACTGGTTTCATGAACATGACTTTGACGCAGTTTATTATGGTCTTCATTGCTGCCATTTTAATTTATCTGGCCATTGAAAAGAAATACGAACCGCTTCTTTTGCTGCCCATCGGTTTTGGTATGTTTTTGGTCAACTTACCCTTGGGAGGGTTGATGGCTCCTCCCATTGACGGTCAGTTGGGAGGTCTATTTTGGTATCTTTTTCAAGGGGTAGATTTAGGGATATTCCCTCCGCTTATCTTCCTGGGAGTTGGGGCAATGACAGATTTTGGCCCATTGATTGCAAATCCTAAAACTTTTTTATTAGGGGCAGCTGCCCAGTTCGGTATTTTTACTACGGTGATAGGAGCTACCCTTTTGGGTTTTACAGCCAGGGAAGCCGGAGCCATTGGTATTATTGGTGGGGCCGACGGTCCTACGGCAATATATTTAACAGCAAACCTTGCTCCGGAACTTTTAGGGTCTGTAGCCATAGCGGCCTATTCCTATATGGCTCTAGTTCCTATCATACAGCCGCCCATCATGAAAGCCCTTACCACGCCGAAAGAAAGAGAAATCGTGATGGAACAGCTTCGTCCTGTCTCCCGTAGGGAAAAGATCTTATTTCCTATAATCGTTACATTGTTAACAGGGCTGGTAATTCCTGCATCGATACCCCTGGTGGGAATGTTGATGTTCGGGAATCTCTTAAAAGAATCTGGTGTGACGGATCGTCTCAGCAAGACCGCCCAAAATGAACTGAATAATATAGTTGTTATTTTCTTAGGTGTAACTGTCGGGGCAAAAGCCAGCGCTGATGCTTTTTTACGGGTTGAAACTCTGATGATTATTGGCTTAGGTTTGGTGGCGTTTGCTATAGGAACAGCAGCTGGGGTAATTTTAGGTAAAGTTATGTGTAAGCTAAGCGGTGGGAAAATAAATCCGCTGATTGGTTCAGCTGGAGTTTCCGCAGTTCCCATGGCGGCCAGAGTATCACAAACTGTAGGAAGGGAATACAATCCCAACAATCACCTTTTAATGCATGCTATGGGCCCAAACGTAGCCGGAGTTATTGGTTCCGCTGTAGCAGCAGGTATCCTGCTGTCAATATTATAAGTTAAGGAGATTAACAAACTTATCAAGTTGTTTTATATTTTAATTAAAAGCCTTCTATGCAGACATATCAACTTGTAGTTAATTTTTTAAGAATAAGTAAATTTTTAGAATTCTAAAGTGAACCCGTTTCAGCAAGCTCAAAACATCGGGGAATCAGGTGGAGACTCTAATCCACCTGATTAAGACCCCCACCTACGCTAACGCTTAGAGGTGGGGGTCTTATACCTAAAAACCAGGCAGAACTAAAAAACGGTAGGACAGTGAATCATCGCTGCCTTACCGTTTTTTTGTTCTGCCTGGTTTTTTTCCAATATAAATAAGTTAATGGTTTGTTTTTTTCTCATTTGAGTGAACTCGTTTCAGCAAGCTCAAAACATTGGGGAATCAGGTAAAGACCCTACTCCACCTGATTAAGACCCTCACCTACGCTAACGCTTAGAGGTGGGGGTCTTATACCCTAAAAAAAAAAGATAAATTACTAAGATAATAAATGAGCTTCACAACAATTTGTTTGGTTTTTGTAAGAGCAGCTTACAAAGAACTTTCTTTGTTGTGAAGCTTATTTATATTATGGTCAAATTTATGAGAATTATACTAGAAAATATAAAAATAAATTTAAAAATTTAATTATAAATTACTATAAAAAATTATAAATATAAGATAGAAGAAATTTTTAAGGAAAAAGGAGCCTTGTATGGGTAAAAAAGTTCTTGTAACTGCAGGAATTATACTGCTGGTTATTTTGCTGATAGGATTAGGTGACTATCTATATTTTTTAAATAAAGTATATCCAGGAGTATCTATTGGGCAGGAAGCAGTTGGTCTATTAAAAGCTGAAGAAATCAAAGAAGCTTTAAAGTCCCGAGGCTTTGAACAGCAGGAGGTATTGTTTAAATATCCAAAGGAAGTAGAAAAGTATAGTCTGGAGACACTGGGAATTATTCCTGACTATCAATGTCTATCTGACAGAGCATTACAAATAGGTCGTGAGGGAAATATTAATGAAAACATAGTAAAACGTCTGGAGGTTTTACGGGAAGGAAAAGATATTTCCCTATGTTTTATAGTAAATGAGCAAAAGATTGATTCTATACTGCAAGAACTTTCTGGTAAAATAAAAATTGAAGCAAAAGATGCTGATTTTGATATAAAGGGGGACGAAATATCTATTATCCCAGGGGAAAACGGTATTGAGTTAGATAATGAGAAAAGCAAAGAGTGTTTTTATCATGCTTTAAAAGAATTAAGAGAAGTAAAAGCTCCTATAGAATTTTCTATAATGTGTAAGGAAGTTGAACCGGAACTCACAACCGAAACTTTGGAAGAAACAGGAATTAATCAAATGTTGGTTAACTTTCATACGGTGTTTAGTCAAAATGATCAAAATAGAAATCAAAATATTAAATTGGCCAGTGGATTTATTAATCTTTATATGATGGCACCAGGGGAGGTATTTTCATTTAACCAGGTAGTGGGTAATGCTACGGCAGAAAGAGGATTTAAAGAGGCTCCCATTATTGTTGGTGGACAGTTTGTGCAGGGAGTTGGTGGGGGAATATGTCAGGTATCTTCTACATTATACAATGCTGCACTGCTGAGTAATATGGAAATTATTGAAAGGACTAACCACGGCCGTGCAGTAGGTTACCTTCCCCTGGGAAGAGATGCTACCATTGCCTATGATTATTTAGATTTGAAGTTTAAAAATAGTCATTCTCATCATATTTTAATTTCTTCCAGGGTGGAAGATAATAAACTGGTTATACGGATTTTTGGAAATCCCGTCTCGGAGCAAAGGGTTGAAATTAAAACGACAGATGTTGTTAGGATTGAGCCGGAAATAAAAACGGAGGTTAACAATCAGCTGAAGTCAGGAGAAAAAAAAATAGTTCAATCAGGGTCACCCGGTTACCGTGTGACTGTTTGGAGGATTGTATATATAGGGGAAGAAGAAGTTAACCGGGAAAGATTGTCTAGAGATTATTATAAGCCCTCCCCGGTGATCTACCATGTAGGTCCTCAGGTTCAGGCAGAAGCTCCGGTGGACAATCTTCCGGGTAATAATGAATCTGTTGAGGATTATGTGGAAGGGGAAGAAGAAAGAGAGTATAGAGGTGAAGAGGATAGAGAACATCAAGAATCTATAAATCTAGAGATGTTACATGATTTTGTATTCCTCCGGTAAAAGGGACTTAATAAGCAGGACATGGTCTTGAGAGTCTTTCCATACTCTAATAAAAAGATTTCTAATTTCAGAAGCAGTGCATTCTGCAGCATGGTTGCTGTATTGGGCGGCATTACATTTAAGATCTTTTAAGGATTCTATTAGACGATCCATGTCATCCATTTATTTCTCTCCTTTAGATACTCTATTTAGGATAGTTTTCATAAGGATTAAGTGGTCTATTTTGGCGGTGGTTATCTGGTGAAAAGCATTTTGTATGCCGGGGTCAGTAGTTTCTTCCTGGTATTTTTTATATTTCTTTATTTCTATCTGTAAATTTTTAATAGTTTTTTTAAGCAAGTTAATTTCTCCTGAGGAAACGTTCATAAAAACCTCCTTCATGAACTGTAGTTTACTATAACTATCTTTTTATATTTATTATTTCTTCAGATTTTATTAATTATCCTTTTTGGTTAAAGACCCTTTTTTTTAACTGAAAGTGAAGGTGAAATATCAATTATTAAAACATACGTTCTAATTTTCTTATAATTATGTTACAATATATATAAACAAAATTACTGGAGGCTTTTTTTATGTCCAAAGGAAAAATGAAAATAGTTGCATTGGGAGACTCCATAACCTATGGTTTTCCCTATTCTCCCCAGGAATCTTGGGTAGCTATGGCTGGGGATATTTTGAATATGCAGATTATTAACCAGGGTGATTGCGGAGATACTACATCATTTATGTTGTATCGGTTTTTTCAGTCGGTGGTGCACTATAAACCTACCCACGTAATTATTATGGGGGGTGTTAATGATGCTTTTTCCAATATTTCACCGGGAACTGTGGGGGAAAACATAATAAAAATGTGTAACCATGCAGAAGAAGCTAAAATCAGGCCCATAATCGGCCTGCCCACTCCCGTAAATGAAAAACCCTATGAACACATATTAGCCTTGTATCGGGAACGTATGAGTATTTTTGCGGAAGAGAGGGGAATAAAAATCATAGATTTTTACAGGTCTATATTGGATCCCGAAACAGGTGGGATTCAAAGTGATTATCATGTAGATGGTGTTCATCCCAGCTTATACGGATATGAGGCTATGACTCAAGCAGTAAAAAAGGAACATTTTATAGAGTAATTTAAAAGTCACATATCGTAATTTTATTGAGAGGAGGTGGGCGGATGGACTGGCTTTTTATAGCGGTAGTCCTGGCAGTGGGTTTTGTTTTGGGGTTTCTTACCGCTTATTTATTGAAGCTGAATCAGCTGAAAGCCTCCCGGGAAATAGCTGAGGAACTATACAGAAAGAATGAGACCCGGCAGCAGGAGAATATGGAAACCGTATTGGAAAGTGTTAAACTAAATTTTGGGAACCTGGCCTTGGATGCACTTTCAAAATCTACAGAAGAATTTTTGAAACTGGCAAAAACCTGTTTGGAGTCCGAGAGAGAAGTGGGTGTCAGGGAAATTGATGTCAGGAAAAGCTTGATAGACCAACAGCTTCAGCGTATGAACCTGGAAATTGATAATGTTGTCCGTCTGGTCAGGGATTTGGAGCAGGATAGGGAAAAGAAGTTTGGGGAATTGTCCAGTCAGTTAAAAAGCGCTGGTGAACAGACTGCCGCATTACTGCAGACCACCGGTATGATCAGGGAAGTCCTTTCCAATTCCAGGGCCCGGGGGCAGTGGGGGGAAAGGATGGCAGAGGACATACTTAAGGCTGCCGGTTTAATGGAAAATGTCAACTATGTAAAGCAAAAGAATATTGAGGGTTTAGGGACTCGGCCTGATTTTACCTTCTTACTTCCCAAGAACCTGAAGCTTAACATGGATGTTAAATTTTCTTTAGATAACTATGTGCGCTGCCTGGAGGCAAAGTCCCATCAAGAAAAATTAAAATATAAAAATGATTTTTTGAGGGATGTTAAAAATCGCATTAAGGAAATTACTACTAGAGATTACATAAATCCTGAGCAAAAGACTGTGGATTATGTAGTGCTATTTATCCCTAACGACCAGATATACAGTTTTATTCATGAGCAGGAGGGCTCTATATTGGATTTTGCCTTGGGTCACCGGGTTATTGTCTGTTCTCCCATAACCTTGTTTGCTGTTCTAGCTGTAATTCGTCAGGCGGTTGATAATTTTGCTCTGGAGGAGACCTCCAACGAGATATTATCCCTTTTCGGAAGTTTTAAAAAACAGTGGGACCAGTTTCATAAAAAATTGGAATCCTTAGGACGGAAAATTGTTGACCTGCAGAAAGACTACGAGGTTTTATCTACTACCCGGCGCCGACAGTTGGAGAGACCTTTAGACAAGATTGAGGAGCTTAGAACCCAAAAGGGTTTGTGTTCAGCTTCTCTACCTCAGGAGGAACAGGAAAATCAAGAAAGATGATAAGTAAAACTTGTTTTTTATGTAATCTTTTTGAAAGGATGTGTTGAAATTTTTTAAGGATCCATTGGAAATTTTAAAACCTAAACCACTGAAAGACCTGGCAAATCACCTTCAGGGATTGACCAGGGGAAGACTTTGGTTGAAAATATTATTGGCTATGTTTATGGGGGTTGGTGTGGGGATTCTTTTGGGCCCCTCCACAGGACTGGTGGAAAGGGAAGTGGCTGTAGTTATAGGCAGTTGGCTGGCTCTTCCTGGTCAAATATTTTTAGGGCTAATTCAGATGATTGTGGTACCATTGGTTTTTGCTTCTGTGATTACAGGGCTTGCTTCAACAGAGGATATGGAACAGTTAAAAAGTATGGGATCAAAACTGGTATTTTATTTTGTGGTGACTACAACTCTGGCCATCTTCATAGGACTCAGCCTGGCGCTTGTTATTCAACCGGGGAATTTTATTGACAGCAATGCTCTGGAGGCAGTGGCAGAGCCGGTTGAGCTTCCTCAGGAGACGCAAGAGTTAGAAACTCCGGCTCTCACTCAGGTTCCCGATATTATAGCAGATATACTTCCTCAGAACCCCCTTAGCGCTATGGTAGAAAAGCAGATGCTGCAGGTGGTGTTGTTTGCTTTAATATTCGGGTTAGCGTTAATTTCATTGTCGGCGAAACAGTCTAAGCCTTTATTAGATCTGCTTAGTTCTATCCAGGAGGTTTCTATGACCGTAGTGCAGTGGGCCATGCTGTTAGCTCCTGTAGCGGTATTTGGCCTTTTGGCTCAAACCACTATGAGCACCGGGTTAGGAGCTTTGCTGGGGATGGCGGTGTACGTGGCTACAGTATTGGGTGGACTGTTAGTTTTAATGTTAGTTTATTTGGTTATAGTAATGGTGGTATCAGGTAAAAACCCCTGGGTATTTTTGGAAGACATCAGAGAGGTGCAGCTTCTGGCTTTTTCCACTTCCAGTTCAGCGGCGGTTATGCCCCTTTCTATTAAGATTGCCGAAGAAAAACTTAAGGTCAGGCCTTCTATTTCCCAGTTCTTAATACCACTGGGAGCCACTGTGAACATGAATGGTACTGCACTGTATCAGGGGGTGGCAGCTGTTTTTTTAGCCCAGGTGTTTGAAGTTAATTTAAGCCTGGCTTCTTTGCTGCTGATTGTAGTTATGACCGTGGGTGCTTCCATCGGTTCACCGGCAACTCCTGGTGTAGGTATAGTAATTTTATCCACGGTGCTGGCCAGTGTAGGAATACCCGCCAGTGGAATTGCTTTGATTATCGGAGTGGACAGAATATTGGATATGAGTAGAACAGCCATTAACGTAACTGGAGACTTAACCGCCTGCCTGGTGATGAATCGCTGGGTTGGAGGGAAGAGTAGGAAAACCGGTTAATAATTAGACTAAGAGCTAGATTGAATATGATCCATAAAAAAAGGAAGGAGATAAATTCTCCCGCCTTTTTTTATGGATAGTAAATATTTTTTTGGTTTTTATTATTATCGCCCGGCAGCTCTTCTCACCATAGCAGCATGATTCGGGCAAACACTGTTGGTGTTATGGGTGCGGCTGTTCAAGAAATGCACACAGATATGACCGTTGAAATTATTATTGTAAATGGTTTGGATACTGTGGGGCATTCCATTCATAGAAGCTGCGATATATCTTCCACCCACTTCCACTAGGATAGCCCTGGTGTTCCAGCTCCAGCTGCCTCCGTATATCCTTCTCAAGGTTTCCGTGTCCTGAGAGGTAAGAGGCTCCACGTCAGCGTGATTTCCTCCGCCCAATCGTTTCACTCTGAACTTCAGACCTGTGGCTACATCCGTTATGGTTGCAGTAGCTCCTACATTAAACAGCATGCTGGCATAAGGCCATTCCAGGTATTCACCGAAATTTGCGATTCTCTGTCGAGAAGGAACCTGCATGTCCACCGCTGTTTGTGAGTTTTGGGGGATTACCAGAAGCTGTCCCACCATTAAAAGCTGTGAATTTAACCGGTTGGTCTGCATGATTGCCTGTATATTGGTGTTGAACCGATTAGCCAGAGTGGAGAGTGTATCTCCACTTTTTACGGTGTATACCACTCCTTGTTGGGTAAGGGTATTGGACCCGGACTCTTGAGAACCAGAAGGAGAACCCGCCTGGGATGGACCAGGAATATTCAGCACTTGACCTGGATATATGAGTGTGGAGGTTAGTTGATTCAGGCTCATTATACTGCTTACGTTGGAACCGTATCTTTGAGCAATATTAAACAAGGTATCTCCTGCTTGTACTCTGTGTATGGCAAGGTTAACCATACCGCCGGGGATCGTTAAAGCTTGTCCCACCATAATTTCATTGGATTTTAGATTATTTGCGGTTTTTAACTGTTCCACACTTACATTATACCTCTGGGCAAGTATCCATAATGTGTCCCCCGGTTGTACTTTATGTACAGCTGGTTTTGCAGTATCAGGTATGTTGAGGACTTGACCTACTAATATTTGATTTGTGTTAAGATTGTTTACAGCTTTTAGCTGTTCCACACTTACATTGTAACTCTTAGCAATTTTCCAAAGGCTGTCCCCGGGGATTGCTTGATATGATGTGGCTCCGGCTGATACTGTAAAGATTATTACCATCAAGATTACCATTAAAAAAGCGGCTGCACGTTTAATAATATTTTCCTCCCTTACATAGATTATGTTAACTAAGCTGCGAAAAAATTATAACATGTGGGAAAAAAGGAAACAAAAATAAAAAAATGGCTCCAGGCGGTATAACAGGTAACTTAAACTAATGTTTTTACTATAGAGAACCAAAAAATATACAATTACAGTAATATGGTAAAAGGTGGCTAATTATTGCAGTGCAAATATTAAGTAAAATAAACAAAAACTTAATAAATACGGGGATAAATTTAATATCTTTTTTGGATAAGAGAAAATATTTTAGTTAAATAGTAATATATAACAACAGTGTTAAAAATTGAGCTCACATAATACGAATAAAGAATATGTGCTCTGGAGAACTAAAATACGATTCAATTTAGTTAAGTATGGTAGGTGGTATTACTTTTAGTTTGAAAACAACGAAACAAACAAAACAAAAGGTTATGACAGGTATGAAGGAAAGAGCTTTTTTTTCTCGAATTAATTAATAAATGTAATAACTATTCTAAAAATGTGTGCATTACGGTTGCGCAACAGAGGGGAGTACACATGGTTATCTATATGGATAATGCTGCCACATCCTATCCCAAGCCAAAAGAAGTCTTGGCTGCCATGAATCATTTTTTTCATGAAATTGGGGGGAATCCCGGAAGGTCCGGGCACAGACTTTCCTTGGAATCGGGGGAAATTGTTTATGATACCCGGGATGCTTTAGCCCAGCTATTTAACATTGAAGACCCTTTACAAATTGTATTTACTTTAAATGCTACTATGGCTGTCAATACTGCATTATCAGGTCTTTTAAAACCTGGAGACCATGTTGTTACCAGTGTTTTGGAGCATAATTCTGTGGCCAGGCCCCTCAGGCATCTGGAGGATAATGGAGTGGAACTTACCCGGGTAAGCTGTCCAGCTCCAAATTATCAGTTAGACCTGGTACAGTTAGAGAAAAGTATACGAAAAAATACTCGTTTAATAGCCATTCTACATGGTTCCAATGTAGTGGGAACTGTTTTTCCTTTAGAAGAAGTTGGGAAGATAGCTCAGAAACACGGAGTTTATTTCCTGGTGGATGCGGCGCAGACAGCAGGGGCTTACACAATTGATGTTCAAAAAGCTGGAATCCATCTGCTGGCATTTACGGGTCACAAAGGACTGTTTGGGCCCCAGGGGACAGGGGGCTTATATGTGGATCCGAAAGTTAAACTGGAGAAATTATACCGGGGTGGTACAGGCAGCATGTCTGAGGCGGATCGGCAGCCGGAGTTTATGCCGGACTCCTTAGAGAGCGGTACCCCTAATGCAATGGGATTGGCCGGGCTGGGAGCAGGAGTACATTTTATACTGAAAGAAGGCCTGACAAAAATTAGGGAAAAGGAAATAGAATTAACCAACTCACTGATGCGGGGACTGACAGACATTCCCGGAATTAAAATTATTGGGGAAGAAAAAGCACAAAATCGTATGCCTCTGGTTTCATTTCTAATGGAGCATGTTTCCCCTTCAACGATAGGAGAAATATTGGATGAAAGGTATAATATTATGACCCGGGTAGGGCTGCACTGCTCCCCCTGGGCTCATGAGACTATGGGGACCTATCCGGAGGGTACTGTAAGAATAAGCCTCAGCTATCTTAATACTTTAAGTGAGGTTGATACATTATTAGAGGCGGTCCGGGAGATAACTCGGGAGGAGGTGAGAGTATAACATTAATTATAGCGTCTGAACCTGGTTTTTGTTTTAATTAAAATTGAAAGGATGTTGTTGGCAAATTATGGATGAAAAAAAGTTAATTGCTTTATCCGGTGCGGTAATTGGTATGCTGGGTGTATTACTGGTATTCCTGGGTAATGCACGGAACTATGGAATCTGTGTGGCCTGTTTTATACGGGATATTGCCGGAGGGTTAGGACTGCACCGTGCCGAAGTAGTGCAGTATATTCGTCCCGAAGTCTCTGGTTTTATACTGGGGGCCTTTATTATTGCTCTTCTCGCGGGAGAGTTTAGGGCTCGAGGAGGTTCTTCACCATTATTACGGTTTATTTTAGGCTTTATTGTTATTGTAGGGGCCTTAATCTTCTTGGGATGCCCTCTGCGAATGGTACTGAGGTTAGCCGCTGGTGATCTGAATGCACTGGTGGGATTGGGAGGTTTTACTGCAGGGATTTATATAGGTATTATTTTTTTGCGCAGGGGTTTTTCCCTGGGACGAAACTATTCTATGGGCTCCTCCAACGGTTATGTCCTTCCAGCCATAGCCATAATACTGTTATTACTGGTAATTATAAGGCCTTCTTTTATCTTTTTTAGTGAATCTGGACCGGGTTCTTTGTTTGCCCCCATTTTTCTATCTCTGCTGGCAGGGTTAGTGGTAGGAGCATTGGTACAGCGAAGTCGGCTCTGTATGGCCGGGGGAATTCGAGATTTATTCTTAATAAAGGACCCTCACCTGTTTTACGGTACTCTGGCTCTGTTCTTGGCAGCCCTGGTCAGCAGCTTGGCCTTTGGTTATTTTCAACTGGGTTTTTTAGATCAGCCTATTGCTCATACTGATGGAGCATGGAACTTTATAGGGATGCTGGTGGTTGGATTAGGTTCTGTGCTGCTGGGAGGATGTCCTTTAAGGCAGATTATAATGGGGTCAGAAGGAGATACAGATGCCGGGTTGACTTTTTTAGGGATGCTTACTGGAGCAGCTTTCATGCATAATTTTGGGCTTGCTGCCAGTCCCGCCGGTGTACCTGTAAACGGACAGATTGCGGTGGTCATATCTTTGGTAGTTCTGGTGGTTATAGCGGTCAGCAATTGTAAGGTAAGCATGCCGGTCAAATCGTCAAAGAGTTTCCCCTCGGGAACTCCCAAAAAGTTTTAATGGTAAAGTAATTAATAAGAAGGATTTAGAAAAAAGATGAGGAGAGATAATATGTCAGAGGAAATTCAGGCCATTGATGCCAGGGGAAAGCTGTGCCCGGAACCGGTGGTATTGACCCGAAAAGCCATGGATACTTTTCCTGGTGAAGCCTTGTTAATCCTGGTGGATTCACCAGTGGCTAAGGAAAATGTTTCCCGTCTCGCTAAAAAGCAAGGATATAAAGTTACTATTAATGATGAGGATGGAGACTATCTTATTACTATTAAACGATGAAAAATGGGTATAATTGGTCCGGTTAGGACTGAAAATAAAAGCTTGGGTAGACCTCACCTGATTAAAGTTTCTTCAGCGATATTATGTTGTTGGAGCAATAAAAAAGTGAGGTCTTTTCATATTCATTCATCTGTCAAAATAAAATTTTTCTTCCATTTTTTTTGCCCAATTTTTTAAACTTTATAACTGCAATAAGAATGAAGTAAGCGTTCAACTATGTTATAATATATCGGAACAGTTAAATTTCCGGCCTTAACTTTTGTGGTTATAAACTATAAAGACAAAGCTTTTTGCAGAAAATATTTAGAAGGTGATTAAAAAGTGATTGAATATTATGTAGCGACGTTTTACTCTACCAACTATGCCTTGAAATGTGAGAAAATCTTGAAGAATAGCAGTGTAAATATTAAATTAATTCCGGTTCCCCGGCAGGTTAGTTCAAATTGTGGACTGGCTGCTCGTATGGACATGGAAGCTTTGGCTGCTTTCTTTAACCTGTTAAAAGAGGGGGTAATAGAAGTAGAGGATTTATTTAGAGTGGAAAAAGAAGGCAATAATTTAAAATTTACTCCATTACACGATGGGGAATTAAAACTTGAGAAATAACCTTGATAAGGTTATTTTTTTTGTATATAATATAATAGAAAAATAACTGAAAATGATTATCAGCTAATTTCTATTTTTAAATATCATATTACAATAAGAGACAGGGTGGGGATTTGACAGTGTATAATTCTGATAAAAAGTTGAGAGAAAAAAGGATTAAGGTAACTCCCCAAAGGGCAGCTATTTTAGAGGTGTTAAATAATACCAAAGAGCATCCCGGGGTAGAGGAAATTTACAAAAGGGTAAAAAAACAGTTTCCTTCTATCAGTTTAGCCACGGTATATAAAACAGTAGAGCTATTTGTACGTTCCAATCTTATACAGGAGTTGTGCTTAACAGGGGACGTGTCCCGTTATGATGCTAATATAGAACCACACCCCCATGTGACCTGTATGAAATGTGGAAGAGTAGATGATATTTATGGTTTAAGTCTGGAATGCTTGATAGAACCTGCTGAGAAAGCTACAGGTTATAAACTACTAAAAGAAGAAACCATGTATTTCGGTTTCTGCCTTACTTGTAAAAAACAGGTGTGCCAGGGGGACGGTTCTTCTGACATACATTCCCAGGGAGACGTTTCTTCTGACAAATATTAATGACTTTGCCATTGGTTGTCAAGGGGGCGGTTGTTACAATATATTTCATTAGGTGCATTAAGGTGTGTCAAGAGAATCGTTCCCCTGACGCACCTGTTTTTGTTTTATGATGTATGTCAAGAGAACCGTCCCCTATCTCCCTTCACTTTTTAGATTGGTATTAGGTTGGTATAAAAGTTATAAAAAATACGAAATATCTATTGACAAGAAATTAGATGTAAAATATAATGGTTTCACCAAACAAAATAAGATTTTACAATATGAAAATGAAATTGATACAACTTCGTATCAAAAAAGGCAAAGGCGCCTTAAAAATTTTTTAATTTTTAAGGCGCCTTTGTTTACAGAAAGGAAGTGGGGAGCAATGTGGCGCTCTGGAAAAAGGTTGAACCGGAAACCTATCGAAGGGGATGTGAGAATTCCATCCGGTTGTGCCGTTTCTGGCATATTCAATAAAAAGGGAAAGCTTTTCTCAGGGGAAACCATTATAAAATCTATCAGCATAATGAGGGATCGGTCTAATGGGCTGGGGGGAGGATTTGCCGCTTACGGCATTTATCCTGATTACAAAGAGTTTTATGCTCTTCACCTTTTTTTTGAATGTGAAGAAAACAGGAGAGAAGTTGAACATTACTTAAAAGAAAATTTTCTGGTGGAAAAGGGAGAGAGAATTCCCACTCAAAAAGTGCAAGTAATTTTGGATGCACCCATCATTTATCGATATTTTGTAAAACCCCGGGGAGATATTTGTGAAAATATGTGTATGACTCCAGATGAGTTTATGGTCCGGCAGGTAATGTTTATTAACAGCAGTTTTGACGGGGCTTATGTTTCTTCCAGTGGAAAGAATATGGGAGCTTTTAAAGGAGTTGGGTATCCAGAGGATATTGGAGAGTTCTATGACCTGGCAGGTTATAAAGGTTATTTATGGACAGCCCATGGTAGATTTCCCACCAATACTCCGGGATGGTGGGGGGGAGCTCACCCTTTTACACTGTTAGACTGGTCTGTTGTTCATAACGGGGAGATTTCTTCTTATGGCACCAATCGCCGCTATTTGGAGGAGTTCGAATATGAATGTGCTCTTCAAACAGATACGGAGGCAGCGACTTACCTGTTTGACCTGCTTTTAAGGTGTCATGGACTCCCGCTGAAGGCCGCCTGCCAGGTGTTGGCGCCGCCGTTCTGGGACGAAATTGAAAGAATGCCCGAGAAGGAAAAAGAAATTGCCCGTGCTCTGCGTATGGTATACGGAAAGGGTCTTTTAAATGGCCCCTTTTCCATCATTCTGGGATCCAGCTCTGGTATGGTTGCTATAAATGACCGTATTAAGCTTAGACCTTTGGTAGCGGCAGAACAGGGAGATATGCTGTATGTGGCCAGCGAGGAAGCGGCTATTATTGAAGTTTGTGCCTGTCCTACAAAAGTTTGGACTCCCCGCGCCGGCCAACCAGTAATCGGTCAATTGGAGGAGGCTGTGTTATGGGTTTAAGTTTGCTAATGCCGGAATACAGAGTTGATCGGGATAAGGATAGGTGTATAGATTGTAAAGTATGCGTGAACCAATGTCCTTATGAAGTTCACTATTTTGATGAGGACGAGGGAAAAGTTTTTGCCAGGGAGGAAAATTGTGTGAACTGCCACCGTTGTGTGGCCCTCTGTCCTACCCGGGCATTGATAATTAGAAAATATCCTCTGGAATTCAGGGAAAATGGTAGTTGGCAGGGGATAGACATTCGCCAGATTCAGAAACAGTCAGAAACCGGTGGGATTTTGCTTTCGGGGATGGGAAATCCCAAATCTCTGCCGGTGATTTGGGATAAAATACTTCTAAACGCCAGTCAGGTTACTAATCCATCTATTGACCCTCTCAGGGAGCCCATGGAGCTGAAAACTTTCCTGGGGAGAAAACCGGAGAGACTGGAGATAGGATCTGACGGCAATCTAAAGACAAAAATTCCACCGCAGCTGGAGCTGTCAGCTCCTATTATGTTTTCAGCCATGTCCTTTGGGTCTATAAGCCTGAATGCATGTCGGGTGTTGGCGGAATCTGCGCAGCAGTTGGGGATTTGTTATAATACCGGGGAAGGTGGACTGCATCAGAGTCTTTACCAGTTTGCGGATAATACCATCGTTCAGGTAGCCTCCGGACGTTTTGGGGTTAATAGTGAATATTTAAACATTGGAGCAGGTATAGAGATTAAAATCGGTCAGGGGGCAAAACCAGGGATTGGTGGGCATCTGCCGGGAGAGAAAGTCAGAGAGGAAGTTGCTGCCACCCGGATGATTCCCATAGGCACTGATGCTATATCGCCAGCACCACATCATGACATATATTCAATTGAAGATTTAAAGCAGTTGATATTTGCTTTGAAGGAAGCATCTGGTTATAAAAAGCCGGTATCGGTAAAAATAGCCGCTGTTCACAATGCAGCTGCCATAGCTTCGGGAATGGCCCGGGCTGGTGCAGATATTATTACCATCGATGGATTTAGAGGAGGCACAGGAGCAGCCCCCACTCGAATACGTGATAATGTAGGAATTCCAATAGAATTTGCCATCTCGGCAGTGGATAACCGGCTGAAGGATGAAGGAATACGCAGTCAGGTTTCTGTGGTAGCTGCTGGAAGTATCCGCAGCAGTGCGGATATCATTAAAGCCATAGCCTTAGGGGCTGATGCTGTATATATCGGAACTGCAGCGCTGCTGGCTATGGGCTGTCATCTCTGCCGGAAATGCTATATGGGCAAATGCAGCTGGGGAATTGCCACTCAACAACCACATTTAATAAAGAGGTTAAATCCGGAAATAGGAACGGAACGTTTAGTGAACCTTATAACCGGTTGGAAACATGAAATAAAAGAAATATTAGGTGGGATGGGCATTAATGCCATCGACAGCCTCAGGGGAAACCGGCACATGCTGCGGGGAGTGGACCTGAACACTCGTGAATTGGACATTCTGGGCATTAAGGCCGCCGGGGAATAGGAGGAATTTTAAGTGAAGAGAATCTATGCCCGTGAAGAATACTGTGTTGGATGTCGATTGTGTGAAATATTCTGTGTGGTTGGGCATTCCAAATCCAAAGATATCATCAAAACCTATAAAAAAGAAGAAGATCGCCCCGCACCCAGGGTTGTGGTGTGGGAGAAGGGCCCTCTATCCTTTGCATTTCAATGCAGGCATTGTGACCAACCGGTTTGTGTGGAAGCCTGTATTACCGGGGCTTTAAGTAAAAATGAAGAGGGAGCAGTACTTTGTAATGAAGATAAATGTGTAGGCTGCTGGACCTGTATTACGGTATGTCCCTTTGGTGCAATAAAAAGGGGAGATAGTGAAAAGAAAAAGATTGTTAAATGTGACCTTTGCAGCGGGGAATCGGAACCATTTTGTGTGAGTCACTGCCCAAATCGGGCTATTGTCTTTGAAGAAAGGGGCGTGGAATAATGAAATACGTTATTGTTGGTAATTCGGCCGCCTCAGTGGGTGCAGTAGAAGGTATTCGGAAGGTTGATCCTGAGGGAACCATCATGGTTTTATCTGAGGAATCATATCCGGCTTATTCCAGGCCATTAATTTCCTATTACCTTGCGGGAAAGGTTAAGGAAGAAGATATGTATTATCGAGACCCGGACTTCTATGAAAAAAACCGGGTGGAACTGCTGATGGGCAAAAAAGTTATTGGGATTGCACAGAAGCAAGGAACTGTGGAAGTTGAAGGTCAGCAGCCTATCCCGTATGATCGTCTGCTTTTGGCTGTGGGAAGCAGTCCTTATCTGCCTCCCATAAAAGGGATTGATAATCAAGATTATTATTTTTTTAACTATTTTAACGATGTTAAGGAAATAGAACATAAAATTATGAATAAACAGGTTACTCAGCCTTTGATTATCGGAGCCGGCCTTGTAGGTATGAAAGCTGCCGAAGCCCTGGCTCTGTTAGGGTTATCTGTAACGGTGGTGGAGTTAGGTCCCCATATTTTGGGATCTATACTCAGTGAAGCCCCCGCCCGGATGGTGCAGCGCAGGATGGAGGAAAAGGGAATCCGTTTTATTTTTGAAAAATCCGTAAAAGAAGTCCCCTGGGGGCAGGACCCTCAGGGAGTGATTCTCTCCGACGGACAGGGGGTGCTGACAGATCTTCTCATCGTGGCTGCTGGGGCACGACCTCGACTGGAACTGGTGGAAGAGCTGCCTCTGGGTAAAAACCAGGGAGTTAAGGTAAATCAGTATATGCAGACGGACCTGGAGGACATCTTCGCTGCAGGGGATGTGGCAGAGGGATGGGATACGCTTCAGGAAGAAAACCGAGTGATTCCTATCTGGCCTGGAGCTTATCGGCAGGGTTTTTTAGCAGGACTGAACATGGCTGGACTAAAAACAGAAGACGTCGGGGGCTTTGCCCTGAATTCTATTGGTTTCTTCGGTTTTCCCATCATTACTGCCGGGGTTTTCGAAGCTAAGGAGGGGAACGAAGAAGTTTTATGTCGGGAAAAACCCAATAGTTTTCTTCAATTAGTATTCAGGAATAATCGTCTTTTAGGCTTTATAAAAGTTGGAGAGGTGGACCGGGCTGGTATTTTGACCTGGTTAATTAAAGATCGTATTGATTGCAGCACTTTTAAAGAGAATCTCTTAAAACCTGATTTTTGTTTATTGGATCTGCCTTTAGCACTGCGAAGAGATCGCATGAGGGGAGGGGAAAACGTTGAAAGTATTGGATGCGCATAAATTATATTATAAAGAGTTAAATGATATCATTAAAGCAGAAGCCCCCCGTGAAAAAGAAATAAGAATTAAAAATGTCAGGGGACAGCGGTTTATTGGAGGGACTTTGAATGAAGGGTGCACTTTATTTTTGGACGGTGTCCCCGGGAATGATATGGGTTCTTTTATGAACGGTGCTCATATAGTGGTCAGCGGAAATGCCCAGGATGGTGTGGGAAACACTATGAACAAAGGGGAAATTATCATACACGGTCATGCCGGAGATATCATGGGTTATGCTATGCGGGGCGGTGAAATCTATGTGAAGACTGAAGTAGGATATCGGGTGGGCATCCATATGAAAGAATTTGGAGAGCAGATCCCTCAGCTGATTATTGGAGGTTCTGCAGGCAATTTTCTAGGAGAATACATGGCCGGAGGAGTTATTATTGTTTTGGGGATCGGATATTCACCGGAAGAATCCATTGGAAGTTTCTGTGGTACCGGAATGCATGGAGGGCGAATATACCTCCGGGGAGAAATCCCCTCTTATAAATTTGGCAGGGAAGTAAAAGAGGTTGCTCTGGAGGAAGAGGATTATAGTTTATTGGAAAGTAAAGTTAAAAAGTACTGTAGTTATTTCGATTATCCCTATGAAGAAATAAACTTAAAGGATTTTCATAAATTTGTTCCCAAAGGTTCAAGGCCTTATGGAAATCTTTATGCATACTAATTAGACTCACCCTTCTTACCAGCCCTTTGGGCTGTTTTTTTTTGATCTTATAAAGGGTAGGTTTTTATGGAATAATAATCAGCATGTTGTGACCTTTTGCGTGTCATGGTAAAATAAGTCTTAGTATCTTAAAAATTTTATTAAAGTAAATGTATTATTAGAAGGTGGTTTTAAAAAAGTGAACCAACATAAAAAATTTCATCTTAAGACCTTCGGCTGTCAGATGAATGTTCATGACTCAGAAGTTCTGGCGGGCTTTTTAGAAGGCCTGGGTTACCAGGAGGTTGATGATGTAAAGGAAACAGATATAGTTATTATGAATACCTGTGCCATACGCCAGAAAGCCGAAGAGAAAGTAGTGGGCATGATTGGGAAGCTGAAAAAGCTTAAAAGGGAAAATCCAAGCCTGATTATCGGTATATGTGGTTGTATGGTGCAGCAGGAAAAGACAGCAGAAATGATAAAAAGTCGTTTTCCCTATGTGGATCTGATTTTTGGGACTCATAACCTACACCGTTTTTCAGAACTTTTAACAGAAGCCCAGGAGAGCAGGGAGACGATTTTGGATATTTGGCCCGAGGGTAAGGAGGTTGTGGAGGGGCTGCCAATATCCCGCAAGGATGGAATTAAGGCCTGGGTGAATATAACTTATGGGTGCAATAATTTCTGTTCTTATTGCGTGGTTCCCTATGTCCGGGGCCGGGAAAAGAGTCGGGAAATTGTCAATATTATGATGGAAGTTGAAGGACTGGCTAAAGAAGGTTATAAAGAAGTGACCCTTTTAGGGCAAAATGTGAATTCCTATGGAAAGGATTTAGGACAGGGGGTTTCTTTTGCTCTGCTTCTTGAAAAAATGGGAAATATTCAGGGGCTGGAAAGGATACGTTATATGACTTCTCATCCTCGGGATTTCAACCGGGAGCTTATAGAGGTGATATCCCGTTCACAAAAGGTTTGTGAGCATTTTCATCTTCCTATACAGTCAGGGAGCAGTAAAATATTGGATAAAATGAACCGGGGATATACCCGAGAGCACTATTTAAAGGTGGTTGCTGACATACAAAAGATGATCCCCAACTCAAGTATTACTACGGATTTTATTGTGGGTTTTCCAGGGGAGACAGAGGAGGATTTTTTGGATACTCTGGAAATTGTGGAAAAGGTCAGGTTTGATGCGTCTTTTACTTTTATTTATTCTGTTCGTAAGGGTACCAAAGCGGCAGATATGCCGAACCAGATTCCAGAGGAGGTAAAGAAAGAAAGGCTTTATCGCTTGAATGAAATTCAAAACCGTATAAGCCGGGAGATTCATGAAGTCCTCAAAGGAAGCATAGTGAATGTTTTGGTGGAGGGATTCAGCCGGGAAAATGATTCATATTTGACCGGGAGAACCCGTACTAATAAGCTGGTAAATTTTACGGGAAACAAAGAAATAGTAGGAAAAATTATTCCGGTAAAAATTACCGAGGCAAAAACCTGGAGTCTAGACGGAGAGATGGTCCAGGAGACAGTTAGGAAGAGATAGGAGGAAGCTGACATGAAAATTATTAAAATATTATTTTTTTATCTAGTGATTTGCGGGGTTTTATCCGGCCTAATCTATTATTTTACGGAAAACATTGTTTTTGCTGCCTCCATATGGGTGGTATATGGGGCAGGTCTGGTTCTGGGGAAAATAACAGAGTTGATTTTTTCAATAATTTTCTCACCTCTTCACGGGAATGCTTTTGCCTCCATAATGGTTTTTTTATCAGTAGGGCTTTTAGTCGGTACTGTTGATTTCTATTTCATGGTACCAGTCATCCAGGGGGCAGTGGAATATCCCTTACCTTTAAGTTTTTCTGTACCCCTTTTTATAGTATATGGGGTGTTCTTATTCTTTTATTTGATTATTTATTATATCAGAAATCGGACGTGCCCCAGCTGTAAAGGTATTACTTTACGGAAAGGGGGATTTTGTCACCTCTGTGGTTTTTCGGGAAAATATTCAAAAGGTGGACAAGAAAAAGCTCCCTATGTACAGTCAAGAATGGAATCAGCGGCTGCACTGGAAAATCAGGAGGAGCAAAAGGATTATCAACAGGAGGTTCAAGGGGAAACCTCTCAACAGACAGTCCCTCAGGATGAAGAAACACAGATTTTTGGAGGGGACAACATTGGCTAAGGAAACACCTATGATAAAGCAGTATTGGGAAATAAAAAATAAGCATCAGGATAAATTATTATTTTTCCGGGTAGGGGATTTTTATGAGATGTTTTTCGAAGACGCTAAAGCGGCTGCCAGGGAGTTGGAAATCGTTCTGACTTCTCGGGACAATAATGTCCCTTTGGCAGGTGTCCCTTATCATGCCGTAAATTCATATATTGCCAGGCTGATTGAAAAAGGGTATAAGGTTGCCCTGTGTGACCAGGTGGAGGATGCCAGGTTAGCAAAAGGACTGGTAAAAAGGGAAGTAACTCGGGTAATCACTCCGGGAACGGTTTTAGATGAAAACCTCCTTCAGGGTTCACAGAACAATTACCTGTGTGGGCTCTATATATCGGAAGAGGGAATTGGCCTTTCTGCGTTGGATGTATCTACCGGTGAATTTCTTGCAGTTCAATTTACGGGGGAGGACAGGTTTGCAAAACTGCAGGAGGAACTTATGAAATTTAATCCTGCAGAGTGTGTTTTCAATGCCTCAGCCGCAGAGAATCCACACTTGACGAAGGTTTTGGATAGGATATCGGGAGCACTGCGCACCCCTTTTAGGGATTACTGTTTCTCCCCAGAAAAGATAAAAGAAACTTTTTCCGCACTATTTAATATTCTCTCCTTGGAAAGCCTGGGCTGTACAGATTTCCCCCTGGCAGCCGGGGCTGCAGCAGCGGTTACAGCCTATCTTAAAGAACTGCATATAGGCTCCCTGTCCCATATAAACCGCCTTAAGTTTTATCAACCGAAAAACTATATGATGATTGATGGGGTAACTCGGAGGAATCTGGAACTGACTCAGACCATCAGAACAAGTAAAAAAAGCGGCTCCCTACTGGGGGTGCTTGATCATACCCTGACCTCCAACGGTGGTAGGCTCTTGAGAAAATGGATCCTTGAACCACTAAATGAAAAAAACCAAATTGAACTTCGATTGCAGGGGGTTCAGGAGTTTATGGACACTCCCTTTATTCGGGAGGACTGTCAGCGGGTATTGGATAATGTTTATGACCTGGAAAGGATTATGGGACGTATAAATTTTGGCAGCGCCCATGCTCGGGATTTAATCCAATTAAAAAAAACGTTGAAAGAATTTCCTTTTATTAAAGACCTGCTGCACCAACTGCAAAGTTCTATTTATAAAGAATTGAAGGAAAAATTTAATACTCTGGAGGAACTGTACAGTTTAATTGAAGAATGTCTGGTGGACAACCCTCCGGTTTCCATAAAAGAAGGCGGACTGATTAAAGACGGGTACGATTTAGAACTGGATGAAATACGAAAGATTTCCCGGCAGGGTAAAAACTGGATCCTGGAGCTGGAAAAAGAAGAAAGGGAAAGGACGGGAATTAAGACCCTTAAAATAGGTTTTAACAAAGTTTTCGGTTATTATATTGATATCAGTAAATCCAGGCTGAACAATATCCCTGAAGATTATATTAGAAAACAAACCCTGGTGAATTCCGAAAGATTTATTACTCCCCGTCTAAAGGAATTAGAGGAGAAAATTCTAGGAGCAGATGAAAAAATTGAGGCCAGAGAGTATTATTTATTCGAACAGGTGAGAAGCGCTGCCGCCAAGAAGACCCCCCAAATTCAGAGAAGCGCCCGGGTTATCGCTGTTTTGGATTGCTTGTTAAGCCTGGCCAGGGCAGCCATTCAGAACCATTACTGCCGACCATCTATAAACCAAGAGAACCGGGTAGTGATACGGGAAGGAAGGCACCCGGTGGTAGAAAAGTGCCTTTTGGATCAGCAGTTTGTTCCCAATGATACCATACTGGATGAAGAGGAATACAGAATCCTTATTATTACCGGCCCTAATATGGCTGGAAAGTCTACATACATGCGTCAGGTAGCCTTGATTTGCCTGATGGCTCAGATGGGTTCCTTTGTGCCCGCCCAGAGTGCTGAACTATGTCCGGTAGACAGAATATTTGCCAGGGTGGGGGCAGCAGATGACCTGGCCGGTGGACAGAGCACTTTCATGGTGGAAATGAACGAATTGGCAAATATCTTAAATAATGCTACCCCTCAAAGCCTGGTAGTTCTAGATGAGATAGGGAGAGGCACCAGTACCTTTGATGGTATGAGCATTGCCTGGGCAGTGGTAGAATACCTCCATGATATGAGGTCTTCAGGGGCTAAAACACTTTTTGCCACTCATTATCATGAACTGACAGACTTAGAAGAGAGTCTGCCGGCGGTAAAAAACTATTCTATCGCTGTAAAAGAAGAGGGTGAGGATATAGTTTTTCTGCGTAAGGTAATTCCTCAAAAGGCAGACCGTAGTTACGGAATTCAGGTGGCAAGATTGGCCGGACTTCCCACGGAATTGATCACCAGGGCAGCTGACATTTTATCTGAACTGGAGCATGAAAAGCATAAGAATTTCTCAACTGTTCTTTGCGAAACCGAAAGGACAACCTCCGAAGTTTTTGGAGACTGTAACTTACGTAAAGGTTTAAAAGTTGGTGTAAATTCATGGGGTGTTATGGAAGAGCACCGCACCACTATAACAGATACATTATTAAAAATAAAAAGTGCTGATCCTTTGAGAACCACTCCCATGGAAGCATTGAATGTACTTCATGAGATTTATGAAATACTAAAAAGACTGGATATTGATCTTGAAGAAGAACTTTAAATGACCAAGCCCTGGTCTTATTTCTGAGATAGATAGAGGAGGGGAAAAATGGCCGGCATTATTATTTTGGACCCGGAAACGGTGAACCAAATCGCAGCAGGGGAGGTTATTGAAAGGCCTGCCTCTGTAATCAAAGAACTGGTGGAAAACTCCATTGATGCTTCTGCTGAGAAAATAGATATTGAGGTTAAAGAAGGTGGACTATCCTTCATAAGGATTGTGGACAACGGAACCGGAATGTCCCGTCAGGATACCCTCCTGGCCCTGGAAAGGCATGCCACCAGCAAGATAAAAAGGGCAGAAGATTTACAGCGCATACAAACATTGGGGTTCAGGGGGGAAGCCCTTTCCAGTATTGCTGCTGTTTCCCGAATGCGCCTTCGGACCCGTCTTGAGGGCGAGCTTTCCGCCACAGAAATAAAAGTTGTCGGGGGAGAGGTTTCCGGGTTATCTGAGAAAGGATGTCCCGTAGGGACTGAAGTTCAGGTGGAGGACCTTTTTTTTAACACTCCTGCCCGGAGGAAGTTTTTAAAAAAACCGTCGCTGGAGACAGGAAGGATAACGGACCTGGTGAACAGGATGGCCTTGTCTTATCCTACCATTTCTTTTTCTTTGGCCATAGATGGCCGTCAGGTTTTAAAAACCCGGGGAAGTGGAGACCTTCTGGAGATTATAGCTCAAGTCTACGGCAGGGAAAAAGCCCGGCAGTTTATTCCAGTGGATTTTACACAGAACAGTCTAAAAATCAACGGATATACGGGAAAACCTTCTCTCTGCCGTTCCAATCGCGGTCAGCAGACTTTTTTTATAAACAATCGGTATATAAAAAGCATTGTAATAAGCCGGGCTCTTGAAGAAGCCTATGGGACACTGCTTTTAAAGAATTTTTATCCTTCAGCAGTGCTTTTTATTACTGTGGAACCTGACAAAGTCGATGTTAATGTACATCCCGGAAAAGCAGAGGTGCGTTTTGCCGATGAAAAGGAAATACATAGTTTGATATTTGAGTCCATTAAAGATTCCCTGAAAAAGCATACTCTCATCCCGGAAGTCTCTTTGTCAAAAAAAACAAAAGAAAAAAATTATAAACAGGTATCCTTTTTCTTGGAAGGGGTAAATACTACAAATCAGGAGTCTTCTTGTAAACCATACCATAAAGTCAGCATGATAGAGGATATGGATAAAATTCCTTCAGAAAAGAGAATTACCAATACTGCCAATACCTGTAATCATGAATCTGCCCATGAACAAATTCGCAGCCAAAACCATGATTCAAGCGTTACCCGTGATGAAAAGGCAGTTCTATTATTTGAGGGTAGGAAAGTTGATAATCACGAAATAATCGGTGAACAATTAATTCAAGAAATAAAAGTGCTGGGCCAGTTTCTAGGGACTTATATTCTGGTACAGAGAGAACAGGATCTGCTGTTGGTGGATCAGCATGCCGCCCATGAACGAATCCTTTATGAGAAATTAAAAGGGCAGTTTCAGCGGGAGATAAGGGTACAAGAAGTAATTCCCAGGGTGTTAGAACTAGAGGCAGGTACCGAAACCATGTCAGAAGAGATTCGGGATTTCTGCAGGGAGCTAAATTTTGAAGTAGATATTTTTGGCAGTGGTTCCTTGGTGCTGCGGGGGGTCCCCAACTTTATTAAGGATATTTATAGCTTGAGTTTTGTGGAAGACCTTATCAGTTCTTTTTTAAGTGGGGGAAATAATCAGGAAAAAGCCAAAGAGGAATCTATAATCATGATGGCTTGTAAGGCAGCCTGTAAGGCTAACATGAAAATGACTATAGAGGGAATGAAAGCTTTGGTGGAAGACCTGTTTAAAACTGAATTGCCCTATACCTGTCCTCATGGAAGGCCCACTATGATTGTGTTGACCCAGGACGAATTGGAAAAGAATTTTAAACGCCGACTTTAAAGTTTTAAAGGTAATGATTAATTCAATCGGGGGTATTGTATTTTGTTATATCCACTGCTTTGTATTGTAGGTCCTACGGCGGTAGGCAAGACCACAATTTCTGTAGAAACTGCTTTAAAAATCCGGGGGGAAATCATATCCGGTGACTCTATGCAGGTTTACCGCTATATGGATATCGGGACAGCAAAACCTTCATTAAAGGAGAGAAGAGGGGTCCCCCACCATCTGGTGGATATTCTTTTACCCCATGAGCCCTTTAGTGTCGCTGATTTTCAAAGTGAGGCCTTTAAGCTGATTCCGCAGATTTTTTCCCGAAATAGACTTCCTATTTTAGCGGGAGGGACAGGTTTGTATTTAAAAGCCATCGTTGATCAATATAACTTTGGTGAAATCAGTGCAAATTGGGAATTACGGGAAAAACTAAGAGAACAGGCCAATTCACTGGGTAATCAACATTTATATCGGAAGTTAAGAATAGTGGATCCCAAAAGTGCTGAAAAAATTCACCCTAATGACCTGAAAAGGATTATAAGGGCCCTGGAGGTATTTTTAACTACTGGAAGACCCATTTCCAGTTTTAATGAATTAGCTCCTGAAAAAAGGTTTCCTTTAAAACCCTTGATTATTGGATTAACTATGAATCGCAGCAGATTGTATAATAGAATTAATTTGAGGGTTGAACAGATGATGGCCGGGGGGTTGGAGCAGGAAGTCAGAGATTTACTGAAACGTGGTTACAGCCCTCAACTGGTGTCTATGCAGGGTTTAGGCTATAGACATATGATTAATTTTTTGAAGGAGCGGTATACTAAAGAAGAAGCAGTTGAGCTGTTAAAAAGAGATACCCGGCGTTTTGCCAAGAGACAGCTGACTTTATTTAAGCGCAATGATAAAATAGTTTGGATTGATTTGGATAAATATTTAGAGCAGGATGAAATAGTAGAAAAAATATGTTATTTTGGCAGGAATATCTAATAGTGGCATAGAATTTATTGTTTAAGTACTCTAAGTACTCAAAGTAATCTTCCAAGAAAAAGAATGGAGGCGATGGACTGTGAACAAGGGACCTGTAAATTTACAGGATAATTTTTTGAATCAAGCAAGAAGAGAAAATATGTTTCTAACCGTTTTTTTGGTAAACGGATATCAAATAAAGGGGATTGTAAAAAGTTTCGATAATTTTACCATTCTTCTTGAGGTGGAAAGCAAACAACAGCTGGTTTACAAACATGCTGTTTCAACTATCATTCCTCTAAAAAATATTAATGTCAACCCCCAGGAGGATTAACCTCCTATTAGGATTATAACTCTTTATAAAAGAAAAATTTTCTGTGAATAAGGAAAGGTTATTTAAATTGAATATACATAACACTTAAAGGAGGCTTTGAGAGACGCCTCCTTTTTGTTGTTACTATTTTTAATATCAATGCGTATAATGTAATAGTGATTAACTTTTGGAGTGAAAAATATGAATTTTACAAAAGGCTCAAACACATCTGGTGCACCTAAGAATAAAGGAAAAAACAAACATCTGCCAAAAAAAATAATGTTTCGGGGCCTGGAAAGTGGAGAAATCTCAGCAGGCCAGGTACTACGTTATATGAAAGATTATGATAGTCAACTGAGAAATGGAAGCCAGGAAAATTCCACAGAGAATATTGCAAACATTGCCATCATTCTGCAGCAGTTGGATCAGTTAATTGGACTACAGCGGGTTAAAACATTAGTAAAAGAAGCAGAGGCTTATATTGAAATTCAGCGACGTCGACAATTTTACAACTTGAACAATGAATCCCTGGTATTGCATATGATTTTTACCGGAAATCCTGGGACCGGAAAAACAACTGTTGCACGAATTTTGGGGGAACTGTTTAAAGAGATGAAAGTGCTCCCCCAGGGTCATTTAGTGGAAGTAGAGAGGGCGGATTTGGTTGGGGAATACATAGGACACACCGCCCAAAGAACCAGGGAACAAATAAAAAAAGCCATTGGGGGGATCCTTTTTGTGGATGAGGCTTATTCCCTGGCCCGGGGAGGACAAAAAGACTTTGGGAAGGAAGCCATTGATACTATGGTAAAAGCCATGGAGGATTACAAGACAGAGTTTATTTTAATTTTGGCGGGATATCCTCGGGAAATGGCGCATTTCCTGACGGTGAATCCAGGGTTGAAGTCCCGTTTCCCTATACATTTAGATTTTCCAGATTACAGTCAGGAAGAATTATTGGCGATTGCAGAATTGATGTTAAAAAACAGACAATACCGTTTGTCAGGCGAAGCCCGTGTGTTTTTAAAAGGCTTGCTGGACAAGAAAGACCGGAAGAATAATTTCAGCAATGCTCGGTTTATGAGGAATTTAATAGAACAATCTATACGAAGGCAGGCCCTTAGGTTAGTGCGCAAAAAAGAAACTACCCGGGACGAACTGATGTTAATTGCCAGAGAGGATATACGGTTGGAAATAGAGGAGGAGGTTGTTGGGGAGGAGTTGACCTTTGAAAAATTGTTTGGTGATTGGTAAACCTAATGTAGGAAAGACTCTTTTTGTAATAAATTTTGCCATATATTTGGGCTTAAAAAAAATAAAATTTACTTTTGTGGATAGTTTGGGACGGCAGCATAACCGGGATTATACAAAAGAAATGGCCAAAAAATATTTGACCGGTGTTAAACCTCATCACACCCGTTGTCTTCAAAAAATTACCATAAAACTGGCAGAAGGCAAGGGGAAAAAAAATTTGATATTAACAGACAGCACCGGATTGAAAGATGGTATCCATCCAAAGGCGGAAATCCGCAAGGCTATGGCTCAGACTCTTGAGTCTCTTTTAGAAGCTGATTTGATTTTACATATGGTAGACATTTCTAAAATGATTTATGCCAATCGTGAAAGCACTATCTTGGATATGGAATATATTGATCGGCAGATCATGGATTTAGGCCGGGAACGGAGCGGTTACCTTTTGCTTATTAATAAGATTGACCTGCTCCAGTCTTACCAAAACAGGGAAAAAATTAAACAACAATTTTCCGGTATCCCGGTTTTTTTAATTTCCTCTGTGACCGGCGAGGGTTTTCCGGAGGTGAAATCATATGTATGGAATAGTGTTTAGGGATTTTCTTTCCGTACTCTTTATTGGTATTACCATAAAATTTTTAGATGATATTATTGATGCTGAAATGGACAAAACTAACGGGAAGATAAACTGGTTTAACTACGTAGGGACAGGCATTCTCCCTTACATTTTTATTTTATTTAGCCTGGCGGTGATCTTTAATAAAAACTTAACAATCCCTTTATTTTTGTCTGCTTACGTAGTGGGTATGGGTAAAGAATATAGTTCAAGATATCTCCTGGGGATTGTCGGTTGGACAGAATCCTTAATTATTATTACTATAGTTGTGATTTTTTTTGGGTGGCAGAACGGATTGACTTCACTGGCCGTGCTTTTAGCTATTCAATTGGTGGATGACCTTATAGATCATTCCCGGGACCGGGAGACCGGAGAAAAAAACTTTGTCACTCTTTGGGGCTCAGGGGAGGTTATAATCATCTGCGGAATACTTATTATGGCGGCTTTGTTTTATTCAGCTTATAAGCTGTTTCTAGTGATGTTGGCATATCTGGTAATCACTATTTTTTTAGATAAAACCCCATGGAAAGAGGCAATTTAAATGAAAGTTACCACATTAATACTTTTTATTATGATTGTTTTTTTGTTCGGTTATGCCCTGGGAAGAAGAATTGGATTAAATGAGGGCAGAACTCAGATGGAAAAAATGCTTCCCCTGTTCCTAAAAAAAGAAACCTTGGAAAATGGGACCTGTGTTATTTGTAATAGCAGGGTTGAAGATGATGCTTAAATTGAATTTAAAAAAATCTTATGTTAAAATTAACAAAAAGGTCAGAACTGGAAAGGAAGATATGACATAAAGGAAAAAGCGATTATCGCAGGAATACTACTGCCCGGAAGGGAAGAGTGGCATCTGGAAGCTTCTATGAGGGAGTTAGCCCAGCTGTCTGATACAGCTGGGGCGGAAGTGGTTTTTGAAGTGGTTCAAAAGCGCAGTAAACCTCACGCTTCTTACTATATTGGGAAAGGAAAGGCTGAGGAAATATCCCTCCTGGCAGAAGAAGTAAAAGCAGACATGTTAATTATAGATGATGAGTTAACTCCTTCTCAGGCCAAAAACCTGGAGGAGCTCCTGGAATTGAGAGTCATTGACCGGACAGCTTTGATTTTGGATATCTTCGCTCAGAGGGCCAGGACCAGAGAAGGGAAGCTGCAGGTGGAGCTGGCTCAGTTGAATTATCTCCTTCCCAGACTGACAGGGCATTACAGTGCATTGTCTCGGCTAGGGGGAGGAATTGGAACCCGGGGTCCCGGAGAAACCAAGCTGGAGGTTGATCGTCGAACCATTCGGCAGAAAATAAGCGATTTAAATAAGGAAATAGAATCCATAAAAAAACACCGTTCTCTGCAGAGAAGGTCCAGACAGAAAGTGCCTTTTCCGGTGATAGCTTTAGTAGGATATACCAATGCCGGCAAGTCCACACTGCTAAATGCCCTTACGGATTCTTCTGTTTTTACAGAAGATAAATTATTTGCCACTCTTGACCCCACTACCCGCAGAGTAAATATGACCGACAATCAGACAGTGCTTATAACGGATACTGTGGGATTTATTCAAAAACTTCCCACTCATCTGGTTGCTGCTTTTCGTGCCACCCTGGAAGAGGTCCAGGAGGCAGATGTTTTGATGCATGTAGTTGATTTGTCTCATCCACAGATGGAAGAACAGATGGAGGCGGTTCATAAAATCTTGATGGACCTGGAGGTAACAGAAAAGCGCTGCCTTTTAGTTTTTAACAAGATGGATTTGAATAATGATCCTTTCTTGATCAGAAGACTAAAAGCCGAATATCCTAACAGTGTGGCCATTTCCGCCGGTAGGAGAAAAAATCTAGAGGAATTAATGGATAAACTGTCGGAAATTCTCCGGGCTGACTGGGAAAGGTTCACTTTTACTATACCCTTTGAAGACAGCCGAACTATTGCCCTGCTCCATGAAAAGGGACAGGTAGTCAGTATGGATGTTCAGGGAGAAAACTATTTTGTTGAGGTTTTTTTGCAGGAAAAATGGGCCAACAAACTTAAGAAGTATACTCAGGGTTAGAAAAAACCGGCGGTAATTCTAGCGGATTTCACTATTATAGAAGGTGCCACAGTATAATATGGAGGATGGCAGTTTATGTCTTATTTATATAAAAAGTATTTTCAGTTGGACTCAAAGTTCCTAAAAAAAATAGAAAAGGCTGAAGAAAAAATTCAGCCTTCCATTAATCTAATAAAGGAAATTGTCTTAGACAACCAGGCCAAAGTACTCCGGGCTTTTAAAGAAAACAGAGTTAGCGAGTTTCACTTTGCAGGTTCCACTGGATACGGTTATCATGACATCGGACGTCAGGTGCTGGAAAATATTTATGCGGAAGCATTTAACGGGGAAGAAGCCCTGGTCAGGACCCATTTCGTTTCTGGGACCCATACCCT
Source organism: Candidatus Contubernalis alkalaceticus (assembly GCF_022558445.1). Classification (NCBI taxonomy): domain Bacteria; kingdom Bacillati; phylum Bacillota; class Dethiobacteria; order Dethiobacterales; family Dethiobacteraceae; genus Candidatus Contubernalis; species Candidatus Contubernalis alkaliaceticus. The sequence goes on from NZ_CP054699.1 coordinate 1,473,175, forward strand.
GTTTGTCTGCCTGGATGCCCTGTTATCCCCGGCAGAAACCCTTTTGTCGGCAGCAGGAGCACCCTATGATACCTTGCAGAAGGTTATTGGTATCAACACGTTACCCCAAAAAGGAACTTTAGCTGCAAAAGGGGTCAGCTACCGTCAGGTAGATTTGACTCCTGAAGGAAGGCTGGATTTTCAAGAGCTTGAAAGGGTTCTTAAAAAAATTAAGAGTGTTACTGTTGTCCTGCTTCAAAGATCCAGGGGATATGCATGGCGTCCCTCAGTTAGTCTGGCAGAAATAGAAAAGCTTTCAAATCTGATTAAAAAAATCAATCCAAACATAATTTATTTTGTAGATAATTGTTATGGAGAATTTGTTAATCCTGTGGAACCACTGGAAATAGGGGCAGACTTAATCGCCGGTTCATTAATAAAGAATCCCGGCGGGGGATTGGCTCCTGCGGGGGGATATGCGGTGGGGCGTAAAGATTTAATAGAATTGATTGCTGACCGCCTCACGGCCCCTGGACTTGGGAAAGAGGTGGGAGCCACATTAGCCCATAACCGGTCGCTTTTTCAGGGGCTTTTTTTGGCACCCCATGCAGTGGGGGAAGCTTTAAAAACTGCTATTTTTGCAGCGGCCTTGTTGGAGGAATATGGATTTGAGGTATCGCCAACCTTTGGTGAGGAAAGGGGAGATATAGTGCAGGCTGTCAGGTTTACTCAACCTGATTATTTGCTTTCTTTTTGCCAAGGAATTCAGAAACATTCACCGGTAGATTCCTATGTGCAGCCTCAACCGGCTAACATGGCGGGGTATGGGGATAAGGTGATCATGGCTGCAGGTACATTTATCCAGGGGGCTTCATTGGAGATGACTGCAGATGCCCCATACCGTTCTCCTTATACTGCCTATCTGCAGGGAGGACTCACTTTTGAGCATGGGAAAATTGCTTTAATTGGAGCGATTAAAGAGGTTTTAGAAACAATAAATAGAAATAAAGAGTGAACTATAAAAAAAAGAATTGAAAGCCAAGAATAAACAAAGAGATAATTTCTAACCGAAGGGGGAGTTTTCTGGTGTACAATAAAGATCAAATCTATGAATTGATTCAGCTTCATGATGTTAAATTTATTCGCCTGCAGTTTTCGGATATTTTAGGGACTATTAAAAACGTAGCTATTCCTGTGGAACAGTTGGGAAAGGCTCTGGACGGAGAGATGATGTTTGACGGTTCCTCCATTGAGGGATTTGTCAGGATTGAGGAATCGGATATGTATCTGAAACCGGATATAAATACTTTTGCCTTGTTTCCCTGGAAAAATCGGGAGGGGGCCGGAGCAGAAGCCCGCTTAATCTGTGATATTTATAACCACGATGGGTCTCCTTTTTCTGGTTGTCCCCGGAACACTCTAAAAAGAGTAATCGCGGAAGGGGAAGAAATGGGTTATACCATGAACTGCGGTCCTGAAGCAGAATTTTTTCTGTTTTTAAGGGATGAACACGGCCGGGGGACTACCCGGACCCATGACTGTGGAGGTTATTTTGATCTTCTGCCGGTTGATTTGGGAGAAACCGCCCGGCGGGATATGGTGTTAACTTTACAGCAGATGGGATTTGAGATTGAGGCCTCCCATCATGAAGTGGCCCCCAGCCAGCATGAGATTGCTTTTAAATATGCTGATGCTCTGACCACCGCAGACAATGTAACTTCTTTTAAATTGGTGGTAAGAACTATCGCTCTGAGTCATAATCTTCATGCTACCTTTATGCCAAAGCCCATATACGGCATCAATGGTTCTGGTATGCATACTCACCAGTCCTTATTTAAGGGGGATGAGAATGCTTTCTATGACCCTTCTGCTCCCAATCAGTTGAGTGAAACGGCCATTCATTATATCGGCGGATTGATTCAGCATGTTAAGGGTTTTACGGCTATAACTAACCCCCTGGTAAATTCATACAAGAGGTTGGTACCTGGTCATGAAGCGCCGGTTTATATTGCCTGGTCCCAGCGGAACAGAAGTCCACTTATTCGGGTCCCAGCCAGAAGGGGAACAGGTACCCGTATAGAAATTAGAAGCCCAGATCCCTCCTGTAACCCGTATCTGGCGCTGGCGGTAACCATGAAAGCCGGTTTGGATGGAATAAAAAATAAAATTATGCCACCGACACCTGTAGATGAAAACATTTATGAAATGTCTTTAGAAGAAAGAGTTGAAAAAGGAATTGAGAATCTACCGACCTGTCTCGTAGAAGCTCTAGATGAGCTGGAAAAGAACACCCTGATCAGAGAGGCTCTGGGAGAGCATATTTTTAATCGCTACATGAATGCAAAAAGAATTGAATGGGATCGTTATAGAAAGCAGGTACACAAGTGGGAAGTTCAGGAGTATCTGGCCATATTTTAATTATTTTTCCACAATATATTTATTTGAATGAACTCGTTTCAGCAAACTGAAACATCAAGGAATCAGGTGGAGACTCTACTCCACCTGATTAAAAGCCCTGCCTACGCTAATGCTTAGAGGTGGGGGTCTATACCCTAAAAAAAAAGATAAATACAAAATAGGCTGTTCTAATCTGAGACAGCCTATTTTTTGTTAAAACTTTCTAAACAGCCCGATTACTTTACCTAGTATTTCCAAATTGTCTACTATAATGGGTTCATAATAATCATTTTCCGGTTGGAGCCGAATACGGTCATTTTCCCGGTAAAAAGTCTTAACCGTGGCTTCATCATCAATCAGGGCAACAACAATATCCCCGTTTACAGCAGCAGCCTGCTGTCTAACGGTAATATAGTCGCCATCAAAAATTCCCGCATTGATCATGCTGTCCCCCTGCACACGGAGCATAAAGATGCTGTCTTCTTTTACAAAGTCTCTGGGTAGGGGGAAATATTGAATTATGTTTTCCTCTGCCAGAATAGGTTGGCCTGCCGTTACATTTCCTACAACCGGCACCGGGGAAATGTCCCGGGAGCATAAAAAGAAATTCTCCTCCAACAGCTCAATGGCCCTTGGTTTTGTTGGGTCTCTACGGATATATCCCTTCTTTTCCAATTGAGAAAGATGAGCATGAACGGTAGAACTGGAACTCAAGCCAACGGCCTTTCCGATTTCCCTAACGGAGGGAGGATAGCCCTTTACCTGAACTTCTTTCTTTATAAAATTTAGAATTTCCTCCTGACGATTGGTTAAAGGTTCAGTCATATTGTTATTCACCTCACATATATTTATAACATGTCTAAAACTACCAATAATTATAGCATAAAAACATACATTTGGCAAACGCAAGTTCGAAGAAATTTTACTAAACTGTTGACATGAACAAATGTTCTAGGTTATAATGTGTGCAAACGTAAGTTTGGTATCCAGGATAGGGGGAAAAATCAGGTGGGTTATCAATTTCCGGTGAAAAATGAAAAAGAAAATAAAAAAAATTTCATGAGGAAAAAGCTTTTATTTCTGATTGCTACAGCAGTCTTACTTTTGGGTTTTATATCTTTGGGTTTTATCTATAATGGAAGAGGACAGGCTGCAGCTGAGAAGGATGAATCTCTTTTAGTGGTGGAAGTGCAAAAGGGTGATACCATTTGGGGTATTGCTAAAAACCACAAGGAACCAGGAAAAGATATTAGATCCCTGGTTTTCGAAATCAGAAAAATTAACAGTTTAGACGATGCCTGTATTTACCCAGGACAGGAATTAATCATACCTAAATGATCAATACGCATAAAAAAATTTAACAATAACAATAATAATATATTAACAAATCAATTTTAAAAAATAAGGAGTTTTGAAGATGTGCTTACAGGGTTTTGAAAGGTTTCCTACTCTGGCTTTACAGCCTAACCTGGTACCGGAATCAGAAGAACCTGGTGATTTTGGCCACTATTCATTCTTTGCTGAAATTACTGAAGATGTAGAACTTCCGGGTCAGACCCAAGGAATAATGGATATACAGTCAATACAAGACTGGTTTCCTGCAGTAGAAGAAGAACCATGTCTTTAATCCCCTGAAAACAGGGGATTATTTTTTTCAACTTGATATATAATATAAAGTAACTACTCAAGGGTAAGAAGGTTGGTAGGTGATAATTATGGAAAAAAAAATCTTGGAAATAATTAATAACCTGGCAGAACAGGCCCGGCTTAAGGTTTATATTACGGGAGGTTATATTAGAGCACTGTTATTGAACCATTCGGTGGAAGTAATAGATATTGATTTTCTGGTAACCGGTGGACCGGTTGAGCCCTTTGTTGAGAAAGCAGCAAAGTCATTACAAAGTTCTCTGGTAGAATTGGATAAAAATTTTGGAATTTACCGGGTTGTGATAAAACAGGAAAAGAAAAATTACAAAATATTAGATTTTACAAGTCTTAAGGGCAGGAATTTAGTTGAGGACTTGAAGCGAAGAGACTTTACAGTGAACAGTTTGGCTTTGCATTTGGGGGACTATTTACAAAAATCTTCTTCATGGCAGCATTGTTTAATTGATATAAATGGCGGACTGGAAGATTTAAAGGAAAAAAAAATAAGGATGGTTTCTCCTAAGGCTTTTCAAGAGGACCCTTCTCGTTTGATTCGGGGTATAAGGTTGTGTGCATCCCTGGGTTTTAATTTGGATGGGCAGACCCAGTATAAGATGTTACATTCCCGGAAACTTCTGAAAGAAGTTTCCGGAGAAAGAATAAGAGATGAACTGTGGAAAATATTTGATTTAGACGTTTCCTACCCCTGGGTCAAATTTATGGAAGAAACGTTAGGTTTCCTCAGTGTATTGTTTCCTGAAGTTAGTCTGATGAAGACTACGGAACAAAATTTTTTTCATGGGGAAGAGGTATGGAGTCACTGCCTTCACACTTTTAAGAGTATTGAGCAAAACATTGTATCCCCACCCTTTTCATCGGAACTGGCTATGTTAATTAACCAACACATGAAACAGGAACTGGTTTTCCCTCGGAAAAGAAAACAACTTTTAAAGTTTTTTGCTCTGTTTCATGATGTAGGTAAAATAAAGACTAAAAAAGTTTTGGATTCGGGAAGAATTGTTTTTCACCGCCACGAAGTGGAGGGGATTCCTATTTTGGAAAATTACAGCGGAGTCTTGAAATTGAGCAGTAAGGAAAGGAGAATTTTGAGCAGCCTTACCAGAAATCATATGCATCCTCTTTTTCTTCAAGTGGCCAAAAATGTTTCTCCCAGGGCCTTTTATAAACTATTTAATAAATGTGGCGAGGAAACGGTTGAAGTGTTGATGCATTCTTTATCAGATTTTATTGCTAAGAGAGAGGCTAAAGGTAATTTTCAGGAAATAAAGTTTTACCAGGAATTTATTCATGAAACCTTTGAAAAATATTTTTTTAAAAGGGAAATATTTGTTTCTCCACCGGACATTATTAGTGGAGAGGAAATTATGGAGTATCTCAAACTACATCCTTCACCAGGGGTAGGTTATTTATTGGCAAAAGTGAAGGAAGCCCAATCTGATGGGAAGGTAAAAAACAGGAGAGAAGCCTTAAATCTGGCTTCTCAAATAGTAAAAACAGATACCTATCGAAAACGGTTTCATTTGGGAAAAGGCCGGTAATTATTACCCGACCTTTTGTTTGTCAAGAATCAAATCTAAGAATTCTTTAAATATCTCAATGGAATCATAGGGTCCCGGGCTTCCCTCCGGGTGAAACTGAACGGAAAAAAGGGGAAGTTCTTTGTGCCTCATTCCTTCCACTGTATGATCGTTAAGGTTGATATGGGAAATGTCTATCGGTAAATTCTCGATACTTTTCTTTTTGAGAGCATATCCGTGATTTTGTGAAGTGATAAATACTTTTTCTGTTTTTAAATCTTTTACTGGATGGTTAGTTCCCCGGTGTCCAAATTTTAACTTATACGTATCTCCCCCCAGAGATAACCCCAACACCTGATGACCCAGGCATATGCCGAATATGGGCAGCTTCCCTAAAAGACTTTTTACGGTGCCAGCCACGTAGGGCACTTTTTTTGGGTCTCCGGGTCCGTTGGAAAGCAGCAGTCCGTCAGGTTTAATAGCCAGAATTTCATCCGGGCCGGTTTTGGCGGGAAGGACCGTAATTCTGCAGCCTTTCTCTTGTAAGGATTGAATGATACTGGATTTGCAGCCCAGATCCAAAAGAGCCACATGAGGTCCGTTTCCGTGGATCTCATAGGATTGCTTTGTGGTAGCTGTCATCACATGATCCATATCGGAGAGGCTGGGAACTTTCTTAGCCTTATCTATTAATGACTGGTCAGTTTCCTCCTCCACAGTTGATATGATACCCCTCATGGTTCCTTGATTACGAAGGTGTTTGGTCAAAGCCCGGGTATCTATTCCGGATAGGCCGATAATATTTTGCTGTTTTAAATAGTCGGAAATGTTATAATCAGCCTGCCAGTGGTTGGGATAATCACAATATTCACGAACAATCAGTCCTTTAATTAATGAATTCTTGGATTGAAAATCAAAGGGATTAATGCCGTAGTTTCCAATTAAAGGATAGGTTAAAACAACAATTTGTCCGCAATAAGAAGGATCAGACATGATTTCCTGGTATCCGGTCATTCCCGTGTTAAAAACTACTTCGCCGCCCTTTTCTCCCTGGCAGCCAAAACTCTCACCATAAAAAATTCTGCCGTCTTCTAAAACTAACCTGGCTTTCATAAGTTCCCCTCCCATACTAAAAAATCCTCAACCCCGATAGGTTTAGGATAGTTAAATGACAGCCGGATATAACCGTTACTGTTAACCCTTCTCAGCCTCTCGGGACTGGTTTAAAGGTGGTGCCATACATTTTTACAATAGTAACATATAAAAAAAAATAAATCAAAGGTTGTCTTGCCCTTCTTTCGGGCAAAAATGAGAGCAATTTCAATATAAGAAAAGGTATTTCAAGAAATGAAAAGTATTTATCAATTTTAGATGTTTTCGCAATGCAAAAACATGTTTTAAATAGTAAAAATTGTGTTGACTTACGCTGTCCACCTGTTGTAAAATTAGTTTAATAAAAAATGCACAAGCACAAAGAAGTAACTAAGGGCAAGGTAGCCTATAGGGATGCCTTGAGATATTTTTCAAGGCAGTTTTACATTCTGGGGGGTGAAGAATTGGATACATATAGGATTTTTTTAGCCGGGGCTTCCGAGGATTTAAATAAAATTATACCCGTAATTAATTCAACAGGACACAAAGTGATAGGACTATCATTAAATAGTTCAGAGAGCTTAAGACAGATAAAAAGTATTGAACCTGATTTGGTGATTATCGATATTTCAGAACATGCGGGGGATTTTATAGATTTAGCTCACATCATTTCGGAAGATGGTTATCCAGTGTTCTTAATGATTGATTATCCTCAGAGGGATAAAATTAGTAAAATGACGGAAAATGGTTTTTCTCCATTTATTATTAAACCTATAAATGAGGAGGTGTTGCCATTCGTTATCGACATAACAGTAAATTCATCAAAAAATATACAACGTTTGGAAAGGGAAGTAAAGAGGTTAAAGAAAGAGTTGGTAGATCGTAAGGTGATAGAAAAAGCGAAGGGGATTCTTATGAATACCACGGGACTGTCTGAAAGAGAAGCTTTCAGGCGAATACAAAAGCAGAGTATGAACAAGAGGGTTTCCATGAGAAAGGTTTCTGAAGCCATAATTATGGCAGCGGAAATGGAAGAAAGAATAACTTAAAACAGCCATTATAATATAATTAAATACCAGAACAATGAAGTTCTAATACCACAGGCAAAGGCGCCCGAAACCAGCGTTAAGTTTACGTTCTGGTTAAGGCGTTTTATTTATTTGGCGGGTAACCATCAGGGTTGATGGCCCTGAAAATTGCCCAGCCGCAAAAAAAGGGAGGATTTACTTATGAAAGCTAAAACCAAAGAAGATGTTTTGAAGATCGCGGATGAACTAAATGTAAAGTTTATCAGACTGCAGTTTACTGATATTTTCGGAGTGCAGAAAAATGTTGCTATCCCTTCTGTACAGTTAGAAAAAGCATTGGATGGGGAATTAATGTTTGACGGTTCTTCTATTGAAGGTTTTGTAAGGATTGAAGAGTCTGATATGTATTTAAAACCAGATCCCACAACTTTTACCCTATTTCCCTGGAGGCCCAAGGAAGGGGCTGTAGCTCGTTTAATCTGTGATGTTTATAATCCCGACGGAACCCCCTTTGCTGGCTGCCCCCGATGTAATTTACAGAGGGTTTTGAAAGAGGCTTCAGCTAAAGGGTTTGATCTGAATGCTGGTCCAGAAGCGGAATTCTTTCTTTTCCTGAAGGACGCCGAGGGCCGTCCCACAGTAAATACTCATGATTCAGGCGGATATTTTGATATGTCCCCGGTAGACCTGGCGGAAAATGCCCGGAGGGAAATGGTGCTGACCTTACAGGATATGGGGTTTGAAATAGAAGCCTCTCATCACGAAGTGGCAGAAGGACAACATGAGATAGATTTTAAATATGATGAAGCGTTAATTACAGCAGACCATCTGGTAACCTTTAAATTTGTGGTCAGGACAGTAGCATATCGTCATGGACTGCATGCTACTTTTATGCCGAAGCCAATCTTTGGAATTAATGGCTCTGGAATGCACACACACATGTCGCTGTTTAAAGGGGGAACTAACATATTCTATGATGAAAGTGCCCCACAGCAGTTGAGTAAAGAAGCTCTTTACTATATTGGCGGACTGCTGAAGCATGCCCGAGCTTTTACAGCAGTTACCAATCCTACTATTAACTCTTATAAGAGACTTGTCCCCGGCTACGAGGCACCTGTTTACCTGGCCTGGTCGGAACGGAACCGCAGCCCTCTCATCAGGGTTCCTGCCAGGAGAGGTGAAGGTACTCGGGTAGAATTGCGGAGTCCCGATCCCTCCTGCAACCCGTATCTGGCCCTGGCGGTTATGTTGAAAGCCGGTATGGACGGAATTAACAACAAAATAGAGCCTCCGGCATCTGTAGAGAGAAATATTTATAACCTTACGCCTCAGGATCTGGTTGAATTAGGGATAGACAGTCTGCCTGGCAGCCTGTCGGAAGCCCTGGATGAACTGGAAAAAGATACGGTGATCCAGGAGGCTTTAGGAGAACATATTTACGAACGTTTTGTTACTGCCAAAAGAATAGAATATAAGCAGTTTTCCATGGCCGTTCATCCCTGGGAATTAGATGCTTATTTGGCTAAGTTTTAACTGTTAGCTTTATAAAAAGCCTTTTTTGAAAAAGAAAAGAACAGTTAGCCAAATACTGACTGTTCTTTTCTTATAATTTTTCACATTTATATTGTTCTAACTAAGAGCAGAACAAAGGGAGGTGATTTATACCATCTATTTTTACGAAGAAGTAAATTGAAGCAAAGACGCTTCCTCTAAGGTATATAAAAGACATTTTTAACTAAGTGAAAGAACTATATCAAATTACCAGAGGAGGTAAGCAAATGGATCAGATTATGATTATTGATACAGTGTGGGTATTGTTGGCAGCTTTTTTAGTTTTTCTAATGCAGGTAGGTTTTGCAATGGTAGAGATTGGTTTTACCCGGGCAAAAAACTCTTTGAACATTTTGATGAAAAATGTTATTGATGTTTGCACCGGTGCAGTTGTATATTTTATGGTAGGGTTTGGCATTATGTTTGGTGATTCCATAGGTGGTTTCATTGGAAGCAATGGATTCTTTCTTTCCGGAGCCCAGGGATTTGACTTTGGAGTGCCTACCCTGGCATTCTGGGTATTTCAGGCGGTATTTGCTGCAACAGCTGCAACCATAGTTTCGGGAGCAGTTGCGGAAAGGATGAAATTTTCCGCTTATATTCTTTCTACTATTCTCATGACTGCCCTGGTTTATCCCATTGTAGGTCACTGGGTATGGGGCGACGGTTGGCTTGGGGAGTTAGGATTCCTAGATTTTGCCGGTTCAACGGTGGTGCACTCTGTAGGTGCCTTTGCAGCCATGGTGGGTGCTTACATGGTGGGTCCCAGAACTGGAAAATACACTGGAAAGCAGGTTAATGCGATCCCGGGCCATAACATCCCACTAGGTGGATTTGGTGTATTTATTCTCTGGTTTGGTTGGTTTGGTTTTAACGGTGGAAGCACAATTGCTGCTTCTGATCCCGGCCTGATTTCCAGCATTATTGTGGTAACTTTACTGGGGGGTGCCGCTGGAGCTGTTGGAGCAATGATCTTTACTTGGATTCGTTATGGGAAACCGGACCCCAGTTTGATTTTAAATGGAATCCTGGCTGGATTAGTAGGTATTACTGCTGGAGCAGACGTTTTTAATCCGGTGGGTGCAATGATTGTAGGATTTTGTGCCAGCATTGTGATGATCCTGGCGGTTGAATTGTTTGACAAGGTGATAAGAATTGATGATCCTGTAGGTGCAATATCTGTTCACGGTGCGGCAGGAGCTTTTGGAACCATCTGTGTTGGATTGTTTGCGGTAGGTGAAGGTTTGTTCTATGGTGGGGGAGTGTCTCTCCTTATTGCTCAAGTTATTGGTGTGGCTGCAGTTTTTGCCTGGACGGTGGTAGTGGTGGGAACTGGTTACTTTATTATCAGTAAGATTGTTGGTGGAATCAGGGTTACTCCGGAAGAGGAAAAAGAAGGCCTGGATATTGGGGAACATGGCATGCGTGCTTACAACATAGTGGTTGGAAATAAAGCCAGTTAAGAGACTATTTAGATTAAGGAGGTGCAGATAATGAAAAAAGTGGAGGCTATTATTAGGCCAGAGACGTTTGAATTGGTTAAGGATGCTTTGACCCGACAGGGGTTAGCCAGTATGACAGTAACCCATGTGACCGGCTGCGGATTACAGGGAGGTAAGACTGAATATTATCGGGGAAGCAAATATACTGTTAATCTTCTGCCAAAAGTAAAAATTGAGCTGGTAGTTCAAAATGAAAACGTAGATACATTAGTAAATTTGATTGTAGAAACAGCACGGACCGGTCAAATAGGGGACGGTAAGATTTTTATATATGATATGCAGGATGCTGTCCGAATCAGAACCGGTGAAAAGGGAGAAACAGCAATATAAAAAAACAGGTTACCGAAAAGTAACCTGCTGCATTGGGAAAAATAATAAATAAAAAAAATAGAAAGTTTAAAGAAAAACGTTAAAAACAATAATTACTAAAAATAACCGATGAGCAGCTGTCCCGGTCAAGGCCGGAGGCAGCTGTTTTTATCATCTACTTTCCACAAAAGTCATATCTTTAATAAGTTTTTAGACGAATGTTTAAACCGAAGTTCAACCCGATAACTTAAATTGCTCCCATGTATAGCTGTTTTTTAAAAAAAATTCTATACTACATTTGGCACTTCCACTTTTTTAATTTTGTAAGCATTGAGAATTTTTTTATGTTCTTTTTGTACTGTAGTGATCGAATACTTCTTTTTGCTGTCAGTCAGGTTAATGTCAAGTAAGCTAATTTGGCTTAGCTGTCTTAATATTTTCCGAGAAGACTTATTAAGCTTTTTATCCATGGCAATATACTCAATAGCAGTAGTTATAAAATAGGCCAATACGCAGATATATACATGCCCCTCAACTCTTACTTTTTTACGATGATTAACAGGTCTGATGTCTAGATCATTTTTGATTACTTTAAAGGCGTTTTCTACCCTGTTTAAATTTTTATATGTGTTTATAAGCTTTTCATCACTGTAATCTTTTTTATTGGATTGAATTACGAAAGTGCCATCCAACTTCTCATCGCTTTGTATTTTTGCTGTTTTTAGCTCATAGTGAATTTCAAAACCCAGATTGTTCTTTTTACTGTCAACAGTTTTTACACTGAAATATTTGCGGGTAGAGTTTAGCTTTAAGATAAGCCCCACTCTTTTCATGGCTTCATCCCGAGTGCTGATATTTTTGTTTTTACCCAGGCTACTATTTAGCTTATCTAACTCTTCTTTAATGGCTTCAATACAAAATGTGCGATATTTTTGGTCGTCTTCCCGTTTCTGAGTATTAAGACATAACAAAAGCCTTTGGTTCTCTGCCGAAGGAAGAAATACGGCATAAAGGTCCTTTTTGATTTTTCTCATTTCTTTTTCATCAATGAAAGTATTTTGAATAAATTTCTTGGTCCAGGCCCGGGGGATGGCCATAACATACTTTTGATTAAGCTGTTCAATTGCATCGACATTATCAGCAGTTAACATCCCTCGATCACCGACAAAAACAATCTCGTCTATGGGGTATTTTTCCTTCAGTTCGGATAAAACCTCTGTAACGGTTGTTTTGTCTACTCTATTTCCCGGATAGACCTTGCATTTAATGGGAAATCCATCAGAGGTGGTGACAAGTCCAATCACAATTTGCTTTCTATCTCTGCGTTTATCTCTGGAATAGCCATACTCAGCTATGATACACTTACATCCCTCAAAATAGCTGCTGGTTATATCGTAATAAAGTTCTTTATCGTCCTGATTAAACTTTTTAACCGCTGTATCATATAGATACTGTTCTACTATGCTGAAGTTTCCCTGAAGAATTTCTAGGCTGCGGTATAAACTCTGTAAATCTACTTTTTCTATATCCAGAAAATGCTTAAGCGGTGTCAGTGGCAACCATTCTAAAAGGGCCAATTTACTGTCCGGCTGTATAATCCTCTGGAATAGCATAGCCTTAATATACCTGATTGCAGTAGGAACGGTTATATGAGGGTCCGATGAAACAAATTTGGAACTAAAATGCTCCAATAAATCTAGTTGTTTAATTAAAGAATCGATAAGAAAAAAATTACCATAAGGAACAGCTGTTGAAAAATCAACCTTATCTATATTGGTGAAAGAATCGAAATCACGAGAAAAGGCGATCTTAAGCCTTTTGGCCGTGTCCTGGTCTACACTACCAAAGTAGAGTAGACGTCGATGTTTAATCTTTCCCTGTTCCCGGTAAGACTCTACTAATTCAGCGTAATAATAGGTCTTCCCGTCTTTTTTACGGGGAGTTATCTTAACAAACACTCGGCATTCCCCCTTAAATAGTCTATACTACTATTATAAGGGATAATGCCTCGTATATCAAGAATTATTTGGATATATCACCAATAAATATGTCCAATAGTCTACACTACATTGCCTGGGTAAATCAGCTAAAATAGGCTATTTTCAATTTCTAATTATGCTTTAGGTTGAACTTCGGTTTAAAAAATGTAGTAAAAGAAGATTACTTGCCGGTGATAGACTTCAATATATGCTTTGAACCCCGTATAAGACTTTTTGAACTCTTGGAAGCCAGGCTCAAAAATCCTTTATTTTTTGTCAAGACTTTTTCTAAAGAATCCAGCATGTAATCAATCTGCTCATAAGATATATTCAGAGGTGGTTCCAGTCTGATTACATTGGGGTTATTTAGAGTATAGGCAACAATTATGTTATATCGATTTAAAAGCTCTCCAGTGATTAAAGCTCCGGTGAAATCTTTGGACAGGTTCTTAACTAGACCTCCAGAGATTTTATTAAGGGTACCTTCCGCAGAATTAAGCTCTACACCGATTAGTAGACCTCGGCCCCGTACATCCTTCACTAAATCATATTTATTTTTAAAGCCTTCTAGTTTTTCTAAAATATATACTCCTTTTTCTTGAGCCTGCTGAGCCAGTCCTTCTTCCTCAATGACTTCTAGAGCAGCGAGACAGGAAGCCATTGCCCAGGTGTTTCCACCAAAGGTGGTGGTGTGGATAAGACATTTATCAATAGAACCGTATGCTTTCTGCCAGATAAGATCTGTAGTAATCATAGCTCCTACGGGCATGATGCCGCCTCCTAAGGATTTGGCCAGGCAGAGGATATCAGGGACAACTCCCTCTTCTTCAAAGGCAAACATTTTTCCGGTTCTTCCCATTCCTGTTTGGATTTCATCCAGTATTAACAAGGTGTTATAACGGTCACAGATTTCCCGGACCTTTTTCAGGTAGCCCTGGGGTGGAATGATAATTCCTCCTTCTCCCTGTATAGGCTCTACCATAAAGGCTGCTACTTGTCTATCCTTTAAACTGTCTTCCAGGATTTCTGTGCTGCCAAAAGGAATTTTACAGCCCCAGTTCAGCAGGGGATAAAAAGCTTCCTTATATTTTTCCCTTCCAGAAAAGGACAGGGAACCCAGGGTCTTTCCGTGGAAAGAGGCATCACAGTAAATAATTTTTTCTCGGCAGGTTGAGGCCTTTGCCAGCTTAACGGCTGCTTCTACTGCTTCCGCTCCACTGTTGCAGAAGAACGATCTCTGCAGTTCTCCTGGAGTAATTTGAGCCAGGTTGTGGGCCAGGGCACCGGCCAGTGGGTTAAAGGAGGCCTGCATTAGATTTGGCAGTTCCTTCACTTTATCCATAGCTTCGATAACCTTAGGATGATTATGACCTATGTTTAAAGAACCATAACCTCCCAAGAAATCTAAATATTCATTTCCCTGTTCATCCCACAGTGAGGAGCCTTTAGCCTTTACATAGCGGCGGTATAGATCTACAAGGCTTAAATAGTCTACCAGCCCTGAGTTCATATACTTCTTATGGTTTTCCAGGTTTTCTGAATAATTCAGCCCAATGGCCTCATCCAGTTTTATTTTTTTATAGTTTGACATGGGACAAACCTCACTTTTTTAATATTCAATAATTCCATCTTAGCAGATTTTTACAAACAAAGTCAAGATTTTGAGAGAACTTCATAAAAAGCAAATGATTTAATTATATTCTTTTACTTGGATATAACATAAGTTAGAAGATAGATAATAATTGACAAAACTCTTTGGTATAATAGTTATCCTTTGTAGGGAATGCTATAAAAAATAATTCTTAATAAAAGGAGGTTTTTATTAAGGTGAGATTAGAAAAAGGACAAAATCCCATTTCCCGTGTGAAGTGTGTGGTTAATACCTGTGGTTTTTATGAGTCTGGAGATCATTGTTTAGCCAGCGAAATTGAAATTCAACCACGCAATGCCAGCGATACAGAAGAAACAGATTGCGCAACATTTTATCCTAAACACGAAAGTTAAATAATAAAAAAAAATCTTGAAAAATATGAAAACCCGTTCCCACGGGTTTTCAATTTTTTATTGTTTATGCAGGAAAGATAGTTTTCCAAATTGAATTAAGTAAGTTAAAGATTTATCAATTGGATTTAACAGGCAAAGCTTTTTTATCTTGTTTAATTTAGGTTTTTTTGATATAAATTTATATATAATGGAATTAAAAAATAAATAGGTTAATTTAAGAACTGGATATAAAAACAAGGGGAAAAACAAGGAGGCATTTATTGAACTTATGGAGAAAAATATTGTTCAAAAAATAGTAGGTAGTCACCTGGTTTCGGGAATCATGGAAAAAGGTAAAGAAATGGCAATCACCATAGACCAGACTTTAACTCAGGATGCCACAGGGACCATGGCCTATCTGCAGTTTGAGGCCTTAGGGATTCCAAAAGTTAAAACTAAACGGTCGGTCAGCTATATCGACCATAATACTCTGCAGGCCAGCTTTGAAAATGCCGATGATCATCTCTTTTTGCAGAGCATTGCCGCTCGATACGGGATTCACTTTTCTAGGCCTGGTAACGGTATCTGTCACCAGGTACATTTAGAAAGGTTTGGGGTGCCAGGACAAACTCTCTTAGGGTCTGACAGCCATACCCCTACTGCCGGTGGACTGGGTATGATGGCTATGGGGGCCGGTGGACTGGATGTAGCCGTAGCTATGGGCGGCGGGCCATTTTATCTCAGCATGCCGGAGGTAATAAAAATTCACCTGACTGGAACACTTCCTCCTTGGGTGGGGGCAAAAGATGTGATATTAGAGGTTTTAAGAAGGCTTTCCGTTAAAGGTGGGGTTGGTAAAGTATTTGAATATGGCGGAGAAGGAGTAACCTCTCTAACGGTACCCGAAAGAGCCACCATAACCAACATGGGTGCGGAACTGGGAGCTACCACTTCAATATTTCCCAGTGACGAAATTACTAAAAGATTTTTGGAGGCTCAAGATAGAAGTGACGTATGGGTAGAGCTTAAAGCTGATGCAGGGGCAAAATACGACCAGGAAATCATAATAAACTTGTCGGAATTGGAACCCCTGGCTGCCTGTCCTCACAGTCCTGATGCGGTAAGGCCCATCGTTGAGCTTTCTGAAATAAAAGTAAATCAGGTGGCCATAGGCAGCTGTACCAATTCTTCTTATGCTGATCTTATTCAGGCAGCCTGTATTTTAAAAGGAAAGATAGTTCATCCCGATGTGAGCCTGGTGATTGCCCCTGGTTCCAGGCAGGTTTATCAAATGCTGGCCCAGGAGGGAGCGTTGGCAGATTTATTAGACTCCGGGGCCAGGATTTTAGAGTCAGCCTGTGGCCCGTGTATTGGCATGGGACAAGCGCCTCCCACGGGGAGTGTTTCTGTCAGAACCTTTAACCGAAACTTTAAAGGAAGAAGCGGAACGGCAGATGCCGATATTTATCTTGTTGGACCTGAAACTGCAGCCGCTTCGGCTCTTACTGGCTTGATAACGGACCCCAGAGATTTAGGTGAATTTAAGAGGGTTGAAATTCCGTTAAAGTTTATCATTGATGATCGTATGATTATTCCTCCCTCAAAGACACCTGAGGAGATAGAAATTATTCGGGGGCCTAATATTCAACCCCTTCCCTTGAAGGAATCCCTGCAGAGTCCGTTAACTGGGGAGGTACTTTTGAAAACTGGGGATAATATTACTACCGATGATATTATGCCGGCGGGAGCAAAAATATTGCCCCTGAGGTCCAATATTCCTGCTATTGCTGAGTATGTATTCAACGGGCTGGATTCAGGATTTCCCGAGAGAGCCCGGGAAAAGAACGGAGGCTTTATTGTCGGAGGGGAAAACTATGGTCAGGGCTCCAGCCGAGAGCATGCAGCTCTAGCCCCCATGTATCTAGGAGTTAAGTCGGTGGTGGCCAAATCCTTTGCACGAATTCATCATACCAACCTGGTAAACTTTGGAATACTGCCATTAATATTTGAAGATATGGAAGATTACGTAAAAATACGGCAGGGAGATCGACTGGTGGTGGAAGACATTAATCGGGAAGGGTTGTCCAAGGGACAGTTGGAGATTAGAAACCTGGAAAGAGATGAGACCTACAGCGTGAATCACAACTTAAGCCCGCGTTTTATAGAAATTATTTTGGCCGGAGGCCTTTTGAATTATACCCGGAACCAGGCTGAAAAAAACGTATAAAGGGAGACTTTTGAGAGGCAAATTATGTCCTACTATATTCCTAATAGAAGCCGGCTTAGGGCCGGTTTCTTTGTACCCTTTTATAGTAGATTGCAGAGGACATTTTAAAAAAGCATGTAATAATGCGGGATTTATACTAATGGATTTAATGTGATTATAGTTTTCTTTTTATAAGGAACCACATTAAGGAGGATGTCGTGTGAAATTTAACAAATTGAATATTCATGGAAGCAGAGGTTTTCCGTTGAGAAATACCTTGTTTTCCCCGGGAAGCGGTAAAAAAGGACTTGCCCTTTTATTTCCTGGGGCCGGTTATACTTGTGATATGCCGGCCTTGTATTACAGCCGTAGTATTCTTTTGTCTCAAAAATATGATGTTTTATCTTTAGAATACAGTTTTCAAAATCAGGGGGAGATGTTTGATCCGGATCGGATTCAGGAGGTGCTGGAGGACGGAGAAAAAGTTATGGATTCCATTGAAAAATTAGGGTATTCGGAATTTATTTTGGTGGGCAAATCTCTGGGAACCAGGGTTTTAACGCATCTTTTGAGCCAACGTAAGTTGCTGGATAGAGCAAAAGCGGTTTATCTTACCCCGGTTTTTTCCAGAGTTTTTAATGATGCCACAGCTGGGGTGAAACAAGAAGTTTTTATGGTCATCGGTACAAAAGATCCCTTTTACAGTCCTGAATTAATTCAAGATTTAAAATCTCAAAAGGATTTTCAACTGTTGGTGTTGGAGGGAACGGATCACGGGTTAGAGATTCCTGGAGATTGTATAGGTTCTATCCTAAGGATGAAAACCCTATGTTTAGAGATGGTGAAATTTTTCAACAAATAGATATAGTTGGTTAGAGCATGAGAAAAAAGTTGAAGAGACAATTATATTTACCTGTATTTTTGAATAATGTGGCATGAAAATCATAAGAATAATGGAAGGAAGGAAGGATGAACAGATTTGAAGAGAAGTGAAAGAAAAGTTGCTTATTATTCCATGGAAATCGGATTGGAACCCAGCATTCCCACCTACAGTGGCGGATTGGGCGTCCTGGCAGGAGATACCATACGCTCCTTTGCTGATTTGAAAGTGCCTGTAGTAGCTGTAAGTTTGATTAGTGAGAAAGGATATTTTTATCAAAAGCTTAATAATGTTGGGGAACAGACGGAGGAACCGGTGTATTGGAATCCTCAGGATTTGTTGGAATTACTTCCAGAAAAAGTTAGTGTGAACATTGAAGGAAGGGAAGTTTACATACAGGCGTGGCAGTATACTGTGGAGGGTGTTTCCGGTTCTCAAGTTCCTGTACTGTTTCTGGATACCAATATTCCTGAAAATGATCAGGAGGCCCGAACCCTGACCACTTATTTATATGGTGGTGATCTTACTTACCGCCTGGCCCAGGAAATTATTCTGGGAATTGGGGGTTTCAGGATGCTGCAGAAGTTGGGTTACACGGGGATTAAAAAGTATCATATGAATGAAGGACATTCCAGTCTATTAGCTCTGGAAATGTTAAGACAGTTGAAGGAGAAAAGAGAGCACAGTGAAAAAGGCCAGGATTTGTGGGATATTGAGGAAGTAAGAACTCGCTGTGTCTTTACCACTCATACTCCGGTACCTGCAGGTCATGACCAGTTTTCTTATACGATTGTAGAAAAGGTTTTGGGTGAATTTATTCCCTGGGAGGTTTTAAAAAAGTTGGGAGGGCAGGAGTTTTTGAATATGACTCTTCTGGCTTTAAATTTAAGCCGTTACGTAAATGGCGTAGCCCGTAAGCACGGAGAAATATCCCGAAAAATGTTTCCCGGATATCCCATTGATTCCATTACTAATGGAGTTCATGTCTGCAACTGGACCTCTAGTAGTTTTTATCGTCTTTATGAACGTTACATCCAGGGATGGTGCAATGATCCCTTCGCCCTCCGTTATTCCCTGGCCATTCCTAGAGAAGAAATCTGGGAGGCCCACATGGAATCAAAGCGTAAGATGATCGATTTTGTTAATCAGAATACAAACGCTGGAATGAGCTACCATCATCTTACTATCGGTTTTGCTCGAAGATCAACGGCATATAAAAGGGTAGACTTGATTTTCACTGATCTACAAAGGCTGGCTTCTATTTCTAATAAAGTGGGTAAAATACAGTTGGTTTTTGCCGGAAAGGCTCATCCTTCAGATTCCCGGGGGAAAGAATTGATAAAAAAAGTATTCCAACATGCCCGGGAGCTGAAAGATTCTATTAAAATTGCTTACCTGGAAAACTATAATATTCGAACAGCGAAGTTTTTAACGTCAGGGGTAGACCTGTGGTTAAATACACCCAAAAGGCCCATGGAGGCCTCTGGAACTTCAGGTATGAAGGTGGTTATGAACGGGATTCCTAATTTCAGCATTTTAGACGGTTGGTGGTTGGAGGGGCATATTGAAGGGATTACAGGATGGTCTATTGGTTCCAGGGGGATAGAAAACCAGGGGGATCAAGACGAAAGAGATGCCCGGGAACTTTATGAGAAACTAGAAGAGGTGATTGTACCTCAATTCTACTATGAGAGAGAAAAGTGGATTGATGTGATGCGCCACTCCATCGCGGTAAATGGTTCTTTCTTTAATACCCACCGGATGGTGTATGAATATACAGTTAATGCTTATTTTCTTTAAACTGATTCTTATATAATTATAGTAAACTTCGTAAACCCTATCTGTTAAGATGGGGTTCTTATTTTTTATTACTCTTTTTTTTAGGGTATAAGACTCCCACCTTTAAGCGTTAGCATAGGTGGGGCTTTTAATCAAATGGAATAGAGCCTCCATCTGATTCCCAGATGTGTGTGTTTTTTTTTTTTTTTTTTTGAGCTTGCTGAAACGAGTTCACTATCATAGAGATAGGATGTCAGCAAATTAGGAAAAAAAACAAGCCATGGTATTAACAGGGAATAAATTGCGT
The DNA here is from genome assembly GCF_022558445.1 of Candidatus Contubernalis alkalaceticus. Lineage (NCBI taxonomy): Bacteria > Bacillati > Bacillota > Dethiobacteria > Dethiobacterales > Dethiobacteraceae > Candidatus Contubernalis > Candidatus Contubernalis alkaliaceticus. The sequence continues at coordinate 1,493,352 of NZ_CP054699.1, forward strand.
TGATTGACAATTGCCAGCATATATCTATTTCTACATACTATTACTAACCATTTTTATACTTAATTGTCTATAAGCTATTGATATAATGATATTCTCCCTCTCTTTGTGTGTATGCTTGTTTGAATAAAAACCTTTTAACATGTATAATTCAACCTGCAGGCAAGGAAAAGAGGGAAAAAAGGGGAAAACAGGAGGGGTGAAACCTTTTGGCAGCGCCCCTTAAGTCCTAATCCAGCAACTAACTCCGAAGGCAGGGGGAATTAAAAATGTTAAAAAATATAATTTATAAAAGAGTTTTAATTATATTAATTTGTGTGATAATGATGTCAGGTGGAACAATGGAAGCAGCGACTGTTGGGACTGTTTCAGGAAACCAGGAAGATCGGGAGGAAATATTATTAAATTTAAGCCAATTAGGCATTAATCCCAGTCTCAGATATATGCATAAAAGAGAAAATATAATAGAAAAAATGGATAAAGAGAATCATCAAAAATCAAATAAGACGAAGAAGGAAGAAGATACTGCTGGTTATTGCAGGGAGCATATAGACTTATTAGAACGACTGGTATATGCTGAAGCCAAAGGTGAAAACTATACCGGCAAGGTGGCAGTGGCCGCAACGGTATTGAACCGTGTAGAGAATGCTGATTATCCTGATAGTATTCCAGAGGTAATTTATGAATACAATCAGGGGTATCAATACTGTCCTGTAAGAAATGGAGAAATTAATCGTGCTGCCGACGAAATAACTAAAGAAGCGGTAAAGGAGGCTCTGCGGGGGAGAGATCCTGCCCAGGGAGCCATATCCTTTTACAACCCATCTAAGTCCTTAAACCAATGGATTCGAAGCAGGCCATATGTTACTACTATTGGAAACCACGTTTTTGTAAGGTAAACGTAACTACTCAGGTCAAAAGGTTTAGTCACTATCGCTATACCTGAGTAGTTACAAGTAAACATTAAAAAAAGTCAGTTAAGATAAAGGTTATCTTATACACTTGTTCAACAGGCCCCTTATGTTAAAAGGGCCTGTTTTTTTTTTGCATAGAAAAAGAAGATTCAATATTTATAAAGTCACTTTTTTCGTAATTATATCAAGATTTGAGAAAGATAATAAGCATATTCCATCGGTCTGCGATAAATTAGCTGCTTATCTTTAAAGTTTTTAATATCTTTGTAGATGCTTTTTTGGGGCTTTCCGTTAATTTCAGTAATCCATAGCTTCCCATCTTCATCTATTATAAAGTCTACACTTAATTCTCCCAAAGGACCCATATGAGTATCTAATACTTTTGCGGCGTTTTTACTTATTTTGTTCAGTGATCGGAGAATCTTGCTCTTCTCTGTGTTTTTAGGAATTAAGTTTGGAATAAGTTTTTCAGCCTCATAAATGGTTTCATATATACTGGTGTTAAAGAAATGTTCGTAGGCTATTTTTATAGTCTTGGTGGAAATCGCCCATTTTCCCAAAATATCTTTTTGAACGAGTACCCGAATATCACAATATTGATTATCGATTTGCCTGGATCGAATCCCTTTTTGCACAATAAACTTTTTCCCTTGGAGAAGTTTGCGTAATATTTTTTGAACATCTTCATTTTTTCTACAGATATATCTTGGGGCCGTGCTGTGCGAAGATATATGAATGTCCCCATTATCCGTTAGTTCTACCCGGTACACTCTCTTTCCCTTATTTCCATAAAAAGGCTTAATGTATACCAGTTTATATTTCTTCAATAGTTCTGATACGTTCACTTCATCATATATAAATGTATCTGGTAAATGGCGTTTAAGTTTAGACTGGTTTAACAGGTTATAGACATGCCATTTATTAAAAAAATTTATAACGTTGAAACACTTGTTCCAACCAATTATGTTTTCAAGGCGCTTAATTTTTTTTATTCTTTTGTTGTAACACCGGTTGTAAACGGCTTGAGGAAAAGGCAATATGCTTTCTTTACATTTGTTCCCAACCAGATGAAGCCCTATAATGCCTTGTTCCTTCCATAGAATATCTGAGGAAGTAAAAGAGAAAAGTTTCAGGTTTAAACCGTGATAACGCCCATAAAGCTTCAAAATTCTTTTTCTATATTTTCTTTTACTTACATGAATACCTATTAATGGGCAATCATTCATATTGATTCACTCCCTGGACAGTCTGTCTGAATAACCAAAAAAAAGAAGCTTAAAAATCGGTATAAACCAAGCAATTATTCGGGCCTGGTGGTCCCGGAGGGCACAGTTTACATTTTCCCATATTTATATCTCCTTTTTTGCAAAATTCAATTCAACTCAATCACAGTATATGCAAAATATATAAAAATGTGAGCAAATACCTCTACATTGTCTGAAAAAAAGAGATAAAGACCGAAGCGATAAAGTAGATATCAAACCACATAAAAACGGCAAACGGGATTGAATTTGAAGGAACAAATAGCTGCTTTGCCTGCATATTATAATACAGCAGTTTTTCTGCAAGAAAGAATGCGTATTGTACAGGGGAAAAAAGGTGGATGAAAACATGAGAAAAAATGTGTTATTTGTGCAGAAGAATTTGATATTTGTGATAAAGATATCCTTGGAGAGAAAAAAGGAAACCTGTATGTCTGAATTGTAAAAGGGAAGAGGATGGTGTAAGGGATGACAAAATTATGATTACTGCTGAATATCACATATTTATAGAATATTGAATATATTAAATTTGAATTGAGTTTATTGTAATAAGGAGATGATAACATGGGTAAAATTCCAGGACCACCAGGACCACCAGGACCACCAGGACCACCAGGACCGACAGCTATTACAGACTATGCCTATATATTCAATCAAACGGATCAAGTTGTTGAACCGGGTGAAAACATAAACTTTGATTCTAATGGGATTATCTTAGGAAGTATCGGTCATCTTGTTGGAGAGGAAAATATCTTTCTCTCTACGCCAGGAGACTATATGGTTACCTTTTCTGTAACAGGAGCGGACGTTAATCAATTTGCTCTTTTTTTAGACGATACCCTTGTCCCTGGCACCATTTATGGCTCTGGAGATACTGATCAGCAAAATACTGGTCAGGTCATCATTTCCATTTCCAATCCCAATCCTTCTGTTTTGAACCTTCGTAATCATACATCGGAAACCAGGGTTGCTCTGCAGTCTGCACAAGGAGGAAGTGAGACCAATGTGACCGCTGCAATCTATATACAAAGATTGAATGAAAGAACCAGTATTAATGTAAGCACATCTTTAGAACTTTTAGCAGCACTGCAGGATCCGGATATCAGTATAATTAACCTGGAACCGGGCTCCTATGATTTAAGTGGTGATTCTGCCGTGATGAGAACAACAGCGGTCCTTCTTCAATCAATCGCTCCCGGAGCGGAGATTCACTTTGCCGTGGATCAAGATTTAACTTTTATTACCATCGGAAGCAATGTTACTCTTAATGTTAATACGATTTATAATGCAACACAGTTAATGTTCTTTCCAACTATTGACGATGCCCTGGCAGCCGCTGATCCCTTTGATGAAATTCTATTATTTCCCGAAACGTATATTCAGGCGACACAAATACAAATCACTCAGCCACTAACCCTGCGCGGCTTTTCTGCTAGCAGTACCATCATTGAATTTGACTCTTCTCTTGTTGTCAGTTTGAGAATTGCTTCCGATAATGTGACCATCGAGAATCTTCATTTAATTGGTCCTACCATGCCGGCAGGTGATAACTGGCTTTTTGAAATTGCATTAAAAGCATTCCCTTCTGATTTTTACGATAACATTACCATCAGCAGCTGTATTGTTGAAGGAGGACGGAGAAACGCCTTTATATATGTTTCAAACCTGTCAATTGTGGGCTGTACATTTATACACACCGGTAACCGAAATTCATTGAATATAGTTGCAACGCAGGGATATACCTTGATTGCCCGCAATACATTTCAAGGTGGTGCCAGCAGTTTGGCATCCATCACTTATGAAACAGGCGGCAATGAAATAACCAGCGGCACCATTATTATTCGCGATAACATTATGAACCGACATTCGCAATTTGTTTTGTTTAACACAGCGCTTTGGGGAGATATTGACCAGCTACTGGTCAAAGGCAATCAAATTGATCATCAAGATCGCAGCGGTAGTTCTGTCATCTTTCTACCTTTCGCAGACTTTAATCAATTTGACACAATCTTCATTGAAAATAATGGCATCGTTAATCCCAACATTAATCGTTTGGCTGTTCTTTTGGATTATCGGTTTGGAGCACCCACCGGGGTCCCCAATTTTGAACAAATCAAAGTTTTTTTAAATTCCTTTAATATTGCAGAACCGTGGGGAGGCCCTGGGTTTACGGTAGACCCCAATTATCCCATAGGTTTTAGCGATGTTGGTGCACCTCCTGGATTGACTCTGGATGTATTTGAAGTGGTTGGTAATACGGTAATTTTTTAGCGCAAATAATTAATATTCTGATCCTACCCGAAAAAAGAATACTCTTGTTATCCTGGGGACAAGGTGGTTAACAGCATGAGAAAAGAAGGTGTTATTTGCGTAGAAGAATTTGATATTTTGGATGATGATATTTTTGAAGGAAAAACCAGGTGGGGGCTTTTAATACTAGTGAAGCTTTAATTAGCTTTGTAACCGAATTTATCATTGAAAACCGTTATGATATTACCATTCGGGAAAATAATTAAGGGTATCTTAAGTTTTAATGGTATTTGACGATAGTATCTGTATATATAAAAATTTTGTTTTTTAAAAAAAGAAAAAGAGATAAGAGGGGATGCCATTTGGATGCGGTAAGCTCCATAGCTTCATTTATTAAAAATATTATCGGGACTAATTTGCAAACTGATTCTACTCAGATAATACCACACCTCTTTTCTGCTAAAGTGAGTAAAGTGGAAGGGGACCAGGTTTTGCTTAAATGGAATAATCAGTTTATTTCGGCCAGGCTTGAAACAACAGCAAAAATAGGGGAGACTTTGCTTCTGCAATTTAATGGAGAAAACGATGGCCAGCAGTTATATAAAGTGCTGGCCCGTTCAGAACAGGGACAGCAGGATAATTATATGGGATGGCAATTACTTTTATACCCCGAAGATAAAAACCACCCAACTCTATTTACAGTAAGGCACTACAAGAATAAAGCAGGAGGTCTAAAGGATCCCTGCATGGATATCGTCTTTCCCACCTCAAGTCTTGGATTTGTGGGTATTCGGTTCTTTTCTTTCAGGAAACCTTTCCCCTGCTGTTTTTTAGTTGAAAAAGAAGAATGTGGAGAATTACTTCAAAGCACAGCAGCAGTATGGTTTTCAGGATTTGACAAGAATGAATTTCCGGTAACTTTTCAACAGTTCCAGGTTATAAACACCAATGAGTACCTGCGGGGTAGTTCGTTTTTAAACCAAAAAGCGTAAAAATGAGAGGAAGGTTTTTCCCTTGGAGAAAAAAAAGTTAAAAAAAGCTGTAGCTCTTACGTACATTAAAGATAAACCTTCAGCTCCGGTAATAACTGCTATTGGGAAAGGACATATGGCTGAAAAAATAATAGAACTGGCCAAGCAGCACAAGGTGCCTTTAGAAAAAAATCCATTCCTGGCTGAAAGCCTTTCCAAACTAAATGTTGGAGAAGAAATACCCCCTGACCTTTATGAAGCCGTCGCTCAACTTCTAGCATTTGTAATGCACCTGGATGATTTAATGGGGAAACAAGAATAGAATAAGTAATTATTAAACAGCTGTTAAACGAAATGTTGACTGATCAAAGTAACTGTAACCCCTTTCCCTTAGCCTGGGTGCACTTACTATGTCAATTGAGTTTTTTACTTCACAAGAACTGAAAACCTGTTTAAAGAGGTTGATTTTATAATCTAAATATGTTATATTACCTATTGTAGCAACTGTGTGGGGGTATAGCTCAGCTGGGAGAGCGCTTGACTGGCAGTCAAGAGGTCAGGAGTTCGAGCCTCCTTATCTCCACCATTATTTTTAAAATTGTTATAAAAGCAAGGGGAATATTCTCCTTGCTTTTATGTATTGAATAAGTAACAGTATAAGCAACTTTACGCCAAAGTTAAGATAAAAATTGGGTCAATATCAATATTATACTATTAATTGCTAAATTCATTTCCCACCATGAATTTACAGTTATTTGTAATTATATCAGTAATATGTATTATATAGGGGGGTGTTATGGATCTGTTGTCCTGGCGGTCTTCCTGTCTGTTGAGAAATAGATATATGTCAATCAGGGACCGGGCTACAGGGTTAAAATAAGCTCTGCTAGTAAAGGAGGAGGTAAATCATATATGCGTAAACTAACTTACTTGGCTATATTCGAGCTAATTGAAACTGGTTATAGTGTACAACGTAGGGCACAACCCATTTCAGGCTATCTTTGCTGTCAATAGAAGTTGTTGTTATCGGGAGGACTTTTCCTGCATATTTGTCAAGGAGCATAATAATCAATTTCAAACGATTCATGTGCTGGACTTGTTCCACAGCACGCATCGGTTGGAAAGTAATCAATACGATAATGTTTACCGGATATTGCTTTCACAAGCGGGTTTTACCAACATTCAGGTTTATGGGGATTATGATATGAGCGCATATAGCAAAACAGTTGGCGTCTAATTGTTGTTGCTGAAACTGCTGCATAATCAGCCGGTTTACACCACATATAGGGTTTTCAGTTATGAGCATAATATCAAGTTCAATTGACCGTGCTAACTTCAAATTAGGCTAATAATTGGGGCCTGAACAAATACAAGTGACTTTTTTGTTTATAACAAGAATGAGAGGGATATTTGGATGAAATATGTGTGTACATTGATTGTGGTGAAGAATATAGAGCAATCAAAGAAGTTTTATCGTGATTTATTAGAACAGGAGGTCATCGAAGATTTAGGCGCTAATGTTACATTGACTGGAGGCTTTTCATTACAGGAAGCTGAAAGCTGGCAAGGGTTTATAAATAAGGAAGAGAACGAAGTTTCATATGGAAACAATGATGCGGAATTGTATTTTGAAGAAGATGACATAGACAATTTTATGACTAAGTTGAACAGCGTTGAAGTTGAATATGTTCATCCTCTTAAAGAACATTCGTGGGGTCAGCGCGTCGTGCGCTTCTATGACTTAGATAAACACATTATTGAAGTTGGAGAAAACATGCCAGTTGTTGTTAAAAGATTTATTGATAGTGGACTGACAGTTGAACAAACTGCCGAACGTATGGATGTTCCTGTAGATTATGTGAAATCATTATTGTGTAGAAGATGAGAATAATAACAAGTTCGATTGACCGTGCCGGACTTCAGATTTGGCTAATAATGGTCAGTTTCAGAAGCTAGCGATTATAGCAATAATGGGCAGTAATAACCTGACTTGCCTATATTTACTATATTTAAAATTATCATGGCAAATGTTCTTTAACCGTATAGAGGGAGGAAGTATTGATGCGTATTCCTGATGAACTAAGCCTGTACCGAAGGAGTGAAGATTTTATCTGGACCGACGAGCATATTTCGAAGGGTATGCTGGCAGCCCATCTAGATTTTACCAGTGATGCCGCCAGCAGGAATATCAGGACAATTGATCGGACCGTTGAGTGGATTTCCCAAAAAATCCCTCATGGAGGCCGGGTTCTGGATTTGGGATGCGGACCGGGGCTTTATGCTTCCAGGCTGGGCAAAAAAGGATACGATGTAACGGGAATTGATATATCCAAGAGGTCTGTTGCCTATGCCAGGGAGAAGGCTTTGGAAGAAAACATCCGGATCGATTACCGCTGGGCTGACTACCTGAGGGATGACATAGGCACAGGGTATGATGGAGTTCTATGCATCTATTGTGATTTTGGTGCCCTTCTTCCTGCAGAGTTGGAGATTCTTTTACATAAAGTCAGGGATGCCTTGAAACGGGAAGGAACTTTTATCTTCGACGTTTTTAAGCCTGAGATTTGCTTGGAGCTGAAGGAGAAAAAAACCTGGCAATCCTCTCCCGGGAGGGGGTTTTGGAGCGGTAAGCCCCACATCCTTCTGGAGGAGGTGAGACACTTCCCCGACCAAAAAGCCTGGGGCACTCGAAACGTCGTGATGGAAGAAGGGAAAGAGGCCAGGGAATTCATTATTTGGGACCACTATTTCACGGAAGCTGAAATAAAGGAACTGCTGTTGTCATATGGCCTGGGGGTAGCCTCTTTCAATACGAGGCTGGTTTCTAATAACACCTTCACCAGCAGCCAGGTAATGTTCGTGGAAGCAAATAAAGAAGGATAAAGAGCAAGGTTTAGATTTTTTCCCGAGACCTAACATCGGATACGACATTGCTCACGGCTCAGAAAATCCTATCGGTTCGCCTTGCTTTTAGCACATTATCAAAATACTACCTACCATAAATCAATATACACGTTAGGCTAATAACTGGCGTGCGACAAGAAGCGGCTTCTTCTTGAAAGGTTAGTGCAGATAACAGTCCGATGTCCCAGTAGTAGGGATATTCCCATCCGAAACTGCGTCCGGGGTAACCTGGGGGTGGGTTGCATGAGGAAAAGCCCAACTGACTGCCTAGTATCCATGGCAAACAGGGGCAAGGGAAAGGGTGGTATGGTTTACGATTAAGCATCGTCATTAGCAGCAATGGTTGGGATATACTTGCCATTGTATTGCAGATTAGAAAACGCAACTGCCTGTGTGTGTATGTTACTACCTACATATCTGCCGGTGTATTGAATGAACCTAACCCATCCGTATCTAACAGAAGCTGAACTTGGTAAGTCCTATGGAGTCCATTTATTTGGTAGGTCAACCGCAAGGAAGATACAATCTCCAGAGGATAACGGAGCGTTGGAAAAAGCAAATGTCGCCAGGGTGCAAACCCACAGGAACAAGAAATAACTGGGCGAATAGTGTTGGATAACAGACCTGAAAGGGTGCTGACTTCCAACCGGTAATCAACACGGTATAAAACGAAAAAAACTGAAATTAAAGGGACCCTTTTATATATAGAGGGGCCCTTTTTTAGTGCGTCCTGGGATGAAGGACGTTCGTCAGTGAAAAGTTCTATATGGTAGGAAGTACAACGGTTAGTCAAGAGCATGGTGCCCGACATATATCGAAACGTACGTCCGATAAATGTTCCAAAGGTGGGGTGAGAGGTCGTTGGGAAAAAATAATTATTCAACTTTTACTATATTTGCTATAAAGACATTTTTTTTTGGAGTATGGATCTATACCAAAAGAAAAATTGTCATTTATAACGTAATAGAAATAGAGGGATATGTTGGTAAGTGTTGAAATATAAAAATATTTAGACTTTTGTGCAAAAAAATATTATTTATTTCTTTTTTTACTGGAGGGATCTTATGTGCCAAGAGAGTAGAATATATCGCTCATTGGTTGAAAATATGTTGGATGCTTTTGCTTATTTTAAAGAAATTTTAGATGATGAAGAAAATCCAGTTGATTTTGAATTTATAGAGATTAACACCGCTTTTGAAAAAATGACCAATTTAAAAAAGGAAAATATTCTCGGTAAAAAGGTTACTGAAGTGTTACCAGGAATTTTGGATTGCAATTTTAATTGGTTAGGTGAATATAAATATGAGAATGTGAATTATACCAGAGAAAGCACCAGGTTTGAGGAATGCTCCGAATATCTAAATCGTTGGTATAAAGTAATTAATTATTCTGATAAGCCCGGTTATTTTATTGCAGTTTTTTATGACATCACGGATCATAAAAAGGCCGAAAAAAAGGTGCAGGAGAGTGAGCAATTTCTGCAGCAAATAATAGATAATATGTTTGACCTGGTTTCATTAACTGATATGAAAGGCAATTTCAAATTCCTTGGAAAATCACATAAAATATTGGGCTATGATATTAACTCTTTAATTGGAAGGAACGTATTAGATTTTGTCCATCCTGATGATTTATCAAAAGTATCATCTGCGTTTAAGGCTTTTTTAGCCAACCAACAGTGGCAAGACTCTGGAAAAGTTGAATATAGATACCTATGTGCTGATAGTAATTATCTCTGGCTTGAGACTATTGGGAAAATTATTCTAGACGAAAAAGGGAATCCAAAGGAAATATTGTTCAGTACAAGAGATGTTACCCAGCGAAAGCAGGTAGAAAAATCATTACAGCAAAGTGAGGCCTTTATTAAATCCGTAATGGATAACCTTCCTATTGGCATAGCTGTAAACTCTGTTGATCCAACTGTGAAATTTGAGTATATGAATGATAATTTTATCAAGTATTACCGTACTACTAGGGAGGCCCTTACCAACTCCGACAGTTTTTGGGACGAGGTTTACGAGGATGCTGAATTTAGGAAAAAACTTAAGAAGAGGGTATTGGATGATTGTTCAACAGGTGACCCGAAGCGAATGCGTTGGGAGAATATTCAGGTTGCCCGGAAGGGGCAAGAAGATTTTTATATTACGGCAATGAATATACCAATTCCTGATAAACCATTAATGATATCAACAGTTTGGGATGTCACCCAGCGCAAACTGTATGAGGAAGAGCTGCAGAAAAGTGAACAGAACCTTTCTATAACCCTTCAATCCATTGGTGACGGGGTTATTGCCACGGATTCAAATGAATACATAACCCGTATGAACAAACAGGCCGAAAAGCTTACGGGTTGGACCTGTGAAGAGGCCCAGGGTAGGCCGTTAATAGAAATTTTTAATATTATAAGAGAGAAAACCGGAGAGGCCTTAGTTAATCCGGTTAATTCCGTGATTAAAACTGGTAATATTGAAAGCCTGGCCAATGATACAATTTTAATTGCCAAAGATGGTACCCGGCGTCAAATAGCCGACAGCGCTGCTCCCATTCGTGATAGTGGGGGGACTGTGATTGGCGCAGTTATGGTTTTTTCTGATGTAACAGAGAAGTACAAGGCCCGGCAGGAACTAAGGGAAAGTGAAGAAAGGTTTAGAAGCTTTGTGGAAAATGCCAGTGATATTATTTATACTTTAAGGGAAGATGGAACCTTTACCTATGTGTCTCCAAACTGGAAGTATTTATTAGGTCACGATGTTAGTGAAATAGAGGGACAACCGTTTACTTCTTTTGTGCCGGAAGAAGATGCAGAGCTCTGTTTCCAGTTTCTAAGGAAGGTGCTAAAAGAAGGTCAGCTAACTGAAAGTGTCGAATACAGAGTTCGTAATAAAGCTGGGAATTTGAGATGGCATTCTTCTAAAGGTTCTACCATAGAAAAAGACGGTGAATTCATTTTTATAGGTGTTGCTCGTGATATCACTGAACAAAAGCAGGTAGAAGAGGCGCTAATGCTTGAAAGAAGAAGGTTTTCCATGCTTCTTGAAACTTTTCCCGGTTATATTTATCTTCAATCTCCGGATTATACTGTGCGTTACGCTAATCAATATTTTATACAACATTTTGGTGACCCCAAAGACCGATTTTGTTACGAGATTTTTTTTGGCCGCAGTCAACCCTGCGAGGTATGTCATACATTCAAGGTTTTTGCAACAAAAGCACCCCATATTCGGGAATGGTGTCATACGCCCCTTGGCCGAACTTATGTTATTTATGATTATCCTTTTATTGACAGTGATGGTGCGGAATTAGTGCTGGAAATAGGCCTGGACATCACTGAGCACAAGCAATCAGAAGAAAAAATTCGCTACACCAGTCTTCATGACAGTCTTACAGGGCTTTATAACCGAAGTTATCTGGAGCAGGAGATGCAGAGCCTGGATACAGAAAGACAGCTGCCTATTAGTATTATAATGGCTGATTTAAATGGCTTAAAGCTGATAAATGACACATACGGTCATAGTGTAGGTGATGAGATGCTAAGGCATACTGCAGAGATATTGAAAAAAACCTGCAGGAAAGAAGATGTAATCTCCCGATGGAGCGGTGATGAGTTTGTTGTCCTTTTGCCCAAAACTAACATTATAGAGTCACAAGTTATTTGTAAAAGGATTGTGGATGAGTGCAGAATTACTGATGTAAAGACTATTCCTCTTTCTATGGCGTTAGGAACTGCCAGCAAAAATAGTTTGGGAAAAGATCTTACTGATGTTTTAAAAGAGGCCGAAAATAACATGTATAAACATAAGCTGTCCGAAAGCCGCAGTACTAAGAGTGCGGTTTTAAATGCTTTGCTAAAAACCCTAGAAGAAAAAAGCTATGAAACAGAAGGACATGTCCAGCGAATGCAGCAAATAGCTATGAAAGTAGGAGAAAAAATAAATCTGCCGGAAACAGAGTTAGATCGGTTAACTCTCTTAGTATATCTTCACGACATAGGAAAAATTACTGTGCCAGAGGAGGTATTAACGAAAAAGGAAAGGTTAACCAAAAAAGACTGGGAGCATATTAAAAAGCACCCGGAATCAGGTTATCGGATTGCCCGATCTATGGAAGAATTTGCACATATAGCCGAGGATATTCTTCGACATCATGAACGCTGGGATGGATTAGGATATCCCGAAGGACTAAAAGAAAAGGAAATACCCTTATTGGCACGTATTTTAGCAATTGTGGATGCGTACGAGGTAATGATCAATGGAAGGCCTTACAAGGCACCTTTATTGAAAAATCAAGTAGTTGATGAGCTAAAAAGGTGCGCTGGAACCCAGTTTGATCCTGAATTGGTGAAGGTTTTTCTCAGTATTATTGAAGCTTAAATTCTTTATATGAAATAGAGAACAGATAAATTTGATATTCGTTCTAGGAGATTTAAGTAGTTCAATTTTGTAAATAGTATTATAATGATAGAAAAATACAGATAAAAGGTGGTATCTGCTTATGCAAAAATATATTTGTATGGTCTGCAGTTATATTTATGATCCAGAAATAGCTGATCCGGACCGGGGAGTAGACCCAATTACAATTTTTGATGACCTTCCGGAAGAATGGTGCTGCCCTATATGTGGAGCTGAACATTTTGATTTTCAAGAGTTGTAGTAGAAGAAGAAATAGAAGAAAGCTTATTTTAATTTTCAGGGGGTTAATGCAGTAATGTCTGGTGGTTTAACGGAAATACCCGGAATTAAAGTTGGTGTATGTCACGACAGGGATGCTGCCACCGGCGTGACAGTTATTTTAGTGGAAGAAGGCGCTGGCGCCGGAGTGGAGGTCAGGGGATCGGCACCTGGAACCAGAGAAACGGATCTGCTTCAGCCGGGGAGATTGGTGGAGGAAGTACAGGCGTTGGTCTTGGCCGGAGGCAGTATTTATGGTTTAGACGCTGCTTCTGGAGTTGTCCGTTACCTGGAAGAGGGAGGATTCGGTTATTCTATCAGTCCATTAAAAATACCAATTGTCCCAGCAGCCATCCTTTTTGATCTTTTTATCGGAAGCAGTAGTGTTCGTCCTGATGCTCAAATGGGTTATCAGGCCTGTCTAAATGCTTCCTCTGGACCGGTTCCCGAGGGGTCGGTGGGAGCGGGAACCGGAGCTACTGTGGGTAAATTTTATGGACCTCTGCAGGCAGTAAAATCTGGACAGGGTTCTGCCTCCCGTCATCGGGGTAAGGTAGTGACGGCCGCTCTGGTAGTGGTAAATGCCTTGGGGGATGTTTATGACAGCAGTGGCCTACTGCTGGCCGGACCTCGCAACCCGGAAACAGGAGTGATGGAGAAAACGATTGATCTGTTTTTTGGTGGAAATCCCCAGGGCTTTTCTGGTAATACTACCCTGGGAGTAGTGGCAACTAATGCTAAATTGTCCAAAGAGGCCCTGGGAAAAGTTGCACAAATGGCTCATGATGGATTGGCCAGGTCAATTTGGCCGGTTCATACCATGTGGGATGGCGATACAATTTTTAGTCTTTCAGCAGGGGAAGAAGAAGCAGACCCAAACCTTGTGGGTATTATGGCTGCAGAAGCGTTGGCAGAAGCTTCTGCCAGAGCGGTGTTGAAAGCCCAGTCATTAGCAGGTATACCTTGTCGGGCAGAATTGTTAAAATAAAGGAGTAATCCTAATATGGATTCGCATAAGGATACTATTAAATTTCTAGGCACCGGAGGAGCCCGTTTTGTGTTAAAGAATAAACCCTGGAAACTGGCAGAACAGTTATCTTTAGAAACGGGAGTGCAGGTAATTGCTGCCCATGATGGAATGACTTTAAATATCCATGACTACTTAAAAACAAGGTAGCACCTTAAGCGGTGCTACCTGGGAGATTATTATTAATGGCGAAGCTTTTGCCTCAGCATATCCGCGCCGCCCAACACTATGTGGGCCAGGCCGAAACCGACTACTCCAGCCTTAGTTTTTCCACGAAGCAGGGTTGCTCCGATACCCGTAACCAGCAAACCTAAGCCACCTACCAGCATACTGGTATTGTTTCTTTTCAAAGAAAACACCTCCCATAATAGTTTTGCCCGGCAGATTAAAAATAAACCGGTAGTTTATAGTAAATATGACTAATATATGTATTGGTCTTTTGGCAACTGTTAAAAAATAAAAAAGTAAAAGTGACATTAAAATATAAGTTAGTATAAAAAAAAGCTTTTTAGGCTATCTTTTTATTATAAAAACAAAAAATGAGGTGTTTTTTTGCTGGCAGTAAGAGTAAATATGACAAAAGAAATGTTAAATGACTCTAAGTTTTTCCTTAAGATGGCCAGAAAGTCCCCGGAAGACCGGGAGATGAGCAGGCGATATCTAAGAGCCTCTCTTCTGTACGTATGTATAGCGGTTGAGGGTTATGTAAATAACTTCATCCTTGATTATGTAGAAAAGAATAAGGATTCTTTGGAAAAGGATATAGAAAAATACTTAACATCTGAAATATCCATTCACACAAAATTGACGGTTGGTTTGAAAATTATTACCGGAGACAGCTTAAAAAATAAAAAAGAGCCATATAGAACTTTTAAAGAAATGAACTACATGCGAAACAAGATTGTTCATTACAGCAGTGATGAGCAGGGGGAAGAAGTTTATGAGCAGCTTACCCTGGAAACAGTAGAAAAAGCTATAAAAAATGCCAAGGACATGATAATAGGGATTCATCAATTGGAGGGTAGTGACTATCCATTGTGGGTTCGAGAGATTTAAAATATTATTTAAAATCTAATCCTCTTAATCTTTAAGCAGGATTTAAAAACCTGCTGTAGAAATAATATGGAAATATATAAATAAGAGGAAGGTTTTTAAAAATATGATTATTGATTTCCATACCCACTGTTTTCCTGATGATATGGCTATCAAAGTAGTACCTCATCTTGCGAAGGCAGCAGGAATTAAGCCTTTTTTAAATGGCACCCTAACTGGTTTGAAAGAATCAATGAAAGTGGCAGGGATAGACTTCTGTGTAATACAAAACATTGCTACTAAACCCAGTCAGACGCCTATTATTAATGATTGGGCAGCTAAAGTACAGGGTAATGGGATTATTTCTTTTGGGTCTATTCATCCGGATTATCCCCACTGGGAAGATGAGCTAATCCGAATTAAAGACTTTGGGATTAAAGGCTTAAAATTTCATCCGGATTATCAGAGATTCTTTATTGATGATGAAAAAATGTTTAAACTATACGAAAGAATATTTGAGCTGGATTTAATTGTTCTTTTTCATGCTGGATTGGATATTGGGCTGGATCCTCCTTATCACTGCACTCCCGATAGATTGTTAAAGATTATGGAGATGTTTCCCGGAGGGAAAATTGTAGCAGCCCATATGGGAGGTTATGATTACTGGGATCAAGTGGAATGTCTTTTGGTAGGGAAAGATATTTATATTGATACCTCATATAGCTTTAATGATTTAGGCCCTGAAAAAATGTTAAGGTTGATTGAGCTTCATGGCACTGATAAGGTATTGTTTGCCACCGACTCTCCCTGGACGGAACAACAGGTGGAAGCAACAAATATTACCAACCTTAAGCTCACCATTCAAGATAAAAAGAAAATTATGGGGGAAAACGCTGCAAAGTTATTAAGTATATAAAAACATTTTTAACTTAATTGGAAAATAGAGGTGTTAACCTCTATTTTTTTTGTATAATATTTGAGCCCAAAGACATAATAAAAATGGGTGAAAGCAAAATAATTACAATAACTATATTATCAGGAGGTAAAAAATGTA
This sequence comes from Candidatus Contubernalis alkalaceticus, assembly GCF_022558445.1. Classification (NCBI taxonomy): domain Bacteria; kingdom Bacillati; phylum Bacillota; class Dethiobacteria; order Dethiobacterales; family Dethiobacteraceae; genus Candidatus Contubernalis; species Candidatus Contubernalis alkaliaceticus. The sequence continues at coordinate 1,509,430 of NZ_CP054699.1, forward strand.
TATTACAAACACTAATCCATGGCAGAGCAGCAGTTTCCCAACACAATCTTTTCTTCCCCTTCAATCTGCATTCTCTTCGATCCAACCATGGCAGACCAGTTCCTTTGTTCAAGCTTATCCAAATTCCCAGTTCAGCCCTCAGGCACAGGGATATAATGTTCCACTGCAGACCGGCGCAGTAAGTATTACTCCCTGGAGCAACAGTTTTCAAATGGGGGGCATCATTCCTCAGGTACCCATCAGCTATGCTTCATTTAATCCCAACATTGGTTGGCAGCAGGGCTCAAATGCTATGATGGGTCAGATTAATCCCCAAATTAGCAGCTCTATGATGCATCAGCAAATGGGTATTAGTTCAGGAATCAGGTCTTCATCTGGTATGGCTCAGCCCAGAGTAGAACTGGCTGAAACCAACAGTGACGTAATTGTTACTGCTGAACTGCCTAATGTTGATCCCAACAATATCTACCTTACAGTAACCGATGATTCACTGAGCATTTCTGCTCTGTCACAAATGAGTGGAATGAGCAGTAGCCTTCACAGGACCGTTGCTCTACCCACCAGCGTAAAATCGGAGCATCTTGATGTCAGTTATTCAAATGGTACTTTAGAGTGCCGTCTTCCCAAGTCAGATTTTTCAGCCCGAAGAAGGGTTAAAGTAAACGTTACCGGCTAAATAACAAGTTTTGCTTTCACCCAATTTACTTAAAAGAGGATGTGATATTATGTACCACATACAGGGTTATCCACCTTATCATCAATTTTTGGGTCAAGAAGGGTCGGTTCCCCGAATGGAAACACAGATCCCCTCCATTGATGTGATAGAGACAAAAGGGGAGGTCATCTACATAATTGATGTGCCTGGAGCTGATTCTAACATGATAAACGTAGATATAAATAACGATACTCTTATGGTAGAAGGAACGGTTGATTATGGCTTGGGCACAGAAGAAATAAACTATTTATATAGGGAAAGACATCATAACAGCAGTTACAAGCGTATCATGTTTATTCCTCCTGAAGTTCAAAAAGAGCAGGCCCAGGCAAATGTAGCTAATGGTATATTAACAGTAAGATTTCCTAAAATTAATGAAGGAAGACGTTTAAACATTAATCAGCACCATCAGTCCCAGCCTCAGTCAAGCCAACAGATGGCATATCAGCAGCATAATAATTATTCTTAAAACACAAACACACACATATATATAGCTGCTGATTGGAACTTCCTATGTCTTAAGGTTCATAACCTGAGTAGTTACCTTTTTATAAGTAATTTGAGTAAAACCAGGTAATTAATTACCTGGTTTTACTCATGGGAACTGCTCCAGTCCTGTTCATTGACTATGGTAATGCTATTTTCTGAGTTGAGGTTTGGAAGAGAATTTTCAATTTCAGTATAGATTGATGGGACAAAGCTGGTGGTGTTATTTAATTTTCGATAACGGGTAATATTTTTGGAAAGGAGAGGAGCCAGTCGTTGATTGGTTTTCTTTTTTTTTACAGATATAAGAACCACTCCTTTTAATTATTATACAATCTCCACCCCTGGCGGAGCATTTCAAACTTAATTTGAGCATTATCATGTTTGGGACGGGTATGGCGGGTAACTCTTCCCTCAAAAATAAAGGCGTGCTGTTGTTCGATGCTTTCAATAATTCCGCCGGTAGCTTCAAAATCTACCTGTTGTTCGTGTTCTTTCATTAGGACTGCAGGATTAAATGGTTCAGAAAGTTGTAATTCATTTTCATAGTTTTCATAAAGAGTCCAGGCTAAAGATTCAAGTTTTTCATTAGGTTCGACAACGTGAAGTTTTATATATTTTTGTGCTTCGTATCGGGAGATCATGTGATTATGGGCATAAAGTTTTTCCGTCAGGTTGTCAATGATCTCTTTGATGTGTTCAGGGGATCTTTCCCGGGAGTGCAGTTCCAATAGCTTTTCAGCTAGAGAACGGATTAAAGAATAATTTCGATGTACGTTTCCCAGGGCCAAAGGGTGAACCTTTTTGGACAGTCTTAAAAAAATTTGAGCCATATGTTCGTCTTCTTTAATTAATGCTTTTTCTCGAGCCAGGTTCAGAAATGATGAGACATCCTCTACACTGACCGGAATTTTAGCCGTTTTATTATAGGGGTCTTCCGGGTTAAAAGCATTGGCAACACTGGGGTCGATAGGACTTAGTTCACTCATTTTACCCATAATAATATCGTCTGCACCCAGGCAGATTAAAGTTCCTGCACTGTAACCGCGAAAGGGAAGAAGAACAGAAAAATGGCTGCAATATTCCCTAATCAAGTTTACCAATCTCCAAGGGGTCAACACATCTCCCCCCCGGGTGTAAAGAAAAAGGCAAAGATTTTTCTGATGTTTTAATTTTTCTAAATGTTGGTAAAAAATTCTTATTACATCCGGGGCAATCCTGGTGCTGAGATTTTCTCTATCTCCCGTTACATAACAGATTATAGAGGCGTTCAATTCTTCTTGGATTTGATTGATTAAATTTATTCTATTACTACGCTCCATGTTTTCACCTGCCTATCTCTATTATTCCCGGGATAAGTAGGTTTATAACATTTTAGTCTTTTTACATAGCTTGAAAGTAAAATAACAAAATAATCTTATAATATTAAAAGAATATTATGATAATTAAAACTATTTTTTAGATTCTAATTGTAGAAAGAATATCCAGGTGTTATAATTTTAAGATAATAGCGTTTGAGTTAGGATAAAAAGGTGATACTGTTAAAAAATTATACTTTATGGACCCGGGAGGAACAGAGATGCCTTTGAAGAATAAGTATAAACTGCTAATTATTTTATTTATTATGGTTCCATCATTTGTTCTTATTGTATTGACAAATTTTTTTATGAAAAGGATGGCATACCTGGAAGCTTACGATAAAATGAATATTATGATGACCCGGACCAATGCTATTCATGAATACATAAACCAGGTGGCAAGGCCGGTTATTTTTGAGTTGATGGATGAATACGAGGTCTCAGAAACTTATTTTCGGCCGGAAATCATGTCTTCAACGTATGCAGTTAGAGAAATCAATAAAATATTTAATGAGAGAATTGATGAGAATTACTATTTTAAAGAAATAGCCGATTTCCCTAGAAATCCTGAAAATCAAGCAGATGATTATGAGAAAGAGATTTTACAATTATTTAATCTGAGTTCAGATATTACGGTACATACGAGAGTTATGGAAAGAAATGGTGTAACCAACTTTGTGTACATAAAAAAAGGCGAAGTGCTTGAAGAAAATTGTCTCAGATGCCACAGTGTTCCGGAGAAAGCTCCTCAAGGTTTACTGGATATTTATGGTGAGAACAGGGGTTTTCACAAGACAGTGGGAGAAATAGTTTCAGCTCAATCCGTAGCAATTCCCTTGTCTGAAGCCTATGCTACAGCCAACAGATTCAGCATGTTAATGGCAGTTATTGCCCTGATTGTAGTTTTTTTGGCTTCATTTATATTCTCAAGAGTTACAGAAACAGACATATTTCTAAGACTGGACCAGCTAAACCAGTATTTTTCCGGAATTTTAACAGGAAAGCAGAGAATTGGAGAAAGATTTCTTAAAACAAAGAATGATGAACTAGGAGATCTTTTTAAAAATTTTAACCGAATGTCTCTAACTATTAAAAATTACGAAAATTTATTGGAGAAGGAAAGGGACAAGTTGAAGGAACAGGTAGATATAAAAACCCATGATCTGGAACAAAAATTTATTGAATTACAAAAACTGCATAAAGTAGCCAACTGCCTTGCTCAAGAAAAGAACGAACAAAGTGTTTATAGACTTACTCTTGAGGCAGTTGAAGAGATAATGGGTTATAGGTATTCTCTAATAAGCATCATGGAAGATAATAATGTTAGTGTAAAAATGTTTTCCTCCCACTTTGAATCAAATGACATTAATTGTCTGGTAGAACCTCTAGAATTAAAAGCTAATGAAACCTTTAATTCAGGAGAAACGACCATAAATTATTACAGCTCAACAGATCTTTTAAATAATAGATATAGAGTTTTAATTAATACTCCGTTAGAGAGTATAGGTGTGCTGCAAATTTTATTGTTAGAGGAGAGGGGATTTACCGATGATCAGGCATATATGATTGAGCTTACAGCTGGTTATGCCGGGGAAACTATAAAAAGAATTCGGATGGACAAGATACTTTGGGAACAGGCGGTTAAGGATGGTCTTACCGGGTTGTATAACCGTAACTTTTTTAATGAAGTGATCGTAAACGAAATATATCGTTCTGAGAGGGATAAAAAGGTTATCGGTTTAATAATGGTTGATATAAACCGTTTTAAAGAGGTGAATGATCGGTATGGTCATGTTACTGGAGATCTTATCCTTAAGGAGGTAGCAATTTTATTACAAGAAACTCTAAGAAAGAACGATTGGGTGGTTCGCTTCGGGGGAGATGAGTATTTAATAGTTTTACCTAATTGTAAATCTGCCAAGGCGGTAAAGGATAAAATAGAAAAAGCCGTACAGGATTGGAACCATAATAATAATATTTTAGATTTTGATCTGACCTTGGCTATAGGAACCGCTCAATTTATTCCGGGTTCAAGTAAAAGGATTGAAGAGGTTTTAAAAATTGCGGATGAGAATATGTATATTGACAAAAAATTAAAATACCAGTCTAAATGATGAGAATAAATGATAAAATAATATTTAGAGGTTTTATATGCCAAAATAGACAGGAGGAGAATAAGTTGAGGTTTCTAAATACACGATTTACTATCGGAATTCTTATTGTATTTATAGGTGTTTCGGCAATGCTTAATGCTTTGGAAATAGCTACTATTAATATTGGGGGTTTAATAAAAACGTATTGGCCTGTTATTTTAATTCTCTGGGGTTTGAATTCTTTAATGGATTATTTTCGTGGTTCCGGAGAAGAGGAAACCAGGGTGCTGCGGTCTCTGGGGGAGCTGGTATCGGGTTTGATTGTCCTGGCATTGGGAGTATTATTTTTAGGAGGAAATCTGGATCTTATAGGAGTAGATTTTAGACTATTTTGGAAGCTGTTCTGGCCGGTGATTATTATTATTTTTGGAATCAGTATGATCCGAGGAAGAGTACCAAAAGAAGGTGGAAAAAACCATTGGGCTTTCATGGGGGGCATTGAAATGGGAAAGAGTTCATTTAAGCTGCAGAGTGGAACCTATTTTGCTGTCATGGGTGGTATTGACCTTGATTTAAATAAAGCAGAAATACCTGAAGGGGAAACGGTTTTAGACTTGACTGCAATCATGGGAGGTATTGACATTATTGTTCCCAGAGATCTGCCTATAATTTGTGAAGGAACAACTCTACTTGGAGGGATAGATTTTTTAAAGGAGTCCACCGGAGGAATAATATCAACTAAAAAAATGGAATATCGTCCGGGAAATAATCAACCAAGGATCCGTTTTGTGGTTAGGACCCTTATGGGTGGAGTAAGCATTAAACATTAACCATGATTCAAAACTACCGTGTTTGTTTTTTATCCTGAGGCCACTGTGAATATACGGAATCAATCTAACCAAAACTAAATGAATAATCATTTTTTTAAAAGACAAAAAGATTTAAAATGGTATGGGAGAGGAGTATAGATATGATTCGTGAATTGGTCTTACAAAACAGAAGTATACGTCGATTTAAAGAAGAATTTTTGATTGAATCTGAAACTCTTAGGGAACTGGTTGACCTGGCCAGGCTTACTCCTTCGGCCAGGAATATGCAGCCTTTGAAGTATATATTAAGCAGTGATCCTAAAACAAACTCCATTATTTTTTCTGCCCTGGGTTGGGCAGGCTATCTTAAAGACTGGAATGGTCCGGAAAAAGGGGAAAGGCCCTCAGCATATATAATTATTTTAGGAGACAAGAATGTAACTGATAATTATTGGTGTGATCATGGTATTACGGCACAGACAATTCTTTTGGGAGCGGTGGAAAAAGGGCTGGCAGGCTGTATGATTGGCACCATAGACCGGGAGATCCTTTATGAGGGGCTGAGTATTCCTAAGGATTATGACATTTTGCTGGTTCTGGCTCTGGGAAAACCGGCAGAACAGATTGTGTTGGAGGAGAAAAATAAAAATGGAGACATTAAATACTGGCGGGATGACCAGGGGATTCATCATGTACCTAAAAGGCCTTTAGAGGAATTAATAGTTAAAGCGTATTAAAGGGGAGGGGATGAATGAAGAAATGTCAGGTTTTCCTCTTTCTGGTTCTAATAGTCAGGACTGTGAAATCATATGTAGGAAAGTTATAAGTTCCCCTTTTGCTATAATAGCACCCCACGGTGGTGGAATTGAGCCGGGGACCAGTGAACTGGCTGAAAGCATCGCCCATAAGGGATATCATCTATACTGTTTTTTGGGGAAACGCTATGCAAATAATCAAGATCTTCATGTGAAAAGCACTTTTTTTGATGAACCCGAGGCTCTGGAGCTTTTGGCAGAGGTTGAGGTCTGCCTGGCCTTGCACGGCTGTGAAGGGGATGAAGAGCTGATTTACATTGGGGGGCTGAATAATAAGCTTATATTACTCACTACATGTATGTTGCTCCAGCATGGTTTCCAGGTTAAAGATGCTCCCAAAGCTTTGGCGGCTAAATCTCCAAAAAACATATGCAACCGCTGCTTGGGAAAAAAAGGCCTGCAGTTGGAGCTGTCTTATGGATTGAGGAAAAGCATGTTTGAAAATGTAGATCGGCGACAAGGAAGAGAAAAGGTCACTCAGGTTTTTTACCGGTTTGTGGAAGCGGTGGATAAAGCGTTGAGGGGGTACAGACAGATTTTTTTTAATTAATGATTTAGGAGGCATTTATGGATGTAATTGTGATTGGTGGTGGGGCATCTGGTATGATGGCAGCTGGGAAAGCTGCAGAATATGGTTTGAATGTAGTGCTATTGGAGAAAAAGCCGGATCTGGGCAGAAAACTGCTGATTACCGGAAAAGGCAGGTGTAATATCACCAATGCAGCTGAAAGGGATATTCTCTTACAGGAGATAAATTCTAATCCTAAATTTTTATATGCTTCATTTAACCTTTTTGATAATCAAGATATGATTAGCTTTATGGAAAGCAGAGGCGTAAAAACTGCGGTTGAACGGGGAGAACGGGTATTCCCTCAGTCGGGAAGATCCAAAGATGTGCTGGAAGCTTTTATTAATTATATAAAAGAAAAAAAAGTGACGGTGAGAACAGCGGAAAAAGCACAGAAAGTATTAATTGAGGGCTCTTCGGTCAAAGGGGTAAAGACAGATAAAGAAAATTTATTCAGCAAAAGGGTAATTTTAGCCGCCGGTGGTTCTTCTTATCCGGTGACCGGTTCTACTGGAGACGGTTATAAGATGGCTAAGGAGGTAGGTCACACTATTATATCTTTACGTCCGGGCTTGGTACCTTTGGAGATAATAGAAAAATGGGCTGTTGAATTACAGGGGCTTTCTTTGAAAAATGTCAATCTGGAGGCCATTGCCGGAGGAAAAAGTCTGGGCAGCCAGTTTGGAGAGATGCTTTTTACTCATTTTGGTATCTCAGGCCCCATTGTCCTTACATTAAGTAATGCTGTTGCCGACAACTTAACTAAAAAAAGTAAAGTTACGCTGGTACTGGATTTAAAACCTGCTTTAACTTTAGAACAACTGGACTTGAGACTTCAGAGGGATTTTGAAAAATATTCCAGAAAGAACTATAAAAATAGTCTAAAAGAACTTTTACCGCAGAAAATGATACCTGTTATTATTAAACTCAGCGGCATTCCAGAGGATAAACCGGTTAATCAGTTATCCCGGGAGGAAAGAGCAGGGTTGGCAGGATTACTGAAAAGATTAGAAATGCGAGTAAAAAGAGTTAGGCCTCTAGAGGAGGCCATCGTTACTCGGGGTGGAGTCAAGGTCCAGGAGGTAAATCCAAAAACATTAGAATCTAAATTGATTTCTGGACTTTATTTTTCCGGAGAGGTTTTGGATATTGATGCAAATACAGGGGGATACAATCTCCAGTGTGCTTTTTCTACCGGATATGCTGCCGGTAAAGCTGCCGCAGAGTCCTGTAGAAAATAATATTAAGTGTTTCTTTGTTTAGACATTTTACTGCTAAAAATCTGAGGGATGAATCTTGTTATTTTATTAGCTAGTTAAAATTATAACATAATAAGTATTATTAAAAAAAATTAATAGTTACATATTGTAAAAACAGAAGGAGAATCTTTTTTTCTGTCAAATAATAATTAAAATGAAACATTGATATTAAGCCAATTTCATCAAGATCGTCATAGTATACGTTAAAAAATAGGGAGGTGGTTATGTCGGAGAAATATAAATGTAAAATTTGTAATTATATCTATATGCCTAAATTGGGTGACCCTGATAACGGTATAGAACCTGGAACTTCATTTGAAAAGCTGCCCGATGATTGGGTCTGTCCTGTTTGTGGAGCAGGTAAGGGACAATTTACTTTATTTGAGTAATAAAAGTCAGTAATCGGTAGAAATAGATGGCATGATATAAGGTAGGGAATAATTAATCAGGAGGTGTTTTTATTGGATAAATATGAATGTGAAATTTGTGGATATGTTTATGACCCTGAAGCAGGGGATCCGGATAATGATATAAACCCTAAAACCTCATTTGAAGACCTGCCCGATGATTGGGTTTGCCCCATTTGTAGTGCGGGAAAAGAAGATTTTATAAAAATTTAGGTAAGATGTAAGGGAGTGTCTATTAGACACTCCCTTACGATAATTATTTTTTTTTAGGAGGTTACGTTCCACTATGGCATCCAAGAAATTTATGAAATACAACAAAAATCTTATTTTGAATTCTGTTCTGGGTGCTGTGTTATTAATTTGTTTTATATTCTTCCTAACTGCATGTGGATTTCTTACCAATAATAATGGAATAGAAGAGTTTGATGAGCCCCAGCAACCGGATCAGTTTATAAAAAAAGACGATTTTCATATGCAGTTGGAACGGGAAGAAGTCATAGAAACTGCTCCCCAAACAGGCTGCTTTGCCCCTGGGTTTACCCTAACTGATCTGGACGGGAATGATTGGAGTTTAGAGGATTTCTGTGGTCATAGCTTGATTGTTATGTTCTGGGATACAATTTGTTCACCCTGTATTGAAGATATGAATCTATTGGAGGAGTTAAATACTTCTGATGAGCGTATTACGGTAATCGCTATTAATGTTAGAGAGCAGCAAGAAGTTGTTAAAAGCTTTGCGCAGAAAAAAGGATATTCTTTCCAAATACTATTAGACACTAAAGGAGAGGTTTTTAAACAACAATATTTACTGAAAGAGGTTCCGGTTACCATCGCCATTAATTCTCGAGGGGAAATTACTTTTATTCAAAAAGGCCCTATGGGGAAAGATAATTTAGAAATGCTGCGGAGAAGTGCCCTGGAGATGATGGAACTATACCCAATTATAAAATGAAGCATTCCACTGCCGAAAGGTCATTTCGGCTAAAAATATTCGCAAATGGTATCCTTTTTTCTTGAGCCATAAGGCTTTTTTTTTTTTTACATTAAAGTATTTTTGCAGAAAAAAACGTAAAATCAAATATATTAATAGAACCTTAGTAGGTAAACCATGGATGGGTATAGAAGTATATAAAATATTAATAAAAATTAATAAAAACAGTATTTACTATATTTTAAACATTTTTATTTAAAGAATGTGAGGTTAGTGTGATTTGTTTTTTAATGAATTTTTTTTAAATAAAAGATTTAAGTTATTTACGCTTATAACTGTTTTGTTGTTATGTATAGTTATCACTAGTTATATAAATCTACAATTGGGAATGGAAGTAGTATATACTCATTTATTTTATATCCCCCTGGTGCTGTCGGGAATATGGTTTTACAGAAAAGCCTTATGGACTGCCGCTTTCTTAAGTTTTTTTCATATTTCTGCTAATATTTTATTTCAAGGTACTATTTTATCCAGTACTATAATTCGTAGTGTTATGTTTTTTCTAATTGCTTTCATGGTTGGTTATCTTACGGAAAAAAAGGATGAAGCAGAAAATATACTGCTAAATATAAAAGGTGAGCTGGAGGAAAAAATTATTGAAAGAACGCGGGAGTTGGAAAGTGTCAATAGTCAACTGCAGCAGGAATTATTAAGGCGAAAACAGGAAGAAGAAACTTTAAAAAATGATATTACGGATCTTAAACAAACTGAAGAACAGCTTATTTATCTAAGCTATCATGATAGTATGACCGGTCTTTATAATAGAACCTTTTTTGAGGAAGAATTAAAGCGGGTGGATAACGGGCAACAACTGCCTTTAAGCATCATTATGGGCGATGTAAATGGCTTAAAGCTGGTTAATGATGCCTTTGGCCATGATCAAGGGGATAAACTGCTTAAAAAATTAGCTAATATATTGAAAAGTTCATGTCGTCAAGGGGATGTTATTTCCCGATGGGGTGGGGATGAGTTTGCAGTACTCTTGACTAATACTGATGAGAGCACCGCTAATAGAATTTCTAACCGAATAAGGAAGTCCTGTAGTGAAGCTGCTGCCGATCCCATTCAGTTAAGCATTTCTTTAGGAGTTGCTACTAAAGAAAAGCTTTCTCAGGAAATTTATATGGTTATCAAAGAAGCTGAGAATAAAATGTACAAATATAAATTAATGGACAGCAAAAATATTCGTAGTTCTGTTGTTTTTTTCTTACTTGAAACCTTAAAGGAAAGAACGTATGAAACTGAAGAACATATTCTCAACATTCAAAATTTCGCCTTAAAAATGGGAAATCTCCTTAATTTACCGGAAAAGGTTTTGGAGAATCTTACACTGTTGGCGGAACTGCATGACATTGGAAAGATAGCTATCTCAGATAGTATATTAAGAAACATTGGTAATCTTTCTGATGAAGAGTTTGAAATTATGTGCAAGCATCCAGAAACAGGTTATAGAATTTCAAATTTTTCTCCTGGTTTGGCCCACATTAGTGAAGCTATTTTAGCTCATCATGAAAGATGGGACGGAATGGGTTATCCTCAGGGTCTTAAAAGAGAGGAAATTCCCTTGATTTCAAGGATAATTGCTATTTGCGATTATTATGATGTTATAACCAGGGGTAATAATTTCGAGAAAGCATTAAGTAAAGAAGAAGCTTTTGAGGAAATTTTAATGAGTTCCGGCAGCAAGTTTGATCCTGAACTGGTAGATATTTTCCTTTCAATCTTAAACTCAAGCTGTCTAGTGCAAGCAAAATAAATAATATCACTGGAAAAACAAATTCCTCGGAAGGTCCGGTAATAAATATTATGTTAAGTAGCGGGAAAAAAAGGCAAAAACAAAGGGGCTACTCTAATTCATCATTTATCTGAATTAATTCTTCCATAACAATAGCAGCTTTTATATCAATAAGCCCAACATCTTGTGTGTCTAGGGCTCTTTGAAGATTGTTTAATGCTGTGTCAAGATCTTCAACGTTATAATTTTCTAAATCCCTTGTCACAACTAGACTTTGTTCTTTCATATAGGTTAGGCTTTCTTGAGCTTCTTCATAATTATCAACTGCTGCACTGAGGACGATATTTCTTGTGTGGTATTTCAATTCATTTACTGTGGAAATAGTGTTTTCTGCAAAGGGAACCATAAATTTTGATAAATAATTAGTAAGCTCATTTGCTTCAGTCAAAGTACCGAAGTGATTTTGTTCTGAGCTAAATAAGGTTAAACCCTCTAAAGATTCTTCAAAAGAGTTTATTGTATCTGTGTACATATTTTCCTGGATAAGTTTAGGTTCCAATTCATTCCACTGGTAATGAACTTCAGTTATATTTGTTTTAATATTATCCCAGATTTCTTCGGTATTTGTGGGTAGTTGATTATTTTCTCCACCATCGTTTTCTTCATCCAGTTCCCTTTGTAACACTTCACCTAAAATAGTTTTTTCAAAAGTTATCTCCACTTCCTGGCCTTCCTCACCCTCTGATTCCTGATTTTCCTGTTCATCAGATTGCTGATTCCCTGATTCAGCACCTTCACCGGACTGTTGAGAAACTAAGGTTACTAATGGAATTAAATCAGCCTCATGCATAATTTCTAATAAGGCAGATTCTATTTCCTCTACTTCCTCTGGCATCTCAATTTCGTTCTGGGTATTTTCCCCTGAGTTTTCTTCTTCAGAACCACATCCAGGGATTCTACATCCGGCAATTAATAGTATTAAGATCAGTAATGTGAGGAAAAATGTTTTTTTCTTAAACAGCATACTATCACCTCAGATATAGTATATCCGGTCTTTTAAAAGAGAATACAAATATCATGAACCCTTTCACAGGATGCTGATATTTTCGCTTACGCCATCGTGGAACTAAGAAGCCCCCATTTCTTAAGTGGTGGGGGCATATCATAAAACTCTAAATTTCATTCTGATTTTTCTACTTCCTTATAATTCCCTAATTACTTGCAATAATTGTTTTTTTCCTATACCCAATATTCAAGGCTTGTCCTTCACTTAAAATATCTTTTATTTTTTTTAAGAATTCACTTATATTAAAGGGTTTTTCAATAACACCTGCTACATAGTGAAAATCATCTATCTTCTCTTTAATTACCTCGCTGTAGCCGGTGATAAAAAGAATTTTAGTATAACTACAGATATCTGGTATTTTTTTGGCTACGTCTAAACCATTCATTGTCCCAAGCTTTACATCTAAGATGGCTAAATGAGGTTTATGTTCTTTAATAAGACCAAGTCCTTCGGGACCTGTCCCGGCTGCCCGATGAGAGATATTTTCCAGGGAGAGTATTTCCTGCAAAATCCATCTTACATTATCATCGTCATCAATTAAAACAACATCAATATCAGTCATTTGTTAACACCCTTTCTATTGATTTATATATAGGGAAAATAATCTTTACACTAGTCCCCTGTCCAACTTTACTTTCTATAAAAAGCTTACCTCCCATATTTTTAACAATAGAGGATGAAACAGAAAGACCTAAGCCACTTCCCTCGGGCTTAGTTGTAAAAAAAGGTCTGAATATATTATCTAAGATATCCTTTGGAATTCCTGGACCGTTATCCTTAATGGTCACCCAAGTAATACTATCATTGAAATCCTGATATATTTCAAGCCTCCCTCCTTCTTTCATTGCTTCTATTGAGTTTTTGGCAATATTTAACAACACCTGTTTCAGGCTGTTTTTATTACCTTTTATCAAGGGTAAACTATCTGAAACCTGGTGTATTACAAAGTCTATGTCATAGAGGTACGCTTCACTTTTAAGCAGTGACTTTATTTCATTAACTATCTGTGTGAGATCTACAGACTCAAGGTTTTCCTGGCTGCTGGGTTTACAAACATTCATAAAATCAGTTAGGATATTGTTCATTCTTTCCAGTTCACTGTTTAACATGTTAAGGACTTCTTTTTGTTTTTCCTTGTCCTTGACCATTTCAAAGAACTGAATAGCAGCGGTTGCTGCTGCCATGGGATTGCGAATTTCATGAGCCAGGCCAGCGGCCACCTGTCCTGCGGTGGCCAGCCTTTCCCACTCCTGCAGCTGCCTGGAAATATTTACATTGTCTGTAATATCCTCAATCACTAATATAGTCCCCATAATCCTGCCATCTTCATTAAGTAGAGGAATTATATCCCAGTTTAAATATAGAGATATATGTTCATCTCCCAGAATTGAATTTTGTTTAATAAAAGAGTTACCGTATTGGATAGCATCATGAACAGCAGTTTCCATAGAGCGGGAGAGTTTCTTCCCAAGCAAAGTTTCACCAAAAGGTAATGCTATTCCTATTTTATTAAATGTATTCTTAGCTGACTCATTTATCAATGCCAACTGGCCTTTTTGGTTAGTAACTACAATTCCATGGCGTATAGAATTAAGGATGGTGCCCATTCTTTGAAGCAGTACCTGATATAAAGAGTCAAACTCCAAAGCAATGGTTAACTGCCTTTGAAAAGCGGAAAGGGCTACTTCTACATTATTATTTCTTGGATTTACTACTCCGATAGAAGCACAGTAAAGTCCATCTATTTGCTTAAACGTGTTTTTTATTTTTAGGTCAGGGTCTAAAATCTTTTTCCCCCACTTATTTTGTAATTGAGTTTTCTTTTGCTTTTTAATGGTAGACTTCCAGTCCTGCTCCAACCTTTGAAGGAACTCATTAGTATTTCCTTTATGTGTTGTAATACTTTTATCGTACTTTCGGTGGGTAAAGACCCATGAACTATCGGCATCAAATAAAATTATAAGAGTATTAGTTATTAAATCCTGAATAGTATTCAGCTCAAAATTGTCCGGTGTTAGAAGGCTAACTGTAAGCTTGTTTATTTCTTCTACCGCAGCTAAGAGCATCATCTGATGCCCAAGTTTTGATGTTTCGTTTAATGCCCCCACTAATCTGGTGTAAAAATTTTCCACGTAATTAATGGTTTCTTTTAATTCTTCTAAACTTAAGAAATTTAGTTTTTGCCACATAAATTCATTATCTGGGATATCAAAAGTTTTCATCATTCTTTTTAGTTTATCAGATGAATGAGGATCATTTTTATCTAAAATTCCTCCCAAAATAATGCTAACGTTTCCAAGATTAATAAATCCTACAGGTAAACCAAGAGGATCATAGAGTATTTTACTGCTCTTCTCATCCTTAAATCTGGTAAGGTTAAGAAAAAAATCATGGTAGGCATATATTAAATCTTTGTTATTGTTTAACTCTGAAAAGGAATGTTCAGGATAAATGGTTACTGGTTTTCCTTGGGAGTCAATTAATACAACCGTAATATTTAACATTCCGGCAATAGAATCATGAAAGTTATTCCATTTTGGGGCGGTTATAAATTCTATCATTACTATTCTACTCCTATATTGTTATTATCTATTTCTATGAATGAAGCATTATTTTCATTTTCCGGTATTCGTTTTAGAACAACAGGCCCTTTATTCGTTACAGTAAATGAGCGAATACTATCTGAATGGGAGTGACCTCTCATTTTTAAGACATTAATAAATTTGTATATTTGATAATTTGAACGTTTTAAGAATAACATAATGATATTATCTGCAATATAGCTAACTGTGTGTTTTGTTATCTGAGAAACACCAAAAAGATTCGGGCTTTCGTTAACAAGCATAAGGGATATCCCTTGAGATTTAAAAAAGTCAGCAGCGGCCCATAACCAGTCGGTATATTTAATTTTATCTGCAACTCCAACCTCTATGGAAGATATGCTGTTGATTAATACTCGTTTAATTTTGTTTTCCTCTACCATCATTTGTGTATTATAAACAAGTTCATCTAAATCCATCTCAATAGAGGAAATATGTAATATCTTAATCAGTCCGTAATTCATGTATTTTAGCAAATCCCATCCAAAGGATTCTGCTGACTTGATTAATAATTCTGGGCTTTCTTCCAAGGCAATAATAAGCCCTGTTTCATTTGCTTCCGCTCCACGGCAGATCCAGCTCAGACCTAATAAGGTTTTCCCTGTCCCTGTGCTCCCGCTAATAATTGTTGTGGTTCCCGAGGGAATACCCCCGTGTAACATCTCATCTAGGCCAGAAATTCCGGTGGGTTGATAAGTACTATTAATTTCATAAGTTTGTTTTTTCACAACAGGATTTAGCCGGGGATAGAGTAGAATGCCATCTCCTGAAATTTTCATGCAGTGTTCACCCGTTAAAAAGTCAGTCCCACGCATTTTTAAAACTCGCAGGTAACGTTTTTGATGTTTCCGTTCCTCTGTTCCATACAGGTGTATAATCCCATCAGCGATTGATGCTTCAGGACGTCTTTGAACCTCATCACCATCAATATATTCACCGATGAGAAGTGTATTTATTTCCCAAAAGGTTAATTTTACATTCAGTTCATAAATTAACTTTCGAGCCTCCTGCTCTGAAAGCAGATCAATAATTGCTTTTATACTATCTATGGCTATCAAAACGGGTCGATGTTGTTCAATTAATTTATCAATTATTTCCGGGATTTCGCCTATGCCTTCTGAAATAATCTTACTGCCTATATCATGGAAAATAACAGAATCCATAAAAGCATTTGAATCAAAATATGAAAACTGTTGTTGGTTCTTCAGAATTTTAATTTGTGGTTCCGAAACAGTGGTAAGGTAAAGTATCTTTGATTCTTTTTGTTTATTTATATTAAATAAAATATTTTGTGTGAGAATTGTTTTTCCAGTACCCGGGGCTCCAGATATAAGAATAGTGGAGTTTTTGGGAAATCCACCGTATAAAATCTGATCCAGCCCAGACACTCCCGTTTTTATTTTGTCCATGCCTGTCCTCCTTCTGCCTTAATAATTTCGTTAATTTCTTGAGCGATTTTATTAGATATGTCCTCTCCTATTAGGCGGGTTAAGATATTAATAAGGGAAGCAAAAAATTCTTCAATAATTAGCTTTAATTTTTCCTCTTCAGCTTTCTCTTTTAGTCCTAGAAAAGAAATTCCTTTCTTATCAAATTGAATGGCTTCCGCTTCAGAATATTTTTGTTGAGTAATCCAGGTTGTTCGTTGGACCAGAACTATTGCACTGTGAATACCGGCTATATCAATTATTCTCTGCCAAATTATATTGGCCAGGTCATTATATAAAGTGATAACATCAGTTTTATCATTGGACATAAGATATCATCCCCCTCGTATGTGTACATTAATTTCCAGCAATAAGGTATTTTTGCCTTAACTGCTAAATTGAAATTATTAGAAAGATACTTAAGATATCTTTCATTAGCTATTTATTTTAATTATATTCTATTCCAAAGTAAATATTTCCTTTGTTGTAAATTGTATTTTTTTGTCAATTATTAGATAATATAAAATTTGATTGTTCAGTAGAGTTTTGTTGATGCTGAGCAGACGATAGTTTTGCTGCACAAAAAGGAAGGGTGCCAAGGGGAATGTTCTTCGTGATAACACAAGAACATTCCCCTTGACACCCTTGACACCCTTGACAACTTATATATATTTGGCAAGATCATCTAGGACGTTTAACTGTGCATAGAGTTCTTGCATGGAAGCTACTATTTCTTGTGTAGCTGCTGACTGCTCTTCACTTATTGAGCTTGTTTCTTGTATTGAATAAATTACTGTATTTAAGGAATCTACAATGGTTTTCAGAGTGCTTTCGATTTCTTTGGCAAAACTATTGCTTTGATCTGAAAGACGATGAATTTCGTCGGCAACGACTGCAAAACCTCTGCCGTGTTCGCCGGACCTTGCTGCTTCAATCGCAGCATTTAGGCCAAGTAATTTTGTGCTGTGGGCTACTTTACTAATCATTTGAATTATACTATTTGTCTTTTCCAACTCAGTTTTCGAGTTTGCAGCAGCTATAGTTAGACTTTCTCCTGTATTTGCAAGGTTATGAGCTCCTGCTGCAATTTCTTGTGCACCGCTATTTACTTGTTGAAAAGCTGAAGAGAATTGTGCTACTACCTCCTGCATTTTAGACTGGTTTTCAACGCTATAACAAAAAGCAATAGCTCCAATCACATTATCATCTTCGTCAAACACAGGTATAGATATCGCTTTGATAGCGACACCCCATATTTCACGGGGAATTTCGACCAATATTCTCTCTTTCGCCATCATAGCTTGGTGGGTAGCACTGCCATCCTTTACAGGGTCTCCATTTACAATGCCCAGGTCAAAGGTTTGACATCCTTCGTAATGTAAATACTTTTCATTGTCCACTACACCAATTACAGCCTCCTGCAAGAAAAATTCTTTAATGTATGGGGCAAAACTTGTCATTTGCTCCAAAAGATGTTTTCCCACTAATTTAGTCATAAATTCTCTCTCCCCTTCCTGATATTTCGTCCTTTAATATTATTAGATAAATATTACAGATTTTATTTTTTTCCCTATTAGCAAATATGCATAGAACTGATCTTTTAAATTAAAACATTTTAACTGGAAGCCCTAACTGGAAACAAAAGAGATTTCATTTTATCAGGTCAAATAAATCCTTTTATATTTTTTTTGTATATTATCAAGAAAAATTATAACCTCCCTCAGCAAAAAATTTATTATATTATAGAAAAAAATATAAATTCCTATCTTATTTTTATCGGCATAAGTTGTAAAAACTTTATAGGAGTGGAGATGTTAGGTTAGAAAAGACGTGGAAATAAAGTTAACCACTGCACTCTAACGCTTATGACGGCTGGCTTTTTTCCGGGGACGAATTAAGCATTTTTTCCCGAAACCAATTAAATCTTCTCGGCCTGCTTTTATTAAAGCTTCTAATACCAGTGGATAGTTTTTTGGCTCCCGATACTGTATCAAGGCCTTCTGCATGGCTTTTTCCCGAAGAGATTTGGGAACATACACTTTTTTCATGGTCCGAGGGTCCAGTTCCGTATAATACATACAGGTGGATAGGGTTCCCGGTGTAGGATAAAAATCCTGCACCTGTTTGGGCATATGTTTAATATCTCTTAAATATTCTGCCAGCTGAATCGCCGCATTTAAGTCCGACCCGGGATGGCTGGACATAAGGTAAGGAACGAGAAATTGATTCATACCGTGTTTCTTATTGATTGCCTCATACTTTTTTTTGAATCTTTCATAAACTTCAAATTCCGGCTTTCCCATTTTTTTAAGAACTTCAGGGGCAATATGTTCAGGGGCTACTTTAAGCTGTCCGCTAATATGGTACCTGCAGAGTTCTTCAAAGAATTCTTGATTCTGGTCATAAACTAAATAATCGTATCTGATTCCCGAGCGGACAAATACTTTTTTTACCCCTTCCAGGTTTCGCAGCTTTCTTAAAAGATCAAGATACTCTACATGATCTACCTCAAGGTTTTTACATGGCCTGGGGAACAGACATTTTTTATCCTGACAAACGCCGTGCTCTATTTGCTGTTGACAGGCCCTTTTCCTGAAGTTTGCCGTAGGGCCCCCTACATCATGGATATAACCTTTAAAACCTTCATCTTTTATCATCTCTTCTGCTTCTTTAATAATTGAGGGTATACTCCTGGCCTGCACGGTTCTTCCCTGATGAAAATGCAGGGCACAAAAATTACAGCCCCCAAAACAACCTCTGCTGCTGACCAGGCTGTGCTTAACTTCTTCTATGGCAGGTACTCCACCCTCTTTTTCGTACATAGGATGGTATGTTTTTGTAAAGGGTAGATTGTATATGCTGTCTAACTCAGAAGAAGTCAGGGGTTCTGCCGGCGGATTTTGTACGATAAAGGTGTGTCTATAGGGTTCTATCAGCGGGACAGCGGTGATGGAATCAGTATTTCTATGTTGTATCATAAAACTTTTTGCATAGGTTTCTTTTGAAGCAATAATATCATCATAGGAAGGCAGCATTTTTCCTTCATATACATTATCTATTGAGCCGGTCTTGTATACAGTACCTTTGATATATGTAATATCTTTTATGAAAAGGCCGCTTTTCAGGGCCTCCGCTATCTCAACAACCTGTTTTTCTCCCATCCCATAAACCAGCAGATCTGCTTTTGCATCCAGGAGGATTGAACTGCGTACCCTGTCCTCCCAGTAGTCATAATGGGCTAACCTACGCAGGCTGGCCTCTAACCCACCTAAGATAACAGGAACCTTTTTATAAGCTTCTTTAACTTTTTGAGAATATACTATGGCGGCACGGTCTGGCCTTTGGCCTCCCCTGCCGCCGGGAGAATAGACATCCTTTTTTCTTCTTTTTTTTGCTGCGGTGTAATGATTTACCATGGAATCAATATTTCCGCTGGAAACAAAAAACCCAAGTAATGGTTTACCCAACTTTTTAAACTCATTTAAGTCTTTCCAGTTAGGCTGAGTGATAATGCCTGTTTTGAAACCGTGAGCTTCCAACAGCCTTCCGATGATAGCCACACCAAAGGAAGGATGGTCTACATAGGCATCCCCGCTGATGATGATGAAATCAAGCTTATCCCATCCTCGTTCTTCCATATCTTTTTTTGACACAGGTAAATAATCATTTTTCATAGGAAATTCCTTCCGCACCTTTTTCAATTATTATTATATTTTTTAGTAGGAGAATTGCTAATCTCATTTTTTAGGGTATGAGACCCCAACTCTAAGTGTTAGCGTGAGTGGGCTTTTAATCAGGTGGAGTAGAGTCTCCACCTGATTCCCCGATGTTTTTAGCTTACTGAAACGAGTTCACTTTCCACTGTATTAATAATAGTTATTATAAGTCTGTTCTTACATAAAGATTCTTTCTACGGGACTCCTTTAATTACCACCTTCAATGACCTGAATTTTTATATCATGCTTATTAACTTTTTGTGAAATTTCTTCAAGCTTTTCCTCCACTCTACCAAGTTTTTCATTTGTAATCATCTGAGCTTCAAATAAAGAATTTATCTGAAGAGCAATACTATTTTCAATTAGTATTTCTGTCTTTATAACTCGGTTATTTAATTGTTTAACATCTTTCTTAACCTCAGAAATATCCTTCTTAACCTCTTTTTTGGTATCTTGTAATTCAATATATACCTTTTCTAATAGATCAAAGGCCTTATGGTCCATTTTTATCACTCTCCAAAACATATTTTATAAATACATTATACAACAAAAAGCTATATATTTACAGCACATTTGTTCGATATATGAAAAAAGTTGACCTAAGGTTATTTAAAATTATTAAATAATTGCAGAAAAAAAAGCTGCCCTCCTAATGTATGTAGAAAGACAACCTTGAAGATTTGAAATGAAGAATGTTATTCTGCTTCAGTTGCGCCGCCTGTATCAGTTGGAGCTCCGGCTATACGGGCAAGATATGAAGCCCCAAGATTTTTTATGTGTTTGCTGATATTATCAAAGTAATTTAGATGTTCCTGTTCTGAATCAATAAGGGTTTCAAACAGTTTCATGGATATGCTGTCGCCGTTTTCTCTGCAGACAAGGGCAAACTGGTTGTATGCATCTATGGCGCCTTCTTCCTCCCCGGCGTTAAAAGAATAAATAGTTTCCAGGTCCTGACCTTTTACTACGCTCCCCGCCAGATCTGTGGTAGGCTCTCCGCCCAGTTCCTTAACTCGCTCTGCCGTTGCTTCAGCGTGTCTCATCTCGTCTATAGCAATCTGTTTAAGTTCAACAGCTAGTTTGCCATAGTCCATATCATCAAGATTATAATGCTGATTCATGTATTGATGAACTGCCTGAAGCTCCATAGAACGAGCTTTATTTAACACTTCAATAACTTTACCTCTTCTTTCTTCTCTAGAACCTTGAACCATGTTCTACCTCCTTTTATTTTTCCTTCTTCTTATACTGTTCTTTTCATCCAATTGTAAATCCTTCTATAATTAACATATCTTAAAGCAATATTTAATAGTTCATAATATTTTTATAATGTCCCATTGTTACCTGTTTTATGTTTTGCACAGTATTTAATCTCTCTTAGGCGTGAAGCACAGAATGTGCATCATGTTTTAAATTCCATCGGATAAACTAGTTTCCTTCTTTGAGATATAGATTCTAGTTCTTTGAACATTTCTTCTTTTACCAATGAAGGGTCAAGATCAAGGTTTTTGGTAAATATTATAAAAAACTCTCTTACTAATTCTTTCTTCCAATCTGTAAA
Organism: Candidatus Contubernalis alkalaceticus; assembly: GCF_022558445.1. NCBI lineage: Bacteria > Bacillati > Bacillota > Dethiobacteria > Dethiobacterales > Dethiobacteraceae > Candidatus Contubernalis > Candidatus Contubernalis alkaliaceticus. The sequence goes on from NZ_CP054699.1 coordinate 1,531,036, forward strand.
AGCCGGTTCATAAGTAAGTAAGTAGGCGCAAAGCCTGCCTGTGTCTGTTTCCTTTTTTCCCAGGCGGCAGTCCTCAAAATCAAATCCATAAATTTCATCTCTTATAATAAAATTTCTTAAATTTATATCATACATTATCATGGTCTTCCCATAATGGTTTTCCATTACTTTATAAAAATTTTTAAACCAATAGGCCAGGGAGGATGCTGTAGCGCAGGCGGTATGCCAGGCTTCCTTTTCCAGAGGCCCGGCCATTTCCATTTCCTCAAAAAAATCTAAAAACAGCTGACCTTGAATATACTCCATGACAATGTGCTTCTTTCCCATATAGTAAAGTATTGGAGCATGGATTTTCTTTTCCTGGAGTTTATGAAGAATACTGGCTTCTTTTTCCATATCTTTTGTCCCGTCAGCATATTCTTTTAAAACAAAACTTTCTGTTAACCCGGATTCCATTTCGGCTTTTATTAAGTAAACCTGGTTTTTTTTACTTTTGAACTTTTTAATCAGACAATACTCCTTTATTTCCCACTGTTTAATAAACTTTTCCTCCAGAGGAGCACTAATTTCTTTATTGGGTATCATCCTCTTCTCCCTTCTGGCTGATTTCCAGATGAATTTCCCCATATTTTTTGTAGCCATCCAGGGTGGATACCAGGCCCACCACTGTCTTTGTTAAAATTTCTTGCACGAATTCTACCATGGAAATTTCCTGATTGTTTATGGTAAGTTTAACTTGACTGCTGTCCAGGAGACAGTCGCCCCGTTTTTTTTCTCCACTGAGTATGGCATACAGCAGTTTTTCACAGCTGAGTCCGCAGAGTCCGCAGCATTCCGGAGCCACATTGGGCAGTTTGGGAAATACTTTTTTTTCAATATAATCCACCAGGGAATCAATGTCTTCCACAGCGTTAAAGGCCGGGAGGCCTTGGTACTCTGTTAATTCATTGGATATCACTCCGGAGATGGCAAAGACAGATGGATTGATTCTTTCATCCAGTTCTTTTGTGGTATGACCGCAGACAATTTTGGGGACGTTGTAGTCAGAAACTCCTTCCAGGACTACAAAATCATGGTCGTAAAACTCCAGGATTTTTTCCACCGGCAGTTGGGAGGGAAAAAGGATGTCTGTTTCAAAAAGGCCCCGGGCGGTGACCAACTGGGCCCCTGCTTTTTTGTGTCGGTCTGTATTGGTCCCCTCAGTATCGATAGCAAAGTCTTCGAAATGGATATCTTTTACAGAACCCACCGTGTACCTTCGCCGCCTTAATTCTGTTATAATTTTTTCAACAGTGGTAGTTTTGCCTGATTGGGTAATCCCAAAAACAGAAAAAACCTTCATTTTATAACCACCTCCATAAGTATGCGGAATAACAGAGCACGCCCAGGAAAAGGCATGTAATGATTACTCCGTAATCTTTTTTCCCCAGGGAAATTTCATCGATATAAGTTCGCCTGGAGTGTGCCCGGAAGGCCCTGGCCTCCATGGCTACCGCAGTTTTTTTAGCTTTCAGGATTGCTCCGGCTACCACAGGCATTAGAATATAGCTGTATACCTTTAGCTTTTCACCCAGAGGAATGTTTTTCAGGGGAACCCCTCGGAGCTGTACGGCTACCAGGGCATCCTTCATTTCCTCTATGAAAATAGGTAGAAATCGGGCAGCTAATAATACCATATAGGCAATCTCGTAAGGAATCCGCCAGCGGGTCAATCCCAACACCATTTTGGTGGGGTTTACCGTAATGAGCAGCATGGCGCTGGTTATAATAATCATCATCCTCAATATTACGGACACGCCGGTAATTATGCCGCCCATGGTAATTACCTGTATTCCTTTAATCACCAGCAGGGGTTGTCCTGATGGTGCAAATATGCTTTGTACAATTAATAAAAAGAAGAAAAGGGATATAAATCGTTTTAGCCGGGGAAAAACCTGCATCACTTTAATGCCAAATATCTTAAGCAGTGCCAGTGTAGTGGCCAGGATGGCAAACAGCCAAATTACCTCTCGTATCAGGATGGCCAGGGTTGAAACCACCAGCACCATGGTGATGATTGAACGGGGATCCAGGTTATCCTTCATTCCGTTACTGCTCATAGATTTTCCCCTCTTTCATACTCAAGGTTCGGTTTGTGCAGCTTTGGCTGAATTCATAATCATGGCTGATTAAGATATATCCCACGCCTTTTTCTTTAATCCGGTGCAGCAGTTCTGCAAACTTGTGTTTTCTTACGTAATCCAGACCGGTGGTGGGTTCATCGAAAATTATAAATTTCGGCTCCAGGGCCAGGATAGCCGCAATTACCAGCCTCTGCTTTTCCCCCTGGCTCAGGTTAAAAGGGAAATTATCCCGACAGTGCTGCAGGTCGAAGTAGCTTAGCATTGCTTCAACCTTGTTCTCGATCTCTTTCTCTTCCAAGCCCCGGTAGCGCAGGCCGAAACTGACTTCCTCCTGAACCGAAGGGGTAAATATTTGTTTTTCAGGGTTTTGAAATATATACCCCAGCCTCTGCCCTATTTCTCCCAGGCTCAGTTCCTGCATTTTTTTACCCTCCAGCAGGACCTTTCCTCTGGTAGGTTGATATATACCCATGATCACTTTTCCCAGGGTGGTTTTCCCGCAGCCATTAGGGCCATTGAGGGCTACCGTATCACCAGTTTTGATGCTGAAAGAAAGATCGGAAAAGACTTCTTCCTTCCGGGGGTATGCATAGCTCACCCCCTGCAGGTTAATAAAATTCAAGAAAATCACCTCGCCGCCGTCTGATAATAACAATCTTTTAACATTTCTTTATTTTGAAGTACCTTATCCACCGGCTCCAGGCTAAGTATTCTACCGTCTTTTAAAGCCATAACCCGGTCGGCAATTTTCAGCCTGTCCAGGTTGTGGTCCACCATGATTACCGTTTTCCCTTTTTCTTTTAGCCGGAGGACAATTTCCAATATTCTATCGCTGTTTTTGCCGTCCAGCTGTGAGGCCGCTTCGTCCAGAATTAATATTTCCGGATTTAAGCAGAGAACAGCGGCTAAGGCTGTAATCTGCTGCTGCCCTCCGGATATCTCGTTAGGGTTACCTGACAGCAGATCTTTAATTTCCGTCATTTCTGATGTTCTCTCCACCACCTGGAGAATTTTTTCCCGGGGGAAGCAGAGATTTTCGGGGCCAAAGGCCAGTTCATTTCGAATCACGGGGAGAAATAGCTGGGTCTCAGGATCCTGGAAGACGATTCCCACTCGGGAAGCGATATTGGGAATGGACATGTCTCGGGTGTTCTCCCCAAATAACAATACATCTCCTTCCATAAAACCCTGATGGCTGTGGGGGATAATTCCGCACAGAGCCATGCACAGGGTGCTCTTGCCACAGCCGCTGAGGCCGATTACTCCTAAGATTTCTCCTGCCCCCATACTAAAGCTGATATTATCGATTATCCTTCTACCATCCTTCTGGTAATAAAAGGTCAGCCTTTTTACTTCAAGGACCATTATTGTCCCTACCTTCTTATGTTTATTATATTGTCCTACAAAAATTATTTATAACGGCATCTTACTGAATGTTTATTTCCACGGTAAATTTGCACCAGCGCTGGCCAAATTCGTCCTGCCGGGCAAGCACCAGGAAGGGACCTGAGCCTCCCTCATTTTTACTCTTTAAGGGTTCACCCTCCTGCTGGTATACCAGGTAAATGTGTTCGCTTTCCATGACTTCCTCTACCGTATAAGCCACTACGTAACCGTCTACAGCTTGGGCTGTTACCTGCTCTCCCTGCTCCAGCAGGGTCTTGTCTACAGCAAGGATGACCTCCTTTAGGGGTACACCTTTATAAGTATGGTCAGAAGGTGGTTTACCGCTGGAGCGTAGGGTAGTCACGAATTCTACTTCTCCCAGGGCTTTTATTTCCTCTAATGTAATGACACCTGTTTCCTCGCCGTCCGCCTTAATCATTACCGATGGGTTTTCAGAATTTTGGTCTGTATGAGTCAGTTGTTTCTGGTTCAAATATGCCAACCCTCCTACTGTTATGAGCAGGGCGACTACGATAAGTGTCAGTATTCTTCCCTTCATTTTCCATTTCCTCCTGTCCATTAATATATCAGTTATTTAAGGCGCGACGCCGATATTAAACTTTTGTAACTGTTTAATCAGCCTGAAGGCAACCAGTCCCCCCAGTCCCCCGGAAAGGGAGGCTGCGCTGAGGCTTAAAAGGAGAGGGATTAAAGGCAGTCTAAAAAAGACAATGGTCACCAGTACCGTTCCCGTAACATTAGCTGCTACGCCTCCTAAAAAAGCGTTCAAAGGGGAATTGACTCCACCTCTTAAAATGATATACAAAAGGTCTACCATAATTCCCGGGGCTACATAGGTAATAATGCTGATGGCCCCGTGAGTTCCGAAAATACCCATGGATATTACCAGAATCGCCTGTATAACCCCAATTAATGTCCCGGTCCCCCGTTTGTTGACCAGACCGTGCCCCAGCACGATCCAGAGCATATAAAAACCTCCGGCTATTACCCCACCCGGGATAAAGAAGGGCCCGGTGATAATATGGGCCAGGGGAACTATGATAGGTTTTATGGCTACTCCCAGGGCAGCCATCATTGTTATAATAACCAGGTCAAACATGGAGAATTTTTTCAAAAAACCTTTTTTCATCGCAGTATCCCCCGGTTCTAAAATTCTAAAAAACATCCTTTTGGACCTTCAAATTTTATTCCACCTTAATTGTTTTTAGCTGCCCAACCCAGACCTGAGGAGAAGCTTCTGTAGTGACCAGCATGATAGGGGCTGACTTATCTTCCAGTGCCTCCCCATTTATTTTAAAAGCAATAATGGTATTGTCGGAAAAAGCTGTATCTCCCTCCAGGGCGGCGGAGTAACCATCAGCTGCCACCAGGGTAACTTCTGCTGCTTCCTTAATATTGGCTTTTTCCAGTAAGTTTTTAAGTATAACGCCGGTATATTCATTGGTCTCTTCTTTCACTTCTGCTGTAAGGGTTACTCTTTGCATTTCCTTCAGTTCCTCTATGGTAAATAAAGCCTCTCCATCAGCCCATGAAATAGTAAATTCCCAGGTGGACTCTTCCGCAGGATCTTCTTCATTCTCATTCTCACCATTGTTAGAAGCTTCTTCTCTATTTTCTTCCGGCTGCGCAGTGGTATTATCCTCTACAGGAGCATCCTGTCCGCAGCCCACTGCTAAGCCAAAAAATAACAGCATACACAAGGTAATACAGAAAATCATTTTAATTTGTTTCAAAGATTTTTCCTCCTCTTTTATAGAAATTTAATTATGCTTTTTCTCTTATTGTCCTACCCTTTCGGGTTTATCTTTTTTCTTGCTTTTATAGAAACTTTCTAAATAAATGCTCCTGTATTGACCATTTAGTATGTAAGCTTTTTAAAGCACCCCCTTTATTCACTAGGGCTTTGTTTTCATTTTTTGTTAAAATACAGTGCATGTTATAACATGATAAATTTTTGGCTCAAAAAAAACTCCCATACTGTAAAGGAAGGGGAGTTCAGTTTAAGACATTATGTAAAGTAACAGTAATATGCAATAAAAAAAGCGTCCTAAACAAGACGCACAAAAGCATATTAACCGGCTCATTTATGAGCTGCCTTTATGATTCTCCTTTCCTCAACGGGAGGCATCGCCGTTTCCAGCAGCACCCTATCGGTCTGTAGCCTTAGGTATAAACCCTTAGAACTGTTAGACTCGGAGTTATGTAATTTCAAACTAATTATAATACGAAGTTAAAAAAAATGTCAACCGGTTTCTTAAGAATTTAGTCTAATATCAGAGATTTTTGTTTCATCCTCCAGCAATTCCAGCAGCCTTTCTCTGCATCTGTCACATAGGGTAATAATCCTTTCACAATTGCAGGCTGTTCCTTTACTGCCCAGGGCGTAAGTTCTGGTGTTGTTGCCTGCTCCGCAGTTATCACATAGATATCTGTTGCATCCATAAAGCTTCAAAATATATCATGCCTCCCTGATATGGGTTTATTTGAATTATTCTCAAGCATTACAGCGAAAAGTTACTTATTATGAACTACATCTCTAAGCCATAGAGACGGTTTCATCCTCCAGGTCTTCGACCTCCGATACGCTCTGGTAAAGATGGAACCGTCCCCTTGACAAAACAGAAAACCGTTAATAAATCATACGGCCCTCGACAAATGCTTTTGTCCTTGGGTCCTGGGGAGAGGTGAATATTTTTTCTGTGTCATCCATTTCTACAATTTTTCCATCGTACAGAAAAATGGTGCAGTCGGTAATCCGTCGGGCCTGAAAAATATTGTGAGTAACTATGATAATGGTAATACCCAGGGTTTTATTCAGCTCTACCACTAGATTTTCAATTACTTCTACATTTGTAGGGTCCAGGTTTGCCGTAGGTTCGTCCAGTAGTAATATTTTTGGATCAAAAGCCACCGCCCGTGCCAGGGCCACCCGCTGTGCCTCTCCTCCGGAGAGGGAAAGTGCCTGCTGATCGGCAACTTCCTGCAGGCCAATTTTTTCTAGCAAAAGAGATACTTTTTTGTGAATTTCTTCCCCGTTTATTCCTCGGGCTTTCAGCCCGTAGGCAATATTTTCCCTCACTGAGGTCTTAAAAAGTGTGGGATTTTGGAATACCAGAGTCATTTTTCTGCGGAAAGATAGAGCAGTAGACCTATTTAAAGGAACTGAACTTTCATTAAAGCTGATGGTGCCGGTGGTTGGTTTAATAAGCAGGTTAAGTAGGCGAAGAAGGGTACTTTTTCCACAGCCACTGGGCCCTATTATCCCGTATATTTTTCCTTCATTGATGGTCATGTCCTGTATGTTTAATACTTCCCGATTATATACTTTAGTCAGGTTTTTTACTTGAATTAGGCCTTTTTTACCAGGGATGACGTCCCCCCCCCTTCTGAAAGCGGTACATAACAGAATTGATAATAAAGAAGATAGTTAATAAAATGATTCCTAGCCCAATTGCCAGTTCAAAATTACCTTTGCTGGTTTCAAGGACGATGGCAGTGGTCATAACCCGGGTGTGTCCCTGAATATTTCCCCCTACAATCATGACGGCCCCTACCTCAGCAATAATTCGTCCAAAACCCGTTACTATGGCGCCCAATAAGGAAACCTTGGATTCTCGAATTACTGTCCAGGCTGTTAGTATTGGTGCGGCGCCTAAGGTAAGGGCGGTTTCCTCTACTTCTTTTCCCTGGCTGCGAATGGCAAGCATAGTTAACCCCACTACGATGGGTAGAGCTAGAAAAACCTGGACTACCACCATAGCTGTGGGTGTATACAGAATACCAAGAGGACCTAAAGGGCCACGCCTGGCAATAAGCATGTAAATTAACAGTCCAGCAACCACTGGAGGCATTCCCATCAGGGTGTACAGTATCCTACTTATGAAACCCGTTTTTTCTTCGGGTCTCATGCCCAGGTAAGTACCCAGGGGAACTCCGATCATAGTGCTGATGATCACTGCCATACCCGAAACAGTTAGGGATAATATTACAATTTCCATGAGGTACGGATCCAGGCTGAATATTAACTTAAATGCTTCTATGATACCTGCTGCAAATTGATTCAAAGAACCACTCTCCATGTATTGAGTTAATATAGTGTTTGTATTTAATATTTCAGGCACATCCCTGGGAAGAACAGAACTTCTCCCTGCAGCTTATAATCGGTAATCATCTGCTGTCCCTCTTCTGACATAAAAAACTCAATTAACTTCAAAGCACTTTCATACTTATTATGAGAGTGTTTTTTCGGGTTTACTGCCATAATACCATACTGATTGAAAAGGGTTTGGTCTCCCTCCAGCAGGATATCAACTTCCAGGGTTTCCTTGAGGGCAATATATGTGGCACGATCCGTCAGGGTGTAGCCCTCCTGTTCATCGGTTATGCGCAGGGTATCCCCCATGCCCTGACCTACAGATTTATAACCTTCTCCGAAATTGGAAATCCCTGCTGCTTCCCAAAGAGAAAGTTCCATGCTGTGAGTGCCGGAGTTATCACCTCTGGAAATAAAAGTATGATTGCCCTGGATTATAGCTTTTAAAGCCTCTTTGACCTCATCAATCTCTTTTATGCCGGCAGGATCTTTAGTCGGCCCGACAATAATGAAGTCGTTGAACATAACATCGTATCTATCCACAAAAAAGCCTTCTTCTACCATTTTTAATTCAGAACTTCGGTCGTGTACCAAAAGAACGTCCACGTCTCCTCCTTTGCCTAGTTCCAGGGCTTGTCCTGTTCCCTTAGGAAGAACCCTGACTTCAATACCATATTTTTCTTCAAAGGCTGGAAGCATATAATCCAGTAGGCCGGAGTCATATGTGCTGGTGGTGGTGGCCAGGAGGATAAACTCATTTGATGCCGGGGCCGAGGCAACCTGTTCACAACCAACCATTGTGCTAAATATTATAATCAGGACCAGCAGGCAATAGGTAAATAACGGAGGGATTTTTTGGTTCCAAAAAATTTTTAAAAGTTTTTCAACAAACACTTTTAATCCTCTCCTTTAATTTAGGGCATATCTGGATGAGTGCTAGTAAATTATTCAACATAAGAAATATTTTTTAATAAAAAACCCCTGCACAAAAGAACAAGGAGCCGAACTTAAAGGCTTTTTATAAAAGTGCTTAGGGAAATATTCAATAAAATAAAAAAGCGCCTAAACAAGACGCACAAAAGCATATTAACCGGCTCATTTATGAGCTGCCTTTATGGTTCTCCTTTCCTCAACGGGAGGCACCACCGTTTCCAGTGACACCCTATCGGTCTAGTACCGTAGGTTTTACCTTTAGGTCTACAAGACTCGGAGTTATTTTTTTTTTTACATCTTAATTATAATACAAATTTTTAAAAAATGTCAACAATAGTCAACTTGTTTTAGGGATTTTTAATTATCTTAAGTTTACTTGATCAAATATTTTTGAATTCATTAATGATCTCAGGTCTATTTTTTAAAAAATTCACAAAACGATTAATAATCAGGAAGGATCCCCAGCTAATATGGTGTTCAATCTGTTCTACCTCTTTTTGTACTTGGTCTTCAATACCCAGCAGCAGAAAAAATTCTTTCAGAGTATTGTGACGGTCCAGAAAGAATTTCCCCATTCTTTTTCCTTCCTCTGTTAATTGTATCATTCCATATTTTTCATAATTCAGCAAAGATTTTTCATGGAGTTTTTTCATCATTCGGGTTACTGATGGAGGCTGCACGTTTAGCTTTTCAGACAGATCATTTACCCGGGTATATCCGCTGGATTGGCTCAGGCGGTAGATCATTTCGATGTAGTCTTCCATACTGGGGGTCAGCATATCTTTGTCCGCTGTTATTTCATAACCCCTGGCAGTGTAAAATTTCTCATTTTCATCTTTCATCTGGTAACCCCCTTAAGGAATTAATATGCAGGAAATTATTTATTCATGTCTACAGGTTCTTACAGGTAGACAAACACCAAAAATGTCGTTACTTAATATAATGATTTTAGCTAAAGTATTAGCCGGGGTTAACATTTTTTCACACCGCTATTTTTTTTGGATAAACAGAATAAGGAGGCTTAAAAAAACATGGAAGTTAAAGTAAAAGTAAACAATTTAACTGTATCTTACAGTGGAAAAAAAGTTTTTGAAAACATATCTTTTTCTGTGGGAGCCGGCCAGTTAGTGGGCATTATCGGTCCTAATGGTGCTGGCAAATCAACCCTGTTGAAGTCTATTTTGGGCCTGATGGCCATAGACCGGGGAGAAGTTAAGATTTTAAACGGTTCAGTTGGCAGCGCCCGCAGAAAAATTGCTTATGTTCCTCAAAGGAACGACATCAACCTGGATTTCCCTGTCTCTGTTGAAGATGTAGTGATGATGGGCCGTTTTCCTCATTTGACCTGGTGGGGAATGCCCAGGAAAAATGATCGAAAGGTGGTGACGGAAAGTTTAGAAGAAGTTGATATGATTGCCTATAGGCATCGACAGATCGGTCAGCTTTCCGGTGGACAGCTGCAGAGAGTTTTTTTAGCCAGGGCTTTGGCACAAGAAGCGGAGCTCTTTTTCCTCGACGAACCTTTTGCCGGAATTGATATGTCTTCAGAAAGTATGATCATGGATCTTCTAAAGGGTTTGCGGGACCAGGGGAAGAGCATCTTTGTAGTACACCATGACTTAAGTAAGGCAGAAATATACTTCGATACTCTGGTTCTTTTAAAGAATCGTCTAGTGGCATTTGGCAGTAAAGATATGGTTTTTCGGGAAGAGACTCTGAGGGAGGCATATGAAGGTAGGGTATCTACTTTTTCTGGTTCTGACAAACTAATGGTGGTTAACGGATGATGGATAGCCTACATTTTTTTATAGACTCTCTGATGAACTATAGTTATTTACAGAATGCTATGGCAGGTGGGATCATGGTTGGAACCATCTGTGGATTCATTGGTTGTTTTATTATACTTAGGGGAATGGCTCTGATGGGTGATGCAATTTCCCATGCTGTTCTGCCAGGCGTTGCTGCAGCTTATATCTTTGGTTTTAGCATCTTTATTGGAGCGGTCATTACGGGTGTTCTAACCTCAATAGCAATAGGTTATATTACTCAAAACAGCAAATTAAAGGATGATACTGCTATTGGCTTGATGTTTACCTCCGCCTTTGCGTTGGGAGTGATTTTAATTACCCTGCAGAGAGGAACCGGGGTAGATCTGTGGCATATACTATTTGGTAATGTGCTGGCAGTATCCCGGGAGGACCTTATGCTGATATTAATTATAGGGCTTTTGGTGGTGGGCTGTATTTTCCTTTTTTATAAACAGATTCTTTTAAGCACCTTCGATCCAATAATGGCTCGTGCTGTGGGAGTTCCCACCAATATTATTCACTATCTGATGATGCTTCTTCTTTCACTGGTTACTGTTGCCTCTCTTAAAACGGTAGGAATTGTCCTGGTGGTAGCCATGTTTATTGCACCGGGTGCTACAGCTTATTTGTTAACAGAACGTCTGCCTTCTATGCTGGCTTTATCCGCTGTGTTTGGTATTGTTTCAGCAGTAACGGGAGTCTACCTTTCTTTCATTTTTGATGTGGCCACTGGAGCCTCCATCGTAATGGTTGCTTCACTTCTTTTTGCTTTGAGCTTCTTCTTATCACCAAAACAGGGGCTTTTAGTGCAAAAATATCGGGTTTGGAGGGCAGGGGTATAGAACCAATTGAATAATTTTAGAGATGGAAAGTTAAGGTATTAGCAAATTTAAAAATATTATTGGAGGTCATATCTTGTTAAAAAAGAATGTTATTACAACCTATCTTATTTTATCTTTAATTATTGTATCCTTAGGGTTAGGGGGCTGCGGGAGCTCATTAGAACAAAACGGGGAATTAAAAGAAAAGCATTTGAAGGTGGTTACCAGTTTCTCTATCTTGGCAGATGTAGTGGAAAATATAGTAAGAGATCGAGGAAATGTCCAATATATTGTTCCTATTGGTGAAAACCCTGAAGATTACGAACTACTGCCGGGAGAAATGAGGATGGCCACCGATGCCGATATAATATTTATTAATGGTATGGGCCTGGAGGGGAGTATGAAGGATGCGTTTGCAAGGGTAACAGAAACTCCTATAATTTCGGTCACAGCAGGAATTAAAGCAATCCCCCTGGAAGGAGATGATGCTCCGGACCCCCATGCCTGGCTAGATGCCGTAATAATGATGAAATACGTGGAAAATATAATGGAGTCTATTATAGAACTGGACCCTGGTGGAGAAAGAGCATACAGAGAAAACACGGCAGATTATTTGCTGCAGTTGGAGGAACTGGATGCATGGATTCGAAGTGAAACAGTAGAAATTCCAGAAAATAATCGGGTTATCGTAGTTAGTGAAAATGCTTACAAGTATTACGGAGAAGCGTACGGTTTTCAAACTGAGGGCATTTGGGAATTGAACTCCCATGAGGAGGGGACTCCTCAGCAGATTTCCCGAGTGGTAGAATTGGTTAGAAATAATCAAATACCTGCTTTGTTTGTGGAAACCACAGTGGATCAGAGATACATGGAAACGGTCTCCCGGGAGACCGGGGTTCAAATAGCCGGGGAAGTATTTACAGATGCTCTGGGTCCAGCAGGCAGCGGTGCGGAAACCTATATTGAAATGATGAAATATAATACACGATTATTTGTGGAGGGATTAAAAAACTAATCTATTTTACCTTTCACTGTACTTTCCCTTTTAAGAGGTGGACTTTTAGATAGATTTAATTGTAAGTTCAGCAAGGGTTTTTATATTTATTAAAAAAGGTGACCTTTTTAATTAAGTGGCCACCTTTTTTTTATGGTATTTTTAAAAAAAATAATTTGTTATTGATTATTACTTTTTTCTTCTCCCTCTTGTATACCATCAGTGATAGCCTGGTTGACTTCTTTCATAAACTCATTTAAATCTTCTTGAGCCTGGACTAAATCTCTTAAAGTTTGATTTCCATGCATTTTCTCTCTCAGGGCATTAAATTTAGTCATCTGCTCCTGGTTAGGCTGAACGCCCATTCTTTGTGCTGTTTCAAGCTCCTGCTGCACTTCTTGTACATTCTGAATAATTTCCTGAGCCGCCGGGTCTTTTGAAAGATTCTCTTCCTTAACTTTTAATTCCAGAAATTCTGAACTGTTTCTTATTTCTCGACCCAGTTCTTTTGCTTTTTGTATTGAAGACAAAAAATTCCCTCCCATTTCTGTTATAAAAACAGCTTATTTATTATTATCTTCTTTATATACCTACAATATCCTTTTCAAAAGGCAAAATAATATGATAACTTTTAAGACAAAAAAAGCTGCTGATATTTAATCAGCAGCTTTTTTTGTCTTAAATGGCAGTTTCTATTATTTTATATTCTTTTTTTATAATACTAATTCCACCAACTAGAGTTAGGGGTCTTTTTTCTCCTTTTAAATTAAAAGTATTCCTAATACAGCAAATACCAGCAGGCCAAGTTTACAAGTGTTGCAATGATAAACCATCCAATAACGGGTATTATAACTCTTACAAAACTAATGGTAAAAGCACCGATGAAATGAGTAATCCTTCAAAAAATATTACTTAAGATGGGTTTTTCCCTATCTTTTATCCGATGTACCATCCTCCTGGTTAGACTGACCTCTACTAATGCATCTTCTTTCTGTTCAATATTAACTAGTCTGGCCAGCCTAATAAAAGCATGATCCAATTGGTCAATTTCTCTATGGTCCATGAGAGGGTTCCACCATAAGATAGCCCGTTCCCATTTATCTTGTAGGTTTTCTATTAAATGTGTTGATTCTTCCCATTGGTCTTCTTCAATTCTTTGTTCAAGCTTATCAAGAGTAGAAGTCAGTTCTTCTGAAATTTGTGAAACTTGAAAATAAGTATAGAAAGAAAAAACTAGTAATAACGCAAGCAGTAAAGCCATTCCCATCATTATTTTCAAAATAATCGCATCCTTTATTTTGTAGTGATTAAGTGATAATATAAGTATTTCCTAATCATTACAAAATAATCGAACCATTCTTTTCTATGAATATTGCCCCGTTAGATAGATTTAGGATAATTTTTTGTTTGACTACATGAATCCTCCTGCTATGAATTGGTTTAAAGAAGATAACCCATATATAAGCAGCAGGTAGAATGCTTTATAGCCCAGTACTGCTGCTGCAGATTTCTTTTTTGACAAACCATAGACGATAGAGAAACCAACAATTAACAGGATTACATTCCACAGAACAAAAATATCCGCTTGATTATGTAAAACACTAGTTGCGGATGCAAATTCGCCAGTGGAAAAAAACCAAATAGTTTTAAAAACTTCCCGTAAAAATAAAGGAATCCAGGATAACCCTAAAACTGCCAGGGTTTTAGAATATTTAGCTTCTCCTCCCATCAAGTTAAATACCAGGGTGAGTATTCCCCCCATAATCAACCAGCCGAAAATAGTGCCTATTATACCTCCAATGATAAGAAATGAAGAAATGATTGTAGTAAATATTCCGCTGGTCAGCATTTCTTCGGTCTGGGCTAAACCTTCTTCGGTCATCCCTTCCATTCCCCGTACTTCTTCTAATGCCGCCTCTGTGTCTCCCAATACGGAGGCACCAATCCAACCCGTAAGAAATCCAGCTGCAGCCATTATGATAATTGAAAAAATGATAATTCTTTTGAGGTTTATATTCTCAAAGGCTCGGGATGGCTTAAAAAAAATGTTCTTTAAGCTGCTGCTCAAACTTTGTTGTTCATTTTCTTGTTCTATCATAATTTCTTCTTTCATATTAAATCACCCTTCCAAGTTTCTTTATTAATCGTGCCTGATAGCCTCCAGAGGGCTTAATTTCATGGCTTTTATAGCAGGGTAAAGGCCGGACCCCATGCCAACTACTACAGCAAAAATCAAGATAAAAACCACCAGACCCGGAGGAGTTGAAATCAGTTGAATGGAATCTCCTCCCTGAGAGGTTATATAAATATTTGCTCCAAAGTTTATTATCTGACCAAAAATCCAGCCGCAGAAAACTCCAGCAAAGCCCCCAATCAGTCCAATAGCCAAAGCCTCCAGTATAAACATGTTTCTGATGTCGTTCAAAGATGCACCTACAACCTTCATTACCCCTATCTCCCGGGTTCTCTCGTATATGGACATAAGCATGGTATTTACGATACCCAGGGAAGCTACCACCAAAGCGATGGCTCCGATAGATCCCAGTAAAATCTGCAGGATACGAAAGATTGTATTCATTGAGTCTAGGATCTGTTTCAGTGAAAAGATGAAGAATCCTCGGGATTGAAGCTCCTCAGTTACGTAGTCTACCTCCTGGGCAGTGGTCACTTTTACCTGAACCCGGTCATAACCATCCCTGGAGAAATTTATTTCTTCACCCATAGACCACAAATACATTTCCTCCGCCATTTCCAGGGGAATAAGAATGGAATAATCGTTGCTATCTCCTCTTTCTTCCAGGGTTCCCGAGGAGGTCATACGGAAGTTTTTACTCTCTTCTTCGGTCTCGTTAAAACGGGTGACATTTACCTGAAAGGATCCTCGTTCTAGCAGTGTTTTAGCCTGCCCCATACTTTCATGGACTTTACTTCCTATAAGCACTCCCCGGGGCTGTCTATCAATTTCTCTTCCGTCTTCCAACCGAATGCCGAATTCCCTTAAACTGAGGAAATCCATCCCTACAAAATCCACATGAAAGGACTGACCACGAATTTCAATAGAGGCCATGTAAACCTGGACCATGGGGGAAACAGCCTCCACTCCTTCTATTCTTTTTATATCTCTAATAGCTTTACTGTCTAAGGGATAGTCGGGCTGACTTCCTCCTCCGAAAAAGAGCTGTCCTTCTGTTAGGCTATAACCGGGCATTACTTCAAGGACCTGAAGGTCGGCTAATTGAGAGAATTCCCGGGTAACGTTGTCCTGCAGCCCCACTCCCAAGGAGACCATGGTCATTATAGCTCCTGTCCCAATGATAACTCCAATCAGCGTTAATATCGTTCGAAGTTTGGTTCGCCAAAGATTTCCCCAAATAAATAATATTAGTTCTAATCTAAACATATGCTTTACCCCAAACCAAAGATTCTTCTAAAGAAACTGCCGAAAGAACTAAAAAAGCCATTTCCTGAATCTTCCCCTTTTTCCGGTTCTGAATTTTCTTCTATCTGTGTTACCGTTATTTCTTTTTCAAGGACAGAAGACTGTTTTTGATTCATGGAATCCAGGTAGGATACTTCAATAGTTACCCGGTTTTTTCCCGACTTTAGTGCTTGTCCATTGGCTGAAAAAAAGTCCATATCTCCCGGGTTGAATGTACCTAGAAAATAGGCTGATGGATAAAAATCAATATCTCCCGATATTGTTAACAGGACATTTTCCAAGGGATAACGTCCTCCGTTTACCACTTCTCCTTCCAAAGTGACATTTTGGGGACCTACAACCTCTAAGGGCAGCATAACATTATGTAAGGACATGGCACTTTCTCCTGAGACGATGATTCCAGATACATGGCGGGACTCATAATGGATTCCCTGATGATTCCAGTATTCAAGATTGTAAACAAGGTTATACAGGCCGGGCTCTAAATCTCCTGCTGTAATCATGGTGATTTCTTCCGAAGCCTCTTTATTAGCATCTATTCGGCCAAAATGTATGGTATTGGTTTTTTTCAAAGGAGAGAACCCTTCCAGGGTTTCCTGGCCTTCTATCGAATCCAGAGTTAAGTTGATTCGACGGGCTGACTGGTTGCCGTGGTTATTTAACGTTATTTTCAAGGTAAATTCACTGCCGGAGGTTACCGGATGCGGCTCGGTTTCCACTGCGTCAATAAGTACCACCGGACGGTTTACGGAAGCTTCTGCCGGCAGGGCAGGCATAATTAATAACAAAATGATAGCGAGAATTGCAGCAATCTTTTTCTTCACTTAACTTACCTCCTCAATTTTTTGTACCTGGCCGTCTCTTAAGTAAATTACTTTGTGAGCAAATTCTGCTACCTCTATGTCATGGGTAGCTATTACTATAGTTTTTTTTCGTTCCTGGTTCATCTTTACTAATATCTTCACAATTTCTTCCCCCGTTTTGGTGTCCAGGTTGCCTGTGGGTTCATCCGCCAATATTATCGGGGGTTCTGTCACCAGGGCCCTGGCAATGCTGACCCTCTGTTGCTGTCCCCCGCTAAGTTCACTGGGCTTATGGGTCATCCGGTCGGACAGTCCTACCAACTCCAGAACCTCTATGGCTCTCTTCCGCCTTTCCTTTTTGGATACTCGGGCAAAAAAAAGGGGAATTTCTACATTTTCCAGGGCATTATACTGGGGGAGCAGATTGAAAGATTGAAATATAAAACCGACATGATTTCTTCTAAATAGGCTCAGCTGATTTTGATCCAACCGGGTTATTTCTGTATTTCCAACAGTTATGCATCCCTCTGACGAAGATTCCAATCCACCCAGGAGGTAAAGTAGTGTAGATTTACCGGAACCTGAAGGTCCCAGCAGGCAGGTTAGGTCTCCTTTTTCAATGGAGGTGTTAATATCTTTTAATGCATACACCTTGGTGTTCCCCATGGGATATATTTTAGTGACATTATTGATGGCTATTTCCTGCAGTATGAGAACCTCCTCTTCCATTTATTCACATAATTATATGTATTTTCGTTTATTCCCTATTAAATACCTGCTTATTTTCAAATATTACCTTAAAATTTTCTTTTATTTAAATATAATATAGCAATTAATGTAAAAGATTGATTTTCTCTCACCAATTCGGCACAAAGAATGTTTTGGCACATTATACTGCTTATTTTAAGGCATAATATATAAATAAAGAGGTGATTAGCTGAATGGAAATTCAACGGGCAAGAGAAATTATTTCTGCTCCAGAAAAAATTGAAGTTCATTTTGACGGTACTCCAGTTTGGATTGAAGATATTAAGAACGATACAGCCAATGTTACGGTTATGGGAACATGTAAGTCTATGGAAGTTCCCGTTTATGAACTGCAGGAAAAAGGAATTATGTTAGAGTAAAGGGCAGCGTTTTCGCTGCCCTTTAGATTAGAGATAAATTCTTAATTTGAGTTGTAAAAATAACAGGCTGCTTATTATTTTAAACTCACCTTTTTTTTCTAAAGGAAGAACAGAAGCGGTAAAAGGAAATGGTGTTTATAATTTTACTGCTGTTCCAAACACAATTATCTCCGCCATATTGGAACCAATTTGAGCTGAAGAAAAACGGATGCCAATAATAGCATTTGCGCCCAGTTGTTCTGCTTCAGAAACCATCTCCGCCACGGCTGCATCTCTCACGCTGCTGAAAAGCTCTTCGTATTCACTGATATCTCCTCCAAAAATATTTTTAAAAAAGGCGATAATATCTTTTCCCAGGTGTACTGCTTTTACCTTATTACCCCTTACGATTCCTAACACCTCATAATCTGTTCTTAAGTCAGTTGTGGTTAATAACATTTTTAATTCCTCCCTCTATAAATTGAGTTTTTTCTTTCATTTCCTCACCTATTTTTAGAACTCAAAACTAACAATTATTTAGAAGTCCTTTTTTTAATTTTTTTAATAAAGTATTCTTATCTCTAAAAAATCATTTTATGATTAAGGTTCTTTTTTTTCAAATAGTTTAAATCCCATATAATACATACCCCCTATAAGTAGAAGGATTATTATTAAAGATGTAAAAGGAAAGCTTCCTTCTAACATATATTCTGAAGCCGTCATATGATGAAAAACTGAAAGAAAGTATGTTTTTTGGAACCACCCCGGTACGGCCAATAAAAAGAGAATGAAGGCCGACAACAGCCCAACCTTTACAGGTTCATCCAATACTGTAGAAATTAGCATTGTTAGGGTGAGTACAAAGATAAAGCCAATTAGAGTAACTATTGTGGATATGAAAAGTTCTCCAGGAAGTATTTGATATCCCATAATCAGTGAAACAATATATAGAAGCGCTGTGGAACCCAAAACTATAATCCCAAGACTGATAGCCGCTGTAGCGAACTTAGTTAGATAGAGAGAAGCTCTGGACATAGGTTTAGCCAACAGGAATTCCAATGTTTTTGATACTTTTTCCCCTGCAATAAGATTCATGCCCATGATTATACCTAAAATTGTACCGATCTGATATAGGTTTTTCCCGTTCCATTGACTCCAGGTATAAATGCTGTAATTTTCTAAAAATCTATCAAAGCCTTCAAGTCCGGGAATTTGGGGAAATAGATCAACTAATTCTTTTACGTACGTAAAGGTTAGGGGAATACTAACGGCAGTTATGATTAAAATAATGAGGCCGACTATTATCTTCCATCGAGATTCCCTAAGTTCTTTCTTAAACAGTGACTTGTTAAACATCAGTGTCACCTCCCACATAATCCATAAAAAGATCTTCTAGGTTTTGGTCTATTATTTCTAACAGGAAGTGAGGAATTTTCTTGCAGTCTTCAAATATATCTTCAAAATGATCATCGATAAATATTAAATATCCGTTCCCTTCTTTTTCTACTTTCTTTATACCCGGTCGTTCAAAGAGGTCTGTTGGTGGTTCCTTTTGAAATACAGCCCGGATGACCTTTTCTTGGGTTTTTAACTTATCCATAGAAGCTGTTTTTATAAGTTTTCCTTCTTTTAGAAATGCAACCTGGTCACATACCCTTTCTACATCACTTAAAAGGTGAGAAGAAAAGAACACAGTTTTACCGGACCCGACAATTTCTTTAAGAATTATGTTAAGAAATTGTACTCTCTTGATGGGATCCAAGCCACTGGTAGGTTCATCCAATATTAATAAAGCAGGATTAGGTGCCATCGCAATGATCAAAGCTAACTGAGATTTCATCCCTTTGGATAGGGAACTTATTTTGTTTTTTAATGGAAGATTAAACAAATTACAATATTTTTTAACCAGTGAGTCTTCCCAGTTGGGATAAAATCCGCGGCAGAAATTAATTAGTTCATATCCGGTCATATAACCATACATCTCAGGGACTTCAGACATATATCCTGTTTTGGTTCGAATTTTTAAACTATCCTTGGAGATATCAAAACCTAATATTTTTCCTTCCCCGGAAGTAGCTCTTGTAATTCCTAAAAGCATTCTTATGGTGGTAGTTTTTCCAGAACCGTTAGGCCCTAAGAAACCAAACACGCTTCCCTGGGGCACCTGCAGGTTCAAACCATTCACTGCTTTAAAAGAATTAAATTCCTTTGTTAAGTTTATAGTGTCAATTGCCAGTACCAACTTCTATTCCCCCTTTCTATTTATCACTCCGTTTTCGTATTCCTCCAAAAAAAGAATCTTTAACCTTTCTTGACTTAATCCCAAATGAAAGGATTCTGTAAATAGCTGTCTGATAGAATTTTTCATTAAATCCTCTTTTTGGGACTCTTCCATGGAATATTTCCCTTTTGAAACAAAGGTGCCTACTCCATGAATAATGTTGATAATCCCTTCCCTCTCCAACTCCTGGTAGGCTTTACTCACCGTATTGGGGTTTATGGTGAGGTTTTCGGAGAGTTCCCTAACGGAAGGAAGTTGATCCCCTGGATTAAGCAGGCCACCAGCGGCAGAATGCTTAATCTGTTTAATGATTTGTTTATAAATTGGAATTCCGCTGCTGGGTAGGAGGTAAAAATGCATTATTATACTCTCCTCTCATGCTGTACTATAACTGTAATACAGTATGCAGTAATCTTACCATATGAATTGTTTTTTTTCAAGTAACTGTCTTAATATTAATTAATTAATTAATTAATATTAAATGAGCAGGAAATGGGATGTATGAATAAGAATGTAAAAATTATAAAGCAACTTATAAAAAATCCATTTATTTAATAATATTTTACATCTAAGGAGTTGAGGATATTGGGACAGCCAGTATTGTCTGTGCGAGGGTTACGAAAAAGTTTTGGTGACAAAGTAGTTGTTAAGGATGTGTCATTTGATGTATGCCCGGGGGAAATATTTGGAGTTCTAGGACCCAATGGGGCAGGTAAAACTACAGCTATCAGGATGATAATGGGAGTTATGATGCCAGATCAAGGGGAAGTTAATTTTCGTTTGAATGGAAAGACAGGTCTATTGGATAAAACAAAGCTGGGGTATCTGCCGGAGGAAAGGGGACTATATGATAACGTTAAAGTTATACAAACTCTCATTTATTTGGGGGAGCTCAAGGGTGTGTCCACAGCGGAGGCAAAAAAAAGAGCTCTAGAATGGCTTGAAGTTATGAACCTTGTTGAGTATGCAGAAAGCAAACTGGAAAAATTATCAAAGGGTATGCAGCAGAAAATACAGTTTATCGCTTCGGTTCTGCACCGCCCAGACCTGGTTTTATTGGATGAGCCTTTTTCTGGGCTGGATCCCATTAACCAAGATTTATTCAAAGAACTAATTAGAAAGCTTCAAGGGGAAGGGATTACAATCCTTCTTTCTGCTCACCAAATGAGTGTGGTAGAGGAGCTTTGCAACAGGATCTTTTTAATTGATAAAGGAGAAGAAATACTGTACGGAACAGTACAGGGAATTAAAGATGACTATCATCAATACTCTGTTAATTTGTCCTTTACCCAAGGAGAGGCGCTTCATCAATTTCTTACTTTGCTGCCAGAAGTTAAAAGCTTACACATCACGTCAGAAAAAGCGGATTTTCGAATTTCCAGCTCATTTGATTTAAATGATTTTATAAACCAATTGACTTCTTACTGCCATTTGGAGCGGGTTGTAATACAGAAACCTCCTCTACACGAAATATTTGTAAATACAGTCAGGGAGAGGGGGATGAAAAATGTTTAGCAAGAATGTAAAGACTGTGGTTAAGTGGGAAATTAATAATACGATAAAGAGTGCCGGATTTATCATCTTTACTCTATTAATTCCCATTGTCATGCTGATTGGCGGAGCTTTACCTGGGTTGATTGGGGATGGAATTATGGGAGAAGAAAAAACAGTTGCTGTGCTGGATGAAACTCAGGATTGTTTTTTTGGCACCAGGCTGTCTCAGATGGAAAGTGATAATCTTAGTTTTGAGCTTTTCTCTGCTTCCCGGGAGGAGCTCCGGCAGAAAGTGGCTTCAGGTGATTATGACGGCGGACTGGTTTTTAATCAGGAAGAATTAGCCCAGGGTGTTATTCCTTTTTATCTTGAGGATACAAGTTATAATAATCCCGCATATTTTAGAGTTGATTCTTTTTTACAACCACTGATATTTGAAGAAAAAATGAATCAAATAGGCCTTTCTCAAGAGGATAAAGAAATATTAGCTTCACCGTTACACCTTCAAGTTCTGCCACCTGTTCAGGAATCGTCTATGAATGGTGGTGCCGGGGAAGATGGATTGTCTGAAGAGGAGAGAATGCAGGAAGGTGAATTTCATTTTGAAGTTGGAGCAGAAGAAATACTGCCTTTAGTTTTTGGGGTGCTTCTTTTTATTTCTGTTTTAGTTTTAGGGCAAATTCTAATGTATGGCGTTATCAAGGAAAAAAAGAATAGAATTGTGGAGATACTTCTTTCTTCTCTTTCCGCTGTGGAACTTTTATGGGGAAAGCTTATTAGTTTTGGTATTCTCAGCATGATACAAATATTGATTTGGGTAATCACTGGACTTTTTGTTGTAACATACCTTGTAGAAATACCATTTTCTTTGCAGGTCAGTGCCGGAACGATGGTTCCTTTGCTCCTATATTTTGTCCTGGGATATTTCCTTCTTTCTTCACTTTTTGCTGTTCTGGGATCTATCATGAAAGACGCTGAAAGCGGCAGCCAAGTCCAGGGAATGATCGTGCTTATTCCTATGCTTCCCATGTTTATAGCTACACCTATAATGATGTTTCCAGATGCCACCTGGGTAAAAGTATTAAGTTTTATTCCCATATTCACGCCGGGTATGATGCTTTTAAGAATTGGTATAGCTGATATTCCTCTGTGGGAAACTGTAGGGACTTTGCTGGTCTTGGCTGTTTCCTTAGTAGTTTTTATTAAAATCTCAGCTAAAATATTTGAAGGCAGCATCCTTCAGTATGACAGGGCTTCCACAATAAAGGATATGATGAACACCCTGACGAAAAAATCCCCAGCAAAATAAATAGAACAGGGGGACAGGTTCCCTGTCTCCCTGCTTTCTTTTTTCTCTTGTCAATTGTTTTTATTTTTAAGTTTTTCAATCAAATCAGAAATCTTTTTTTCTTGTTTTTTTGTTTCTTCAGCATCCAACTCAAAAGTAATTTTCAGCCAACTGCCCTCTGGGGCGTTTTTGGGTAAAAAGTCTAAAGGAATATTAATTTTAATCTCTTCATCTCCCATTAAAACCACAGCATAATTACTTTCTATTCTATCAATGACAGCTTTCATTTTGTTTGTTCTTGCCTCCCAATAATTATAAGTAGTGTTTATTTTATTTAGTCCAGCTTATGTGGCTAATTTTCTGAGGGTTCATCCGGTTCCGGCTCCGGCTCAGATTCTTGTCCTTTAGTATATTGGTAAGGTTGTTTTACGTTAATGTCATAGGTTTGACCATCGGTGGTTATTACAATGGTACCGTGAACACTAGTCATGTATATGTCTATATGGGCATCATTTAATTTGGATAGGGTTTCATGGTGTGGAAATCCATATTCATTGTTTTCTCCCACCATGATGATGGCAGCGTCTGCATCTAAAGCGCTTAAAAATGAATCAGTTGTGCTTGTGCTGCTTCCATGGTGACCTACTTTCAAAAATGTGCTTTTTAGATTATATCCTCTTTTGAGAATTGCTTTTTCACTGGCTTCTTCCGCATCTCCTGTGAACATAAAACTAATTTTCCCAAAGGTGAGTTTTACTACAATTGAGGAATCATTTAAATTAGAACCGGAGGCTTGAGAGGGGTGCAGTATTTGCATTGATACGCCGCTTCCCAGGTGTCTGGCCAAGCCTGCGCGGCCTTCGGTATATTTTATTTCTTTTTTATCTATCACTTCTAAGTAGTCTTCAAATGTTTTTGTGGTGTGGACAGCGCCGGAATCTATTACTTCTGTTACGGGCATGCTTTCTAAAATATTTATCAGACCACCGATATGGTCTGAATGAGGATGGGTGCCTATAACTAAATGAAGCTCATCTATTCCTTGTTCTTCAAGGTAATTTAATACTGTGTTTCCCCGTTCTCCACCGTCAATTAAAATATTGTGAGAAGGTGATTTAATAAATATGGCATCTCCTTGGCCTACATCAATAAAGTGGACTTGAAGCTGCCCTTGATATTCTGGATCTGCAGGTTCCTGTATTGTTTCTGGGTCAGAATCTACAGGGGAATCCAATACATCCATTACTATTTCTTCCAGAGAATTAATAATTTTATCGGTTGTTATGTTTCCGCACCCTGATAGTAACAATAGAATTAATAAAAAAGATAGTATAAAAATATGTGTTTTTTTCATATTCTATATTCCCCTCCTACAATTATAAAAATTTCCCACATTATTAAATAAGGCCGCCACCGTTAAGCGTTAGCGTAGGTGGAGACTCTACTTCGCCTGATTCCCCGATTTTAAAGCTTGCTGAAATTAGTTCACTAAGTAATCTTAGTGTCCGAATCCTTAAGCTCTAATATTTTTATTGGTTCGATAATTTTATTATACCGGGCAAAGTTTAATAAACGAAATTTTAAAACATTAGTAATCTCAGCACCTTTTGTGATAAGCACAGTCCCTGAAACATCTCTAATATCGTCAGCCAATATTTTCCCCGGCAAAATATCCGTTAGACTTATTGATCTTACAATAAATCCTTTATCAATACTCATTAATTCTGCATCAAGAGCAGCTAACACATTAGGGTCATACCCTCCTGAATATTTATACATTTTATCAATAATATTTTTATCATTGTATCCTAAGTTTTTCAGTGTATCAAATTCAATAACAACCTTAAGAATCCTTGAGGTCAGTGGAATAGCATTACCTTTTAAATCATCATTGGGTGTACCTTTCCCATTATACTGCTTAAATTGATAACCAATAGCTTCGGCAATACCTTCTAATCGGGGTATGTTTGATAATAGTTTTTCTCCTATGGATGGGTGTTCAAAAAACATTTTGCTTTCATCTTTTGTTAGTGTTTCTCCTTTTAATTTTTTTTCAATAATTGAAACCGGTAATGTTATACAGCCAATTTGCGACAACATTGCTGCAAGTTCAACTTCAAAGGGTCTTTCCATAGTAAGCCTTTCAGCTATATTTTTGGCAAGTTTACTTATGCGGGAAGCCTGTCCAAAAGCAAAAGGACTTACTATAGAAAGAATGTCAATGAGTACTTTTACGCTGCCCTTGAGGGTTTTTTCTATTAGTTCCCGTTCTCCCGTAATAAGTCGGTACTGTCCTACTCCTGCCGTTACAGCATTTATAAACACTTCAGAGGGACAAGGTTTGGTAAGAAAACGAAATATATTGCCTCTATTCACTGCATCAATAGCAGCATTCATATCGGCATATCCGGTAAGAATTATACGAACAGTATCAGGTGATAATTCTCTGGCAGTGGAAAGAAACTGAATTCCGTCCATTTCCGGCATGCGATAGTCGGATATGATAACTGAAAATGGCCCCTGCTCTTTTAAAGCAGATATTCCATCTGCCCCGCTTTGAGCTGTTATTATTTTAAATCTCCTATGAAATTGTCTTTTGTAAGCATCCAATACGTTTTGATCATCATCCACAAACAGTATTTTTTCTTTCATATCAGATTTCTCCCGTATTTCTATTGTCTATTGGCAGGCGGATGGTAAAGGTGGTTCCCTTTCCTACTTTTTTTGAATTTACTTCAATACTGCCATTGTGTTTGTTGGAAATAATGTCATAAGCAATAAGAAGTCCTTGTCCAGTACCTTTACCTATATCTTTGGTAGTAAAGAAGGGATCAAATATTTTATCGATAATATCACCAGGTATACCTATCCCATTATCTTTAATGGAAATAAATACAAAAGCTCCGTCACTTTTAGTTTTTACAGTTATTACACCTTTATTTAAATATTTTTTTTCGATAGCTTCTTCTATGGCCTGGGCTGCATTAACAATAATATTTAAAAACACCTGGTTGATTTCATCAATAACACACCATACCATAGGTAAGTTTTGTTCCAATTCTGTTTCGATGTCGGCTATGTACTTCCATTCACTTCGGGATATAGTTAAGGTATTTTCAATGGCTCTGTTCAAATCTGAAGGGATTTTTTCTTTCGTCCCGGGGTGTGCAAATTCTTTCATTGCTAAAACTAACTTACTTACCCGGTCGATACCTTCTAAGGACTGATTAACCGCCTTGGGGATCTCTTTTATTAAATATTCTATATCTAATTCTATTTCTTTATCGTCTATGTCAGAGATTAATTTTGACATATTAATTTCTGTAATGAGTTTTTTTGTCTGTTTGTAGTAATTTCTAAAGGCGTAAATATTGTTAAATGCGTGTTGTATAAACCTGGTGTTGTCACCGATATACTGCATAGGTGTGTTTATTTCATGGGCTATACCGGCAGCTAATTGACCGATAGAATTGAGTTTTTGCAACAATGCAAACTGTGCTTCGGTCTTTTTTTGTTCAGTTATGTCTCTGAAAACGATAACATAGCCAATTATACTATTTTTATTGTCTTTTATAGGGGTAGCATTGGCGGAAATTATTTTTCTGGCGTTGTTCCGGGCTACAAATGTAATATAGTCAGCAGCAGTTTTTTTGTTATTATTATCAATTAATTTACCCAGTGGATCTTGACAAACTTGTTTATTATTCTCATTTATAATGCAAAATATCTCGGCGAAATGTTTACCTTGTACCTCTTTCTGATTCCATCCGGTAATACCTTCGGCAGCCTGATTAATTAAAGAAATCTTTCCTTTTGTGTCTGTTGTAATTACACCATCACCAATACTGCGGAGAGTAACAGCAAGCTGTTCCTTTTCAGCCGCAAATTTATTTTGGGTTAATTTAAGTTGGGTAATATCTCTTCCAACTCCTACTATCCCGGTGGTATTACCTTGTGAATCTAAAATCGGTGTTAACACATTGTGAAAAAAATGAATTTTTTTTGGACCTTTCAATTTCCATTCATATACTACTTTTTCACCCTTTAACGCAAGTTGGTTAGCTGTATCATGGATTGAAGTATTATGATATTTAAAAATATCTTTGTTGGTTTTTCCTAAACAGTTCTCAGGTGTTAAACCCATATGGTTAGTCCATGAGCCAAAAATCCCAACATAGCGCTGCTCACAATCCAAAGTGTATAACACGTCGCCCATTGAGTTAACGAGGGTTCTTAAAAGTTCTAAATTTTCGTCATACAAAAGATTTTGTTCTGCAAAATTAGATTTGTGTTTGTTAGTAATATCCAAAAGAGTATCCTCCAGCGGATAAATATAAAATCTCTAAACATTTCTTCAAATGAAGGTTAATTTCCTTTCTTTTAAACAGCGTAATATTATTTTTGACAAGTTAGATTACGCCGTCCATGAAAAATGTAACTGTTTTTCTTTAATAAAGTATCTAAGTTTTTTAATCGAGGTCTTTTTTCGGCATAGAGGGGTATCTGTCTCCTGGTAATATGAAAAAATGTTGTCAAATATAACAGAACTATGGTAGTCTAACGAGGTTTTTGACTGATTTCATGGGATTGTTTTATTTTACAACAAAATGCTATTATCTTTGTATATTACTTTCCACACATTTTTCTGAAATTTTCTGCAGGGTTGATTCAAATATTTAAATGCTGATCTTTTAAAATCGTCTCCGCCTGATTCCTCGATGTTTCAGCTTGCTGAAACGAGTTCACTGATGTAAAAAAAAATGCTAAGAGCCGCATAACGGCTCTTAGCAATAGATAAGATGAATAAATTAAGATTCTAATTCATCAATAACATGTAAATAGTATTTCCTTCTTTTGTGCCCTTAACCAGTTCGCAGTGCCTGAGGATGGCAAGGTCTTTTTGAAGATCCTTTGGTGAGAGATTGAATTCTTCCATGATTTCTTGGTGAGTTGCTTTTCCCTTATCTTTTATGAACTCATAAATATTTTTTTGAAGTGGCAGCAATCCGTCTGTACCGGTTTGACCCAGCATCTCCCGGGTTTTTACAGCAGAACGGACAGCTCCCGGGTCACAGGGCTGGGGCCTTTTCATGTTTTCTTCAATGTAGCAATCTTCGCAAAAAGTTTTTTTACCCTGCGTATATGCTTCTGCTTCGGTTATTTGTATATCGCATTTTTCACATTTCATTAAAAATCACCTCAACTGTTAATTATTTTTTCAGCTTTTCATAAGTTTCTACTATTTTACATGAATAGGCCACTCCGGGCCCTCCACCCATCAAAATACTAACTCCACAGACTTCCATGATTTCCTCAAAGGTAATTCCCATTTCGATGGCCTTATTAAGGTTGCTGACAATGCAGTCTGGACATTGTTTAGCAATAACAATTCCCAAGGCAACCAGCTGTTTTTCCCTGGCTGTTAGTTTCCCTTCCTGAAATACTGATTCATACATTTTACCGAAGCTCTCCATAACATCAGGGATAGCATCACCTATTTTTTCTTTACACTCATTTAACTTAATAATTCTCTCCTTAGACAACTTGCTCCCTCCTTAAAGAATAATTTATTTAAAAAAAAATTTCAAACCAAAAATACAGCTTCCTTTTTTAAAAATGATTAACCTGATTTTAATTTTTTTAACAGTTGAATTAATGTCATTAATTCGTCTTCTTCCAATGGCTTTGTAAGTATTTTATAATGTTCCATTACTATTGACTCAAGTTCCTTCTGTATTTTTACTCCGTCTTCAGTTACAACTAGACTGAAGGAACGACGATCCTGGAGATTTTTTTCTCTTTTTATGTATCCTACTTTCTCCAATCGATCAATAATCCCACTTAAGGTAGCATTATCCGTGTTCATGAGTTCCCCCAGCTGATTTTGATTGATTCCTTCTCTCTGCCACAAAAAGGACATTACTGCAAACTGAGGTGGTGTAATTCCATAGGGTTCCAGTCTCTGTTTAAGCATTTGAAAAGCTTTTCGATGGCACTTGGAAAGTAAAAATCCCAGACTATTTTCTATACTGTTCATTTTGTCTGCTCCCCCTTTTACCTAAGTAGAGTATTTCAGATAATAGTTAGCATACTAATAATTAGGGCACTAAGTATTATAGTATTATTTATTCTCTCTGTCAAGGATTATTTTGAATCATGAAAATTACCATAAAAGGGTTTTTATTGAGGCGTTTCTTTTAGTATGTTAAAATAATAATGATTAATAATTTTTTTTTGAGGATGATTATCATGCTCATTTAAAGCATTGGTATCACAAGAAGGATGTATTATATTTATCAATTAAGTGAGAGGGTTGGTCTTGTTATGGATATTAAAATTAAATGGTCATCAGTTTTATCTTTTTTTTCAATTATATTTATTCTTTTAGGGGCGGGATTGTTTATTTATGTTATTTTTAATTCACAGACAGATAATTATTTATTGATGTCAATTACATTTATTTTCGTTGGATTCAGTTATCTGTTTAATTCCATTATCCGGTTGAAAGAACCGGCTTACCAAAAGAGTAGGTTTAAACCTTCATGGTATTATTTTAATATTGCGCTTTCTGTTTTTTTAATTTTGGGTAGCGTTATAAGAATATTATTAATTGTCTTTTAAGGTATTATCTCTTACGAGGGTCAGAGGGACAGGGATGAACAGGGGAGAATGATTAGTGTCTGTCCTTGAAATAAATCTATCAGAAGTAGTGCTGTCAGTAAAGATACCACCAGGCCGCCAATAAAGCCGATGGCGGTTTTTTGAATGATGTATTGCTTCCTCTGTTAAAGTTTTGCTTTTCCCCCTGTCCTCTCTCCCTTATGTCCCTATGTTCCCCTAACATAAAATTTAACTCAACAAATTAATTTAATATTTAAAAATGGAGTATACCCTTTTTATATGATAACATATTTTAGAGGGGGCAGAATAAAATGGTGCCTGCGATAACCGCTACAATCAAAAGACTTCAATCTTTATTTCTTAGTTCATTTATCTATATTTTAATCATTCTCCCTGTCTTGTTATGGGGGAGTTCATTTGTAGCTACTAAAATTGTGCTCAGGAGCTTTACCCCCATGAGCTATATGTTCATTCGGTTTGCAGGGGCTTCCATTTTATTTGGTCTGCTGCTGCTTATTCAGCGATCAAAAGCGTTGGATGTTAAAACCCATGGTAAGCTTGCTTTGCTGGCGCTGTTTCAGCCAGGGCTTTACTTCGCTTTTGAAACATTAGGGTTACAACTAACTTCTGCCTCCAGTGCTTCAATGATTATTGCAGGTGTACCTGCGGCTGTTTCCTTAATGGCCAGTCTCTTCCTTCAGGAACGTTTAAATAAAAGGGAATGGATAGGTATAATATTATCTGTGGCGGGAGTACTGTTAATAGCGTTATTTGATGACAATCCTCAATATGCAGTTAGTTCTGTTAGGGGAAATTTCCTGGTATTTCTAGCGGTTATTTCTGCTGCAGTTTACATGGTTCTTGTCCGCAGCCTAACCACAAAGATTTCAGTGATTAACATTACAGCATATCAGTTTTTTTATGGGGGGTTATTCTTTCTACCGCTGTTTTTAATACAATATGATACTATGGACTGGCTGCTCATAGAGCCAAATGCCATAGCAGCATTAGGATTTTTGATCATATTATCTACGGTTGTCGCATTTCTAGCTTATAATTATGCATTATCCAAAATAAAAACCTCCCACGTCGCTGTGTTTATTAATGGAATACCATTGGTAACCATTCTGACTGCAGGATTTGTTTTGGGTGAGAAGCTTGGATATCTTCAGCTTATGGGAGGGCTGATTATTATTGCTGGAGTGACCCTTACAAACCTGAGACCAAAAAAAATTAATAAGAAGCTTGGAAAAAAAGTACAATTAAAGGAATAAGTAAAAGATTTTTTTTTCCCTTTAGTAATGTGCCAGACGGCCATCTTTCATTGCTTTTTGCTCACATTGTTTAAAAACAAACCAGCCACCGAAAAGATATATAAGTCCTACAATAGCAGTTGTTAGTAATATGACTGGAGGGAAATGTAGAATCCTTATTTCGGTAACCATAACCTCTCTTACTAGATGGGACGCCAGAGTACCTGGAAGAAAACGTGCCCAGAAGAAAGGCCCATCCACCGGAAGCGCTACAAATGCAATCAAAGCAAATTGTACCAGCTGCATAAAGGCATCAATTTTTTTAAAAAGAAGCTGAATCCCTCCCAGAATAAAGCTAAGTCCAATAATTGGAAGTAGGAAGCCCAAGATTAAGATTATAGAAGAAAACAATCTTATTAATGCTTATGAAACCGGAATAATATGTGCAACTGAACAAAATAGACAATTTTATCCAGCTCAAATCTATAATACAGTTATTGGAGATGAAAACTCCAATAACTCAGTATTATCTACAATTGAAGGCGGGAATTATGTTTGTGTTTGCTATAATAAAGATAATGCTCTAACGCAGCAACAAAAAATCAATGACTATTTTGAAACAAATCAATTGACCCCTCTGCGAGTACTTCAGGTTGACCTGCCCAATGATGTTTTTGGTATGGATTCGGATCACTTTGAATTACAGATATTAGTGTGAAGATGCTCAATGTGACAAGGGTGACAGGTTCCTTGTCACCCGGCTAACGGCGGCCACTCCGATTGCTATTTTTAAAAGAGGTTTCAGCAAATATTAACAGTTTCTGCTATGCAAATATTACTATTTAAAGAACGTTTTACGGCGTATGTCTTATAGGGACGATAGCCAGTTCCATCCCAACTTCAAAGTTGTTATTTAAAAGCCACTTCTGTTAAATTACTCTTCCTCAGTATTATGCTGTCTAATTACCCATAAAAACTCTTCACCAAAACGGGCCAGTTTATTCTCTCCGACACCCTTAACCTTGAGCATAGACTCTCCATCTAGAGGACGAAGAGCACTTAACTCCCGCAGGGTGCTGTCTGCAAATACTATATAGGGTGGTATATTTTCTCTGTCAGCAATTTCTTTCCTCAAAATCCGTAGTTTCTCAAACAAGGTATCATCCCTAACCATCTCTTTTCTTTTACGTTTTTTCTGCCAGACCTTTTCTTTCTGTTTCAGAACTGCAGCGGCACCAGTCCCTAGTTTCAGTACCGGGAAACCTCCCTCAGTTAAGTGCAGGTAACCTTCCGCTGTAAGCAGGTTTATCATATCTTTAATTTCCTGAAGGGTATAATCTTTCATCAAACCATAGGTGGAAAGGCTGTTAAATCCTAATTGCCTTACCTTTTTGTTCTGAGAACCTTTTAAAACTTCGGCCACCACCGTAGCGCCAAAACGCTCCTTTATGCGAAATACGCAGGATAATATTTTTTGCGCCTCTACTGTGATGTCTGCGGAGTCGTAATCTTCACTGCAGTTGCTGCAATTACCGCAATTATCTTTAATTTCTTCTTCTCCAAAATATTCCAGAATATATTTACGCAAACACCTTGAGGTATGGCAGTAATCTACCATCTGCTGAAGCTTTTTATATTCATTTGTACGGCGCTGGGGCGAAAAAACGGTTTGCTCAATTAAATATTTTTGCAGCATAATATCATGAGCAGAAAAAAGCAAAATGCACTCAGCATACTCACCGTCCCTGCCGGCTCGTCCTGCTTCTTGGTAATAAGCTTCCATGTTCTTGGGCATGTTATTGTGAATTACAAAACGTACGTTGGATTTGTCAATTCCCATGCCGAAGGCATTGGTAGCAACAATGATCGCTATGTCATCCTTTAGAAAAGCTTCTTGTGCCGAGGTCCGCTCTTTTTCTGTCATGCCTGCGTGGTATCTGCCGCATTTGATACCTTTCCTAACCAATGTTTCAAACAAATTGTCCACTTCTTTTCGAGTAGCGGTGTAAATGATTCCTGACTTGTTCCTATCCTCTCCAAGAAAATCCTGCACAAATCTACTTTTATTCTCACCCCGAAGAACAGCAAAAGACAGGTTAGCCCGGTCAAAACCGGTGACATAGACATTGGGCCTTTTAAGGTTTAGGAACTTGCCTATATCCTTTGTTATTCCTTCCGTAGCTGTGGCGGTAAATGCTCCGATTAAAATATTTTTCGAAAGCTTTTCCGCAAAGGGACCTATTTTTCTATAGCTGGGTCTGAAATCATGGCCCCATTGCGAAACACAATGAGCTTCATCCACTGCCAAAAAAGAAACATTTATACCTTTCAGCAGTTCAACAAAATCTTCGGTTTCCAGCCGCTCTGGGGCTACATAAATAAGCTTGTAATTACCTTGAGCCGCCTGGGCCAATCTATTTTTCACTTCAGAGCCTTTTAAAGAACTGTTAATAAATGTGGCCGGCAGTCCCAGGTTGTCCAAAACATCTACCTGGTCTTTCATCAAAGAAATCAGCGGAGAAATTACAATGGTTACCCCGTCAAAAACCGCAGCCGGTATCTGGTAGCAAACAGACTTCCCGGCTCCAGTCGGCATAACTGCTAAAGTATCTCTGCCCTCCAGCAGCGATCCAATCACTTTTTCCTGCCCTGGCTTAAAGGAGTCATAACCATAATATTTCTTTAGTATTTTTTTTGCTTGTTCCAGCATGGTAATTCCGCCTTATAATTATATTTTAAGCTATTCATCAAGATTATTTTTGCTGGCCGCTCCATCGGGACCTAAACCAACCTTAATTCCCGCTTCCAACAGCTGCGGAACAGGTGCAACTCCACTGGAAAGTTTCATATTGCTTACGGGATTATGTGCCACCGAAACATCATGTAGAGCAAGAATATTAATATCCTTCTTCGTTAAGTGCACTCCGTGGGCCGCTATAACATTACTACTCTACTCAAAACTCCAAGGTTTTCCAGGTGACCAACTGGGGTAAATCCGTACTGTTCTATAATCTGCTCTACTTCTGCTTCGGTTTCAGCCAGGTGAATGTTAAAAGGTACTTGATATTGATCGGCAAGAGCTTTGACTTTTTGAATCAGTTCCGGGGCGCAGGTGTAAGGTGCATGAGCAGAAAAAGAAATAGTAATTCGAGGATGAGAGTTCCAGTTCTTAAACGACTCTTCTGAAATACGCAGGGCTTCCTCAGGCGTGGCACTGTTTGGAACAGGAAAGTCAATAATACCTTTTGCCAGAACTGCGCGAGTACCTGTTTCATCTACTATGTGGGCAATATCACTTTAAGTCACATCTTTTCTACACTATTGATTGGAAAATATATACTCTTTTTTTCTACATCATACTTGCTAATCCCTTTAACTTTTTATAGTATCTCAACTTTTAATACCAATTTTTTAATCAAAAAAACCAGCAGCAGCAAAACAGGTAGAATTAACCCGTAGGTAATAATGTATGGTACCCACACAGTATTTACCCAGTTAACTTGATATACAGTATCTGGAAATACTACCTCTGTCATGACTAAAATAATAAGGCTGAGGGGTATTACAATCTTTTTATAGTCCTTCAACCCCAGCAGCTGTGAAAGTCCTATCACCCCTGCATAAAAAAACAAAAGACCGATTATAAATTGCGTAAAAAGCCATAAAGCTGTAATAATAAACTCAAGCCTTGAAAATACAATTCCCACATTTATTTCTTTCGCAAGCATATATGTCGGAAACTGAGACTTGGCAGTCATTACTGCCCCCAGTATCAGAATAGACATAAGAATTGTAATAAAAATGATTAAGCCCGCAAAAAGATAGCCTTTGAATAGTGCTTTTTTAGCCTGTTGCATATCATTAATATTCACTGGAAATATCATCATTAGAGTAATTAAAGGAAACGTTATAAAAGATGATAAAAATACAGAACCCTTTAATATTGGAATCACGCCGTTTTCCAACACAGGCTGCAGATTCTCTATATTTGCATTGGGTAAAACAAGAATCATTGCCAAAAAAAATAAGAATGATACAAAATATATAAACATCTCAGAAGCCCGGGCAATTGTTTCTATTCCATACAACAGCGCTATCATAAATGCTGCCACAAATAAAAAGTTAATGGCGTATGCCGGTGTTTCGGGCATTACTTGAATAGTTATAAAATTGCCAATATACCAGGGCAGATGAGCAGCTATCTGCAGGCATAAAAATACAAAACAAGCTGCAGCAATAAACCCAATCCATTTTCCCAGTATCCTTTTTATTATTTCAACAAAGGTCATGTTTGGATGTTGACTGCCCAAATACCAGTATACCCATATAACCGGAATTCCAAATAGTGGAGTGATTAAAGCTGTTATCCATGCATCCTGTTTTGCAATCCCCGCTAATGTGGCGCCGATAACTATAACAGCACCTCCAATAGCACCATTGGCGGTTAATGAAAACAGTTGATGATCCGTTATTTTAATATTGTTCAAATATGCACACCACCCAAATCCATAGCTAATGCTTATTTTTCATTCTGAACACAGCCATTTGCAGCAGTTATATTTCAGTTTTCAATTTAATAACTTCTCATTCCAACAGGCTTTTCATAATATCGGCAGCCGGAGAATACAACCAGGCGATAAAATCTGAGGGATTTGGCACCTCTACATCAAGGCTTTTCATTGCCACAAGTGCTATCCCCACTCCAAGGAGAATCGAAAATGCCCACAATTCTCTGTGAAGTTTTTCTTTTTTCATTCTGGGCACTTCCACCCTAAATAATACTGCTCCCAAAACTAATACCGCTAATATCATAATTATAGCCATTTTAGTCCTGCCCTTTTACAAATAACGATTCTGTTATCTGCCCTAACTGCTTAATTTTTGTTTCCACGGCAATACTAACAGGAAGCTCTACAAATTCGCTGTTCCAATCATCTTTTATTTCTCTCCAAAATTTAGGATATTCTCTCCGTATAACCTCCCCAAAACCAAAAATATCGGTTTTAAATTCTTTTTGTGCTTTTTTCACAATATTTTCACACATTAATTTAATTTTTTCAGCAATTAATTCTTCTATTATTTTTTTATTTTCTTCCTTTAAAATATCAAAATCGCCTTCTATCGCTTCAATATCTGCTTCCAGGCTTATTGCCACTTCCACAGCAGGTCCCCCATCAATGAAAAAAGCTTTCTTAACCGATTTAGCCTTCATCACTTGAGATGTAACTTTTACTTTTTCCCCGTAGTTTACGTATCCTACAGTTCTTTTTACATTTCCAATTATATAATTGTATCCTTTGCTCTCATCCTCATTAAGCCAACCTACCAGCTTATCTTCCTTAAAGGCCCCCAACCCAACATACTGTGCTCTGTTGGCTAATTCACTTGCTCCCAAGGACTCTAGTGTTTTTGTAGGCATCATATTAGTTGAAATTTCTTCATCACTGATTTCAACTCCGGTTAGTACCGGATTTATCCCATCTGCAATAATATCGTTAACCAGTTCAATTATTCTAACTGATTTTGTTGGGGCCCATTCCTTCTCAGAAATATCCAGCGAATCATGCAATTTTATACCAGATACCAGTTCCAGGGGAGGTAATATGCATAGCACTTCCCTTGCAGTTGTTCCCCTGGCTACAACAAAATAAAAGTCAGTGCGGAATTCGTGATGACGGGCAAAAAAATCAAGCAAATCTTTTATCCCTTCTTTAGCAATGTCTTCGTTAATTACAACAATTCTTAAATGTGAGTTATATATCTTTCTACCTGTTTTTGTAGATAATCTCCTCATTATCTCATTTAAGTCTTTTCCTTCTTCCGAATAATTTGTAAAAGGAGATATATTGGGATTATCTGAAGCTATGGCTCTGGGATTTAAAAACTGCATTGTCAGTAAATAACCATCTTTGGATTTATCAATACCTACAGCTACCGTAATAGCAAGAGTATCTATTTCTTTACTGCTCCAGCATCCAGAAGAGAATATGGCTGAAATCATTAACAGGATAATTAATATTTTTTTCACTTTGTTCCAATCACCTGATTTCCTGTTTTCCTCTTTGTTTTTTGCTTACTGCGCTGCCCTCATCAATCCTTGCCGCATCCGTCCCGCTGATCCCTGCAGGCCTGTATTTCATTTTCCACAGTGGAAACCTGAAAAAAGTATCTTTGTTTTCACCTGCTATTTTGGGGGCAATGGGCATTAAATACGGGCAGGTTATAGATTTTATACTGCACAAATGAAGTACCAGCACTATCAATCCCATTATTACGCCGTACAATCCAAATGCTCCTGCTAAAAGCATTAAAGCAAACCTTATGGATCTTATGGCGTTGGACAATTCATAATTAGGTATGGCAAAACTGGATATGGCAGTAATTGAAACCACAATAACCATAGCCGCCGATACAATCCCGGCTTCTACCGCTGCCTGCCCAAGCACCAACGCCCCAACGATAGAAATCGCAGGCCCTATGGCCCTGGGCATCCTTACGCCGGTTTCTCTTAATATCTCAAAAGTAAATTCCATAAGAAGGGCTTCAGCCAAGGCAGGAA
This sequence comes from Candidatus Contubernalis alkalaceticus, assembly GCF_022558445.1. Taxonomy (NCBI): domain Bacteria; kingdom Bacillati; phylum Bacillota; class Dethiobacteria; order Dethiobacterales; family Dethiobacteraceae; genus Candidatus Contubernalis; species Candidatus Contubernalis alkaliaceticus. Next base: position 1,568,059 of record NZ_CP054699.1, read on the forward strand.
AAGGAACTCCCTCCCGCTGTGCAACGATACTGATCAGTAACGGAGTTGGAATTATTTCCTGGTGAAATGTTGTCACCGATATATATATTGCCGGCACCAAAAGAGTGATAAAAAAAACTATAAACCTTAAGATCCTCATCATTGAAGATATAATAAAATGATGGTAATAGTCTTCCCTCGCCTGCAGGAACTCAACCATCAGTGCAGGTGCTGTCAATACATAAGGGGTCCCCTCAACTAAAATTGCCACCTTACCTTCCAGTAAAGCAGCAGCAACGGAATCAGGATTTTCGGAACTCAAGAAAGTAGGAAATATGGAGTACCTGTTATCTTTAATTAATTCTTCAATGTAAGATCCTTCCAGTATTCCGTCAATTTCTATCCTGCCAAGCCTGTTTCTTATTTCCTGTACTATTTCTTCTTGGGCTACTTTGTCTATGTACATCAAATTCACAGTTGTATTGGTGATGCTCCCCAAAGAATAATTTTCTACTCTTAATGCCCTGTTTTTAATACGTTTTCTAATAAGCATGGTATTTTTTTCTATTCTTTCTGTAAATGCATCTTTAGGGCCTCTTATTACGGTTTGTGAAGTAGGTTCATCAATAGACCTGCCTTCATCGGTATCGGTGTCTATTGAAAAATATTTATTGCAGCCGTCAATCAAAAAAATCGTATTTCCCGATAACAACTCAGCACACAGAGCTTCATAATCAGAACCTTCTTTGGTATCCCTTAACCCTGAAAAATAACCCATTAACTCATTAAAATTAGGGCCAGGTGCTGTATTTACATATTCCCATTTTAATTTAGCCTGTTCTAAAGATAAACTGTTGATCGTGCTGTCATCTACTAAACTTTTTATATATACAATTAAGCATATTAAATTTTTATGGTTTATCAGATAATTTACAACCAAATCTGTGCAGTGCCCAAAATCGTTTTTCAGTTTGTTTATATTTTTGTTTATGTCTTTACTAATATTTATGGAATAATTGTCTTTATTTTTTTGACTTTTTTTAAAAAAAATATTAAAAAATTTCATCTCATCTCCTGTTACTGCTGTGTCTAATATATTTTTACTAATTTAACTATTTATCTGTATTCTTCCAAAAATAACATAAAAAATACGGGTGATAGTATTTTTTCACTTTACAGCAGGACAGGTTCTTTCTATTAAATTGCTGCTTCAGCCGTGCTCTTAAATATATTTTTACCTTTTATCATGCAAGTCACCTCAGAAAAGTCCCTAAGAAAAGTCCCATAGTTTGATTTCCTTACCGGGGGGAACTACCTGAAATTTTTCATCCCACTGCCCCATGACTAGCTTTCTTAAAACATCAAGGGTTCCTTGAATACGGTGCGTTTTTAACCCAAAGAATTTGGATTGCTCAATTGAGATATTTTTTTGATTTTTTCTTGACATTTAAATTAGAATACTTAATTACTAAATGATTGTTTATGGAAGAAATATGCTCGAAGAGCAAAATAAAGAGAAAGAAAAATAGCAATTGGAAAAAAAATACATAATAATCCTCTCACCAAAGCAAAGGGTGTCTCAAATAAAAAGGCGTACCAAAACTCTAATCCTGTCTTCTCCCACAGCATTGGGGTAAAGTAAAGCAATTTAGGGTTCAACAATGCATTAACATCAATTGCACCTGTGCATAAGAGAGCAACCATCATTGGTATAAATATAATGGATGTGGTTAACCACATCTCAGATATTCTTTTGTACCTGCCGGCTTTAGAAGCATTGTCAGAAAAGATATCATTTGCTGCATTCTCTTTTATTTTAGCAAAATATTGATTTCCTGAACTTTTTTTCCCTGCAATGTGCTTCCAACCACTATCCTCGAATAATGTACAATAATCTTGAAAATCAATCTCTTTTTTAAATAATCGATAATCCATACGTATTGTGGTATCATTGGGTTCAGCTTCACGAAAAATATATCCTCCCAGCTTGTTTTTTGATACAAATTCATATCCGCTTTTAGACATTTTATTTAACCACTTCTCTTCTTTGCTAAAGTCGATAAAAAACCTATATTTAATCACGAATTTTTAGCCTCCTCTTCCTTTAGATAATAAAATTTGTTGCCTTAGTTATTGCTACCATGTGTTCCATACGTTCACAGTCTAAAAATAAAATGCTCTTACCCATATCTGTTAATTTGTATGTTTTTCTTCGCTTATTTTCACTTTGCACCGGTATAATTAACTTTTGTTTTACCAGGTTTTCTAATGCGCCATACAATGTACCTGCAGCAATTCTCACCGTACCTTTACTTAACTCTTCTATTTTTTGCATAATTGCATAACCGTGAAACGGCTTGGATGATAAAGCCAACAAGATGTAATATGTGGTTTCTGTTAATGGCAAAAACTTTTCTCGATTCATAATCAATATTCATCCTTTCAATAGATCTATACAGTTCTGCTATATGAAGATTAGCTATATAGTATCAGTATATATAGATAAACTGTATATGTCAATATGAATTTAGGAATTTAGGATTAATGACATAAAAAAATCATGGTGTTTTCTTACAATATCGTAAGCCTTTCCACCACATATTCCACGAGTATTTCCTTGTGGTATACTGATATTGAATCTAAAATCTTCTTAGAGGTTTTTGCCATGAATATAAAATTGCTTATTGTAGAGGACGATATTTTTTTACAGGACGGCCTGTGCCAGCTGCTCCGACAGGAGGGATACTCCCTTCATTGTGCCGGTACTTGCACAGAAGCGCTGCGCCTGGTAGAAGAAAACACCTACAGTTTAATTATATTGGATATCATGCTTCCGGACGGCAGTGGCCTGGATCTCTGCACCGCCTGGCGCAGCACCGGGAAAGACACTCCTATTCTCTTTTTAACCGCAAGAGATGACGAAATCCAAATAGTACGGGGATTAGATGCCGGCGGTGACGATTATGTGACAAAGCCCTTTCGCCTTTTAGAACTTCTTTCCCGTGTACGAGCACTGCTTAGGAGGAATAACTTTCTTGTCTACAATAAGGATGGTCTGCGGGTAGACCTGCAAAAAATGAGCGTCTATTACAAAGATGAACCATTGTTTTTAACGCCCACCGAATTTCAGCTTTTATCCGCTTTGATTCGCAACGCTGGAAAAGTGTTGACCCGGCGGATCCTGCTGCAGACCATCTGGGATGATGGAGGTCTGTTTATAGATGATAACACCCTTTCTGTACACATCAGCCGCCTGCGGGAAAAAATTGGCGGCACCCATATTCAAACAGTACGGGGAATCGGTTATCGATGGGAGGACAAACAATGAGGCTCATCGCTATACTCTCAGGAACTGCAGCGGCCTTGGGCGCTTATTTATTTTGCTTTGGTACGGGAGCAACCCGGTGGATTGGTTTAGGGGTGCTGGTGGCAGGTGCTGCGGCATCGGTACTGTGTATCTGCATGGGCAGGCAGCAGGAGAAAAAAATTTATAATATGCATGAGCAAATTATGGGTTTCCTCCAGGGCAGGATTGAAACCCCAATATTTAGTGTGGACGACGATATGTTTGCCCTTTTGGAAAACTCAGTCGTTGAGCTGGAAAACAGGCTGCTTTTGGAACATCACAACACTCAGAAGTCATGTCAAAAAAATGCCGACTTCATCACCGACGTTTCCCATCAGCTGAAAACACCCCTTACGGCATTGAAACTCTACTGTGAGATGGATAACAATAACAATCGCAGCCAGCACCTTCCGAAACAGCTGGTGCTGATAGAACGCATGGAGCATCTGATCTACTCTCTGCTGAGGCTGGAAAAACTCCGGGCAGACACTTACGAAATGCAGTATTCCCAACAGGATTTATTCCAGCTGTCCCAACAGGTTTGGGAAGAGCTGCAGATACTGTATCCCGAAAAAACATACCGGGTTACAGGCAGCGCTGCCATGCGCTGTGATGAGTACTGGATGGGGGAGGCGCTGAAGAATATTTTGAAAAATTCCTGTGAACATACCGAACCGGAGGGCAGGATTCAGGTCTCCCTTGAAACCACAGATACCTCTGTTAACGTAACTGTTGAAGACAACGGCGGCGGGATACCGGAAGATGAACTGCTGAAAATATTTCAGCGCTTTTACCGCTCTTCCCGGGCCCCGTCAAATGAAGGCGTTGGTATCGGGCTTGCCATCACCAGGGCTATTGTAGAAAAGCACCACGGGACTATCTATGCTGAAAATACGAAGCAAGGTCTAAAGGTCATACTGTGTTTTCCCATATTGGAAGGAGTATTGGCTATAGGTTAATCTTACGGAATTGTAAGGCCGGCGTCACGGAAATGAAAGGTATGGCTGATAGGATTAAGGCATAAGGGGGTATAACAATCATGAAAATTTTACAATGCAGCAGCTTGAATAAAACCTATGCCAGCGGTGAAAGCACCGTTCATGCCCTGCGCAGCATTACTGTTGGCTTTGAACAGGGAGAGATTTGTGCAGTAAAAGGGCCCAGCGGCTCAGGGAAATCAACGCTTCTTCATATTCTGGGCGGACTGGAGTATCCTACCTCAGGCGATGTTCTTTATCAGTCCAAAAATCTTTTCGCTTATAATGACAACCAGCTTTCCATCCTGCGCCGGCGCCGGTTTGGGTTCGTTTTTCAGGCGTATAATCTTGTTCAGGAGCTGACAGCCTATGAGAATATACTGCTGCCTGTGCTGCTGGACAAGAAAAAGCCGGAAGAAAAGTATATTTCCATGCTGGTGGAACTGCTGGGGATTCAAGACCGGCTTCATCATCTGCCCGGTGCCCTTTCCGGCGGCCAGCAGCAGCGCATTGCCATCGCCCGGGCTCTGGCTAACAAACCTGCTATTCTGTTTGCCGACGAACCGACAGGTAATCTGGACGGGAAGACCGGTAAAGAGGTACTCTCTCTGCTAAAATATGTGGGCAAAGAGATGGGTGTTACCCTCATCCTGGTCACCCACGACCTGAACATTGCTGAACAGGCGGAGCGTATTATTACCCTGGAGGATGGAAGCATCGCCCAGGACAGCTCCCGGCAGGAGGTGTGAGGGGTGCAGACAAATCTTTCAATCAACTCCATCGCAATGGGCAACATTCGGGGCAGGCGCAGGCAGTATGTACTTTTGATTACAGCTATAGTGTTGGCGGTTTTTTTTACCGCCACAGCGCTGCTTTTTGCCTCCGCCATGTCCACCTCCCTGAGGGAAAGGCACTACCACCGTATGGGGGAACAGGATGCCATCTTATTAAACTGCCAGGATGCCCCGCTGGAGGAACTGCTGGTAAGCGGCGTTTTTTCTCGGTACGGAACTGCAGAAATCCTGGGCTACGTCCTCCCCGACGGGCAGAACCAGGCTAATGGCTTTTCCATTGCGGTTTTCGATGATACCGCCCTTAACCTGGCTCACAATGATCCTCTGGAGGGCAGGCTGCCCGAAAAAGCCGGGGAAATCGCCCTGGAACAGAGCGCCCTGGCACGGCTCAGGACAGATTCAGGGGTGGGCGACACCCTAAAGCTTACCCTGATGGTCCCCGACGGCAGCGGCTTTATGGATTCACCGGTGCAAAATAGTTATACTCTGGTGGGAATACTTAACGACAAACAGGTTAATTTGAAACAATGGGTCCCTAATTTTCCCGTGTACAATGATTTTCCCGCAGGGGTTCTCTCGGCAGAGGAGCAGATTCCCCCGGGAGGCAGGGCAGTTATAAACTGCTATGGACGCTATGCCAGCCGGGACATCGGCACCTCATATGAACAGTTGAAACTTTTCTGTGAAGAATATAAATTAACGAATGATTACGGCCTGGCTAACATCGCCAGCACCAGCTACCAGTTCTCCAACCGGTACTACGATGAAGCCAGCAATTCTATCGTAACCACCTCTGTATTCTTCATGGTCATAGCCTTAGTGCTGGTGCTGGCAGCCTGTCTGGGCATTGTCAACGCATTCTCCGCCAGCCTGGAATCACGGAAACGGCAGATCGGCCTGCTCCGGGCAGTGGGCGCCACCAAAAATCAGATTCGCCATATCTTCGGCCGGGAAACACTTCTGCTTTCTGTTTTTTCCATCCCCCTGGCATTGGTACTCTCCTGCCTGACGGTATGGGGCATCACCGCAGCCATGGGTGACTATTACACCTTTCGCCCTGACCCGCTGCTCATCGCCGCAGCGGCAGCGGCCGGAGTCCTGTGCGTCATCCCCGCCGCCTGGATCCCCTTGAGAAAGGCGGCCAGAATCCCCCCCATGCAGGCAATACGGGAGGTGGAACTGTCCCGTAAGATAAGGAAATGCAGAGTAGAGAGCAGGCATTTTTTTGATGTTCCCCGTCTCATCGCCCACCGCAGCCTGACGCTCTATAAAAACAAGCAGATCAGCATTACTGCCATGCTGGCAGTGAGCATCGTGTTGATGTCGCTGGTGGTATTGGTGGCAGCTCCCGTGTTAAAGGAGGCCGTATGGGACTATGGAGCCGACTACCAACTGTTGAAAACCTCCCGGCACGGGGACTGGCTGATAGAATACTCAATCAACCAGCCGGGCATTACCCAGCAGGATAAAAATGATGCCGCTGCACTTTCTATGGTTAAAACGGTTACAGGTGAAAAATTTTTGCGCCTGAAGATTCTCACGGACAACATCACACCTTATATTACCAAAAGCAACCACTACGGCTTCACCTATCTCTCCCCGGAATTACAGGCAAATACCATAATTCATATTCCAGAAGCCAGTCAGTGGGAGGCTCAACAGCGACAGGATCAGCAGCACCTGGACTACTTGGAAAGTAAGGCAAAATACGGGTATGCACAAGATTATCTCACCGTGGACTGCTGCGGGGTAGATGCAGAGGTTCTTGAAAAGCTTTCTCCCTTCGTTTCTGCGGGTAGAATCAATATTGACAGGCTCTCCTTCGGGGAAGAGGTCCTCATCATTGCCCCGGCGGAGTACGGCCTCTATGAGGAAAACCTACGGCAGCGATACCTATCTTTATCGCTACGATTACGTTATTGACGATGCCATCAATTACAGTTTTGTATATCAAAATGACATGTTTCGTGCAGGGGATACCATTACCTTAAGCCTGCTGTTCAATGATGACCCGGCACATCCTGAAGGGCCGGAGCAGTTTAACGAAGATGGCAGCCGTAAGCTGCCGGAGAACGTGGTGAGAATCGACAGAACGGTCACCATCGGTGCTATTTTGGAACCCCGTGCCGGGGAAAGGTATCTGCAGAGTTACTTTAATACCTATATTCACGAAGTGGGCAGTATCCTCACCACCACAGAGGGGCTTATTGCGCTGGGGTTTGATGTTCCTTATGATTCCCTTGCCATCACCCTATCCGAGAGTCCCGATGCAGCCATGGAGGAATACCTGGAGGCAAACCTGAGGCAGATTGCGGCACGGACCTCCGGCGTGGATCTGAGATCATACGTGTCCATGGCCAGAGAAAACAGAGAAATGGTTTACGGACTGATCATGGCAGCCGGCGCGGTGCTGCTGCTGTTCTTCGCCATATGTGTCAGCATGATAAACAACGCTCTGTCTGCCCGCATACGGGCCAGTCGGCGGGAAATTGGCACCATTCGGGCAGTGGGAGCCTCTCAGCGGGAGATAGTACGCTCGTACCTGTGGCAGCTTATATCCATGTTTTCCTGGGGCACAGCCATCGGTATGGCAGTACAGCTGGCACTGTGCGGCTGGCTGCTGACCGTCGAACGGATGGATCTCAGTGGAGCTATTCCTTCCTGGCAACCGCTCCTGTTCGTGGCAGTGCTCTTTGGGATATGTTATCTAAACCTGCGCTCCAAGGTGAACGGTATCTTCAGGGACAGCATCGTGGAAAACATCCGTGAGCTTTGAGAGCAGCGGTATGAACGGAGGGATGAAATGAAAAGGACGGTTTGCCTCATCTTAATAACCATGGTTTTTTTGCACCGTTACTGCGGCTTTGGGGCGTGATGATGAAGCTGTGTCAGCGGCAGAGATAAATCAGACTGATGTATTTGGTTTTGGCCCGGCGCTGTCCATCGATACCGGGCATGCTTACGAAGGGATGAAAAACAGCTATGCAGAGGGCTATTTGCCTTCCGTATCCGGCGGTACAGCCGCTGTGGCCCTCCCCCTGCTGTCTGAATCGGTAACGGCCCCAATTACGGCCGGCGTCAACCTGGGGGACCCGGCAGTTTCTCCCTTCGTTTATAAGAACTATGAGAAACAGTTCAGCAAAAAAAACTATACCTTTGACAGCCAGACAGTAGAGTGCTATTTAATCCAATTCTCCTTTGCCCTGGCGGCGGAACGGGTCAACGGAAATTACCCTATCACCTTTACGGTCAGCGGAAAGTCTGATGACGGAGAAGCTTTTTCCCAGGAGTTTATACTGTATGTTCACATCAGCGACGGCATCGACCCCATGACCTCAGAACTTGAGCCCTCACCCTCCTCCTCTCAACCCAGGCTGATGGTGGAAAGCTATGTCCTGGACCGCAGTTATTTGGAAGCGGGGGAAAGTTCACAGGTTGCCGTGACCATACGAAACACCAGCAGCCTGCAGGATGTAAAAAATATTAAGCTTTCCTTTGTAGAAGACAGCGGTGAGATTTTGCCCGGGGGTACCGGGGCAGAATATCAGAGGCAGATTGCCAAAGGAGGCAGCTATACCTGGAGCTTTTCAGTTGCCGCAGTGGCAGTGGCACAGTCTAAACCCCACACCGCCACTATTATGATGGAATATGAGGACAGCCAGGGAGGTGCAATAAGCGCTTCCGACCGCATCATCCTGCCGGTGCGCCAGCCTGTACGCCTGGAATATGAAGAGCCTTCCCTACCACCCCGGGTAACACAGGGAGATACTGCTCCTTTCACCATGACGTTGATGAACCTGGGGAAGAGCACAATTTACAACGCGCTGCTGAAATTTGAAGTGCCGGGGCTCAGCACCGGGGGCAGCCTCCTGGTGGGCACAATTCCCCCCGGGGAATCCCAAACCGGGACCACTAACTTTCGGGTCGATTCGGAAACGCCGGGCAGGGCCGCGGGAACGCTGTTTCTGTCTTATGAAGATGAATACGGCGAACTTTATGAAAAAGAGATCCCTCTTTCCACCACCATTGAAAAGAAACTGGATACAGCAGCTCTTGCGGATGCCGATGCAGAAACTACTGCCTCCCGTTTCCCAGGGGCTGCCTTTGCCGGCGGTGCGATTCTTATCGCTTTAACTTACCTTTTTGCCTCCCGCTGGCTTAAACAAAAAAAACAGCGGGAGGAGGACGAAATGAGGTTGTAGGAACAGCAGAAAATCCTTATCAGTTGTTGCTTGGGGATTTCAGGAAGGGGCAACTCCTTCCAAAAATCCCCAAAAGGGGTCTTGCCCTGAAATGCCTCTTTAACATCAAATTACAAAAAACCCGGTTTTACCTTAGTATATCTGTTGATTATGCCATAAATTTTTGTTTTTCTTTTTCCTTTGATCCATTTTCCGTTCATAACTTTACATAGTTTGCTCGCAGTAACCGTAGGCATATGATCACCCTTTCAAAAAAATATAACTGGAAGAAATTCTTCTAATCTTATTATTAGGTCTATTAGGTCTAGAATCTATCTATGATTTAACCAGATTTCTTTCAATTAATCATTATATATACTATCAGTATATGGTTAACGCTAGAAAAGGTAACAGGAATATATGCTGTATCAAATGAGGACCTGTTTGCTTTTAACGTTAACCAGCTTTCCATCCTGTAAAAAAAGAAGAAAAACTGCCCAGGGCAATTACTTCCCTTATGATTACACTAACCCCCACAGCAAATGGTACCCTCGAGAGAGGTTCACCAGTTATTCAGGACGTTGAAATACCTTATCCAGATTTAAATTCAAACCGGAAAATTCAGGATGGTTAAAATTATCGCCTGGGCTAAATGCATTTATCAGAGAATAACTTCCATCTTTAAGCATAAAAACTTCTAATGTGTTTTCCTCAGGATCTATAATCCAGTAGTGAGGAATCCCTGCCTTTCGATAGATATCCATCTTATGCAGGCGATCTTTTCGACGATTTGTTGGTGACATGATTTCAATGATTAAATTACAAATACCGTCAATTCGATCCTTGAGAATGATTTGTTTTCGAGTCCCAGACACAAACATTATATCTGGCTGAAGAACAATACTGGTTGATAGAGTAACATCCAAAGGTGCAAAAAAAAGCTCGCCCTCAGGATCAAAGTTATCAAAAAAAGTTAATAACTGACGTCCTAATTCCCGAGATATTCGTTGGTGCTGAACGGAGGGAGATGGTTCTTTTACCAGAAATCCTTCTAGGATTTCAAATCGATAGCCCGGTTCTTCAGGAATCTTCAGGTAATCATCGTAAGTATACTTATTCTTTTTTGAGTATTTTGAATATTCTTCTTCTTTAACAGATAGATTTCGTGTTTCCAGAGTGCTTAATACTGCTTTTATTTCATACCGGTATTGTTTTTCGCCCAGCTCTACTACAGGTATTTTTTTTTGTCGAGTATACCTCCAGATAGTATCCACCGATAAATTTAATATTTCTGCTAATTCTTGAGCTGTTAGTAATTTTTCCATGTTACCACCTCCGCTTTAATTATATAACCAAACACATCTGCAATCAAGTAAAAGCAATAAGGAGCTAACCAATGAAAAATCTAAAAATCCTGTCCAGGTCAATTGAACACCGAACAGGATTTTTAAAAAAAAAGGCTTTTGCATTCTTCTGATGCTCTGGCCATTTTTTTTCTTAAGTTTAATTAACCCATCTCCATCGGGATTATCTGTCACCGTCTTCATATCCACTCTTTCATATTTCCTATTTATTGCATAATAGAATTGGACAAAGTTGCAAAAGGAATTCCTCACTTTTGCAACAGTAAATTCCCCAATTTTGCAAAAGGCCATTGAAGGCACCACCCAAAAATAATATCCTTGTAATTGGAACTAGATTACGAAGAGGAATGGAGGATGCTTACAATGACCCAAGTAAAGTATATCAGAAAACTATTTTTCGAGGAAGGTAAGAATGTTAGCGAAATAAAACGGGAAACAGGGCATGATCGAAAGACAATAAACATTTATCTTGAAAAAGAAGACTGGAATGAAGAGGAGCCTACTATCAAGTCAACATCGCAGTTTCCAAAACTTGACCCTTACAAAGAAGATATAGACACATGGCTTTTAGACGACAAAAAAGCCAAAGTCAAACAACGGCATACAGCCCAGAGAGTCTTTAACAGACTGAATGAAAAGTACAAAGAAGAATTTGACTGCTCTTACAGATCTGTAGCCGGTTATGTATCTCAGAAGAAAAAAGAGATATTCGGCAAATGTAAACAATCCGGACACCTTCCACTGGAGCATATCCCGGGAGAAGCACAAGGTGATTTTGGAGACGCTGATTTTTATGAAAACAGCCAGATTCACAGCGGCAAATACCTAAACCTTTCCTTCCCTTACAGCAACCAAGGTTACTGCCAATTGTTTAAGGGAGAGAACCAGGAATGCCTTTTTGAAGGACTAATGCTCATCTTCGAACACGTCGGTGGCGTTCCTCAAAGAATTTGGTTTGATAATGCAAGCACCATGGTCACCAAGATTCTGAAAAACGGAGAGCGCAACTTGACTGACGGTTTTATAAGATTTATGGAACACTACCGATTTGAAGCAGCCTTTTGTAATGCAGACTCTGGGCACGAAAAAGGCAATGTTGAGGGTAAAGTCGGCTACCACCGAAGAAATATGTTAGTGCCAATTCCACAGTTTAAAAGCCTAGCTGAGTTTAACAAAGAGCTGCTGCAAAAATGTGAAATCGATGCCCAACGGGAGCATTATCGAAAAGACGGCACTATAGAAATGCTGCATTCTGAAGATAGGCAAGCACTTTTGGAATTGCCGGCAGTACCTCTAGATGTCAGCAAATACATAACCGTTAAAACCAACGGATATGGCAGATTTTATCTTAACAACGGCCTTTATGAATATTCCGTGTCCCCCAAATATGCAAACAGCCGGGTCTTAATTAAAATTACGGCCAATAAAGTAATTCCCTTGGATGAAAGCCATCGGGAAATCGTCCGGCATGATCGGTTTTACGGAAACTACAAGCAACAGAGCATGAAGTGGCTTCCTTACCTGACTCAGCTGTCCCGTTGTCCTGGAGCATTGAAATATACTGGCATCTACCAAATGTTGCCCGAATCCATTAATGATTATCTGGAAAAATGCAGTAAAAGCGATAAAGGCAAAATCCTACAGATAATTGCCACACTGACAGAAAAAAGCGGGTTTACTTGTGCTGTAGAAACAGTTGCTAGCGCCCTGCAATACGATGTAACAGATACCGACAGTCTGGTAAGCCTCCATAATCGTTTACACGGAAACGTGATTGAACTTGCCCCCATCAGGGTAGCAAAAAATATACCAGAGTTCAAACTGTATGCTCCCAATCTGGCTGACTATGACGCAAAACTCAATGAGGCAGGTGAACAAAATGCTGACCAGTGAAATTGCCACCTGCTGCAAAGAGTTGAGATTAAGCCGAAACATTGTGGAAATGTCTGAGAAAATAGAAGCCCAGAGCCATCAGGAATACCTGTTAAAATTACTTAAATCGGAACTGGAACATCGTGATGCGGCTAGGAAAGATAAACTCCTCAAAAGTGCTGGATTTTACACAATCAAGACATTTGAAGGCTTCAAATTTGATGAAGTTACCTTGCCAAAAGCCGTAACACCTGAATATCTTAAGAACTGCGAGTTTATTGATACAAACACCAATATTGTTATGTATGGCAATGTTGGTACCGGAAAAACCTTTTTATCAATCGCCTTAGGAGTAGAGGCCTGTAAAAAAGGCATAAAAACTAAGTTCTTTAGGACAGCAGCGTTGGTGAATAAGCTTTCAGAATCAAAGAAAAACGGTACCTTGTCAAAGTTTATGAAGCAAATACTAAAAGCAGATATTATAGTCTGTGATGAGTGGGGATACGTTCCCCTGGACCGGATAGGTGCCCAACTGCTGTTTGAAGTAGTATCCGAGTGCTATGAAAAAAAGTCCTTAATCATAAACACAAATATTGAATTCTCCAGATGGGTTAATGTGTTTTATGATGAACAGATGACAGGAGCCATATTGGATAGGGTGTTGCATCATTGCCACCTGCTGCTGTTCCCAGGGCCGAGCAATCGGATGAGAGAGTCTTCATTAACCTAGCTTTAAGCCGAGTCAGTGAAAATGAAGTGCTATTTTTTTAGATACAAGGGGTGCGGGATCTTGCCGCAATAATAATCCAGGCCAATGGTGTCATGCTGTAATGTCTGGAGAAGCTTTCCTTCTTTTCAGTAGGTAGCTTTTGTACAGCATGGCACTTTAAAACAGGTATATTTTAACATAAATGGTGTTTTGGTTTTATGATTTTATGTTATTTCAAAGAAAATGGCCCAAAAGTTAACATAAAAATTCCCCACCGGTGCCTGGGGGAAAATTTTTGCAAAAGTGAGGAATTTTCACTTGCAAAAAACAATATTTCCGGTAGAATGCAATGGTCTTTACCCTTTTGAGTTCCCATTTTCTAAGAATTTCTCAATTTAATACGGAACCATACCGTCACCATACAATTAGCTTGCTAATGATTATGGCAAGCATTCCAATCAGCGCACTGAGGTATAATTTGCGAATATAAACCCGGCCTTCTTTGGTGGTTTGACTTTTTAACAACTTGATTCCAAAGTATAGTATCATCAGATCCATGATAGAAATTATTATCAAGTAACTGGTTCCTAGTAAATTCCAAAAGACTGGGAGAAAACTAAGAATTATCACAAGTATAAATAATAAAGCAGAAAGGCGAAGGGTGTTTTTTTTCCCAATAAGTATGGCTATGGATTTAACATTTCTTTTCTTATCTCCCTCCATATCCATTGCATCTGCGGCGATTTCCTCTCCAAGATTAAAGAAAAATAACATGAGGCTAATGCTCCATACAACTTTATTCCATGGCTGTCCAACAACTAAACTGCCAAGGATTATTGTAACGGCTACCGAAGAACTGACCATTAAATTCCCCGCTATGCCCAATTCTTTAAACTTCCAATTGTACAGGAAACCAACCAACCAGAAAACAATGTATAAGAATACAGCCGACAGTCCGATAAAAAAAGAGACTGCCAAGCCTATCAATGTAGTAACGACAGTTAAGTAAATAATCTCAGCAGGTGAAATTAATCCGGAGGGTAATGGTCTGTGGGGTGCATTGATCCTGTCAACTTCAATATCAAAATAATCATTTAAAATCATTGCCGGGCTCGATAAAAAAAAGCCCCATAGAAAACCTACGATTAAGTCAAAAAACGAAGGAAAACTGCCAAGGGCAATTACTTCCCCTATGATTACACTAACTCCCGCAGCAAATGGTAGTTCTGGCCGTATTAATTCAATTAGACCTCTAACTTTCTGGGTATTTATCATGTTGTTCTTCCTTTTATTCCAATAATTAATTTTTTAAATCATACTTAAAGACAAAATTTCTTAGACTGTGCACCTTTTTCACCACTTATATTCATGGAAGAATATCTGGCTTTCCTAGAATCATTTAGCTATTTGGAGTGATCGTTAATATAATCTTTTTTAGAATTGTTACCTGGAGGTGAATTAGTGGGAAATTTATTTCCAGTAGAGGAAATTCTAATGACAGCTTCTTTTTTGGGTAGTCCAAAGCTGTAGTGAATGACCCCTTTGGGGCAGGAATCTACACATTGTCCGCAGAGTATACATTCCATATTTGACATTGAGCCACTTTCCACCATACCCTGTACAGCTAAGCTCATCTGACAAACTTTGTCACACTTTTTGCACTGGATACACTTTTCCCTTTGGGATTCAAGGTGAAGTGATGGGATTTTGACCAGGTCTTTAATTTTTGATCCTATCACCATAAAAGGTGCTATCCAACAGCTATAATGGCAGAAAGAGCGTTTCCCAGCGGTAAGTGCCAGCGCTACGATCAAGATGACCACACCGAAATAAATAATATAGTCCCCGGGTTGGGTAACGGATATTCCATGCCAGGTATGGTAAAATATATCAATCCTTTGTAGTCCTCCGGCAGCTATGATTGAAATAATAATACCTGTAAACCAGGGGACCCATATAAAATATTATATCCGGTCAAACTTTCCTCCCTTTGCTTTTCGTGTGGAAACTATCTGACAGCATTCCTGAAGACCTCCGCCAGGGCACAGCCATCCGCAGTAAGCCCTGCCAAGAAATAAGGAAAAAACAAATAATAATGCGAAAAATACGAAACTTCCTGCGGCGATTCCTTCTAGAGCTCCCAGGATAATTAAATAAGGGGAAAGGTAATAAATTGTGATGGGAAACAGTAAAAATGAAATAAGTATAAGGGTCTTTCTTATGCTTTGCCTTTTCATTTTATTTTCTCTTTCAAGTCAACCAGATTAATTTTGTATTCCCGGGCAGGCTTTTCATACCACAAACTCCTCATCCTCATCCTCATCCCTTTCTTATTTTTAAGCAATTATCAGCATCTCAAAAACTTCGGTATTAAGTGGGCCCTTCCTGGAAAAGGCTAAACCCTAAAATAAAATGTTGTTAAATAAAACACAGTCTATGGGGTTAGTTATTCTTCCAAATTTAAAGGTGAAATTTGATAATGAACAGAATAATTATATAACAAAAAATAAGAAATATCTTTAAATACTTCAAGCCCCCTTCTTACCTGGATGCTGGCATTTATTGCCGGTGGGGGGTTTTCACTGGCCGGAAAGGTTGCCAGTAATGTGGTTCATACCGGTTCTACAACAATGACTGGAGGAAGCGCCAATCCGGCAGTTTCTTTTCTGGAAACAGTTATTTCCACTGTAATGGCAGTAATTTCGGTCTTATTTCCTATGCTGGTAATTTTATTTGTAGGGATCATAGGATGGGTTGTAGTAAAAATTGTGAAGAAGATGAAGCGTGGAGGAAGAAAACCAGTCTGATTACCACATGCGGTGGTTAGTATGTGAAGGGAAAGCCACCTTTCTTTCCATTTTAGTCGAAAGTCTCGCCACATATGTCTCACCCCCCTCCCCTAAAAATTATAACGGCACCTAAATCATACTGGCAAAATTAAACCAGGGTTTTCTATGTTACTTAGAGACGCAATTCATATATATTGTGATAATTTAAATGAGCCTGACATTAACATATCAGGTCCGCTGCAAAAACCATCGGGATAAAAATATTGTCCAAATCAGCCAACTTAAAACACCCATGGCAATGTAGGATAGGGGAATAGATTGGCCAAACTGACTGGCAAAGTGAATCATTTGCCCTATCCAAAAGCTGGGTAAAAAACCAAACAGATATCTATACGGAGCTTCCAAAAACCAGGGAACGAACAGACCCAGGGATAAAATGTTGGTTATTTTGGACAGGGCCAGGCCCTCAACTTTATTCCCGGCCAGGGTGACCAGCAGCATAAAGAAAATGATTCCCTGCAGAGTTGAAATAACGCTAACAGTTAATATGACTGGAATATTATCCACTGCCAGGCCAAACAGCAAAACAACTATAACAGACGATGCAAAAGCCCAAACCATTGGCAGCCCTATGCGGGCAATCAGGTAATTCCATCCGGCTGAAGGGGTGATACTGTAATAAACACCGATCGATTCATCCCGTTCATCCAGCACAATAAATGCACATACCATGGCAATCATAACCGGAGTCATTGTTAATAGAAATGCGTCACTAATGGGATACCAGGGGAAAAGAGAAAGGTTTAGCTGCTGACTGAGTATTCCATCTGCATAGGGAATGATAAAACGCAGGGCTGCTCCTAATAAAAATGGTGCCGGCAGCAGTATGAACAGCATCCCGTCCCGCAGAATCTGACGAAAACCTATGGAAAAAATTTTCCAAACAGTAATCATAGACTTTACCCTCCTGCCTCCATCAAATAGAGTGAAAACCGCCTTGCTGCCAGCCTATATATAAGGAGCACCCATATAATCAAGCCTATCACAGCAAAGTTCACATTATAGGGCAAACCAAGACCCACTGCACCATAAAGAAGACGCAGAAGCAGTGCCGCTGGAAATATTTCAAAAAAAGGATGTGTAATGTCAGACAGTGTAAGGATGGCAGGCAGCATTATTATAGTTCCTACTATAAGGCCGATAACAAAATAATGATTAACGGATCGGGCCATAGTACCCACCATTAAACCAAACATAGTAAATACTGCAGAACCTGTAAGTAATCCCACAACCAATATAAGGTAATTAACCTGGCTTCCAAGGGATGCCGCGGCAATAACAGTTCCTACCAGTGTAGAAATCAGCGATAGCGATAACGCCTTGGCCATAACATACTCTCCAGCTGCAGCCGGCAGAATGGAAAAATAGCTGTGAAGCCCCTCTCCCTTTTCCAATAATACTATCCCCCCAATGAAGAAAAAACCAAGGGCAGCAGGGTCAGACAAAATAATCAGAGCAGCGGCTGGGCGCAGCCATTCTTCAGGCAGTATGAAAAGAATTCCGATGTATGCTGCCGCTATTACTGCATAGAGAAAATAAAAACCGTATTTATACTGGTAGCGAATATCACATATAAACATGCGGGCAAACCTCATTTGAGACACCTGCCTGTTAATTCAATAAATACATCATCCAGTGTCGGTTCCTTAGAATGTATGCCGGTCAGGCTGCTGCCCTGCAGATTGTTCATAAAAACAGGGTCCTGATAGAGGGATGTGAGCATAGCCGCTCCGGTTTTTTCCCGACCCTCTTCTACATAGGTGTAACTTACCTCCACTCCGCTTTTTTTGCTTCTCAGTGCATGAGGGCTGTCTAATGCTTTAATTTCCCCGTCTACAATAAATGCTACCCGGTCACAAAGCTCCTCCGCGTCGTGCATGTTATGGGTTGTAAGAATAATTGTTTTACCTTCTCTTTTCTGTTCCAGGATCATATCTTTCAAAATCCGGTTGTAAACGGGATCCAGACCGCTGGTGGGTTCATCAAGAAATAATAGTAAAGGATTGTGCAGAATAGCCCTTACAAAAGCCAAACGCATTTTCATTCCCTTGGAGAAGCTGGAAACTTTTTTGTTCGCATCGGCTGATAGGCCAACTCGCTCTAAATAAGGCATAGGGTCCTGAGATTTTTTGTTGTAAAGTGATGAAAAGAAAAGCAGATTTTCCAGGGCTGTGAATTTGCCGTATAAATTGGGGAATTCAAAATCAACTCCAATATTCTCGTAAAAACTGTTTTTGCGGTTTTTTACTTCTGTATTTAATACTTTCACCCTACCTCGATAGTTTCTAAGTATACCACTGAGAATTTTTTGTAATGTGCTTTTGCCGGCGCCAGAAGGGCCAAGAAAGCCAAAAATCTCGCCTTTATTCACATCAAATGACATCCCTTTTATAAAATCCTTGCGCTGATCATAGGAAAAAGCCAACTGCCGTACGGTAATCATATTGTTTCCTCCTTGTATACTATGAGCAGCAGACGATTTGGACGTAAATTTCCAGTTCGGATGGTGCTCATTTGTTCTTTGAAAACTTTATACAGAATCAAATCTTGTTATCTAACTTACTTATGATCTTTTTAAAAAAAGATTAAAAAAATTAGCAGCAGGGGTTGTGAATATGTGGTCAACGCGAAGCGTTGTCCAAGCAGTTCGTGGGGTCTGTGGGTAACTCGAAGAGTTATCCATCAGAATCCACAACTGCGGCATATTCACAAGCCTATCAAACAATACGTTTCCGCGTATCATGTCAAATTAATTGAAAAAAGGGTTTACAGTTCTGGGATGTCTTTGGGAAAATATAGCCATAGGTGTCTACCAAGGGAATGTTCAATTTTCTCCCGTTGCCCCGTTATCGGGTGTCTTCCTTTTTAAGAGTGTTCCCCTGGCCCCATGTTATAGACCAACACGCTGACTGTTTCCCGGTTGCCCCTCTCTCCTGCCAGCAGAGGGAGACCAGTGCACCGAGGGGAACCGGTGTATTCCAATAGCTCGCAAGGCTGTCGTTCATGGGTTTCCCAGGGACATCCCAGGACTGTAGACATCACATCCTTTTTCTAAGGAGGTGAAAACGACGATGACTATCCCTTTGTTTGTCGGTATTGATGTAAGCAGCAAGGAAAATGTAGTATGCTGTTTAACCGATGAAGAAGAGAAACGAGCTTTATGCCGCTTTACTGTTCTAAATAACCGACCCGGTATCATGGAGCTGCAGAAACGGATTAATCAGCTGGTAGATAAGCATAGTTTTGATGAAATTCGTTTTGGACTGGAACATACCGGCTGCTACTCGACTCACGCCGCCATATACTTACATCGGCATTTAGATTTTGGGTGCTCTAATGTTAAAGTCTATATGTTTAACCCGAGCCTAATTAAGGAGTATAAAAAGTCTCATTTCCTTTCCCCCCCTAAAAATGACCGGGTGGATGCCTGGTATATTGCCGCCAAGGTTCGGTCCGGCCACTTACCTCATCCCTTCACCTGGAGTGAACCGATGATGGCACTGCAGCGGCTGACCCGGACCAGGTACCATCTCATGAAGGCACTGGTAAGAGAAAGTAATTTCCTTATGACCAACCTGTATTTAAAATGCAGCGATTACACGCTTGTTTTTGAAAACAAGCTGTCGGCAACTTCTTTGGCCGTCATGGAGGAGTTTGAATCCACAGAAGCTTTAGCAGAAATCTCTGTGGACCAGCTGGTGGAATTTTTAATCCAGCATGGTAAAAATCGATTTGATGATCCTCAATCTGTGGCTAAGGAGTTACAGAAAGCAGCTCGTTCTTCTTACCGATTATCTAAGGCTATGGCTGATTCTGTTAACCTAGCTATGGCCTCCAGTATTCGGGTCATTCGGACAATTCAGGAACAGATTAAGTCTATAAAAAAGGCTATTGAAGACCATTTAAAAACGATTCCTCAAACTCTAGATTCTGTCCCGGGTATCGGTCCTATCTTTTCTTCTGGTATCTTGGCTGAAATTGGTGACATCCACCAGTTTGCCAGCCATAAGCAGTTGGCTAAGCATGCGGGCATTGCCTGGACTGAGAATCAATCGGGAAACTTTACGGCCAGCCAAACACGGCTAATTCACTCTGGGAACCGCTATTTACGATATTACTTAATGGAGGCGGCTAACAGTGTTCGGGTGCACGACCCTGTTTTTGCAGAGTATTATGCCAAGAAAAAGGCAGAGCCGAAACAGTTCGCCCATAAACGGGCCCTTGCTCTTACAGCACGTAAACTGGTACGGTTGGTCTTTCATCTGCTAAAGACGAACCAACTCTACCAACAGAGAGGAGGAAACCAACAAGAAATATTATAAAGATTAGCTGCGATTCCATCCACCCATAATTTACCGTTAATGTAATTTTAGTACTGTTAATTTGGGTGGCTTAGTTAAGTGATGCCTTTTTTGGGCAAGCACCCCCTTAACAGCAGCGAATTTCTTAAATAATTTCCAGTTAACTACTTGACATCACACCGCTGCTCTTGAATATGCGCATGGACAACCCCTCGATTAATAGCCTGAAGGCATCATCCACCTGCTCTTCTCCGACTTCCTGCCTGTGCAGCAGAATAAAGAAAAGTCCACGGAGCGCTGCCGATACCGTCTTGGTATCAATGTCGCCGGTAATACAAAGCATCTCCAACAGCTGCTTTGTATCTTCATCATCACCTACAATATGCTGCTCCACCTTTTCCCTGGGTAGCTTACGGATTAAATATGCGTATTCGCCGTTACCGCTCATCAGCCTCACCATCCATGGGTTTAGCTTAATCTCCTCAAATAACTTCATAACAGCACTGACAAAACGTTCTTTTAGACTTCCCTGCTCGCTCATCAGCACCTGCATCAATTGTTGTTTAATTTGATCATGGCTCTTTTGCAAAACTTCCATGAAAAAAAGCTCTTTGCTCTTAAAAAAGAGATAAAAGGTTCCCTTGGAAATGCCGGCAGCCCTGGCTAAATCCTGAACATTAGTCCGTTTAATGCCATAGCGCTCCCAATACTCCTTACCAGCTTCGATTAATCGCTGATAAATAATTTCTCGTTCATTACTTGTAAAATGCTTTGGCATTCTCTATCTCCCCTATGACTATTATTTCTTAATTGGTCATTTGGATAATGGTAACATATAACTATTAACCTGTCAAGTGTATTTTTACAATTGAACGATGGAAAATATGTCAATCTAAAAAATTCCAGTGCCCTGGAATTAAAGTCTACCGCCGCATAAGCTGTTCATGTCCCAGATCAGGATAAATTATTATGTAAGCGCACCTGTTGCTTTCATGCTCACCCACAATTTTAACCAGTAATCAAGTCAATTTTTTTTCTTAATCAGGAGTTCTTGACCATCTAACTGTTCTTCCAACTCAACCAGAGAAGAGTTCTTAATTTCTTCTCTGGTGCAAGCTTAATGCTTTGCCCTGATTTTCTGGATACCTTCCTCCACCATTAAATAAAGTTTTTTAGCATCAATGGGCTTAGAAATATAATCATCCATACCCGCCTGCAAACATCTTTCCATATCACCTTTCATAGCATGAGCTGTCATGGCAATAATTGGAATGTGCTTCCCTGTTTCCTGCTCTTTTTGCCTGATGCGTGCTGTTGCTTGGAAACCGTCCATCTCAGGCATCTGAACATCCATCAATATAAGATCATAAGGATTATTTCCCAAGCATTCCAAAGCTTCCATTCCATTGTTTGCCACACCAACCTTCCAACCTTTCCTGCTCAAAATAGTCGTGGCTAATTTCTGATTCATTATATTATCTTCTACCAGAAGAATCTTAATTATATCACCAGAGTCAATCTGAGGAGTTATTTCATTCTCAGTTATATCTTCCTCAGATTCTATATAAGTTATATTTGGAGCTTGATACTGCTTACCAGCAACTTCTATTAAAGCGTTATAGAGTTCAGACTGTTTAACAGGTTTTACTAAAAAGGCATCTATCTTCAGTTTATTTTTGTCCATTTTATCAAAACGTATATCTATCGAAGAAAGCATCATGATAATAATATTTTCGAAGGAAATTTCTTTCCTGATTATATCAGCAACTGTAAAACCATCCATTTCAGGCATCTGGGCATCTAGTAACACTAGATTAAATGGCATGGGACCTTCATAAAATTCTTTAAGCTTATCTAAACCTTCTTTGCCGCTAGCAACTGCCGTGTTTTTAATTTTCCATTTGTTAAGTATCTCTTGCAATATCATGCGATTAGCTTTATTATCATCAATGATTAAAACTTGAAGGGATGTAAGTTCAAATTCAACAGGTTCAACCTCTTCGAGAGTCTCTTGAGAGGACACTTTGAAAACTATACTGAAGGCAAATGTACTCCCGACACCTTCTTTGCTTTTTACTCGGATTGCCCCCCCCATCATTTCTACCAGTCTTTTTGAGATAGCAAGTCCCAGACCTGTGCCGCCGAATTTTCTGCTCATAGAACCATCTACTTGACTAAAACTTTGAAATATAGATTCTTGTTCATCTTTTGGGATGCCTATACCAGTATCGTGCACAGCAAACTCTAACTTCGCTTTTCCGATACTGCCATCTACTTTTTCCACAGTTACCATTATTTCTCCTGTTTCTGTAAATTTGATAGCATTACTTATAAGATTAACCAACACCTGTTGCAAGCGAGATGGATCACCCATTAAAATGGCCGGCACATCCTTTTTTATATATAATAGAAGTTCCAGCCCTTTTTGATGAGCACGCATGGCTAAACTTGATATAGCCCTTTCCACTGTTTCATTAACATTAAAAAGCATTTCATTTATCTCCAGCTTCCCAGCCTCTATTTTGGAAAAATCAAGAATGTCATTAATGATATTAAGCAGAGAACCGGCAGAATCATTTATCATTTCTATATACTCCCGCTGTTCTGACTTTACCTCCATATCCATAACAAGATCTGTCACCCCGGTAATCACATTTAGAGGAGTGCGAATTTCATGGCTCATATTTGCCAAAAATTCACTTTTTAATCTATTAGCTTTTTCGGCCTGAAGCTTGGCTGCCTCCAACTCTTTGTTTTTCCGCTCGATCTCCATGGTGTAATGGGCTATTTGTTTATCTGCCTTCTTACGTTCTATGGCATTAATAAATATTTCTCCTGCAACATTTAGCAGGGCAATGTTTTCCTCACTCCATGTTCTAAACTCTTTGACGGCATCAAAACCCAGAAATCCCGACAGAGTTTTTCGGTAAAACAGCGGTAACACGACTACAGAACGAATACCCTGTGCTTTTAACATGCTCTGTTCAGATGAGGCTTCTGATGGCATTTCTTCTACGTTAGGAATGTAAATATGTTCTCTGCGCTCAATCTTTTTCATCCACCAGGGTATCAATTCCACTGGAATTCCTTTGAGATTATCTATTTGAGATTCAATACTTTGAGCACACCACTCATGAGTATTATCCACTGCCGATGCATTGGGATTTAAAAGAAACACGTAGCTGCGATCTACATTTACAAACTCTCCTATTGTTCCCAGGGCGTCATTAATACTGTTGTCTATATCATCAGAAGACAGGTTTATGAACTTTGTTGAAATGGAGGTAATAATGTGTTCAAAATCTAAACGGTAGTGAAGGGCACTATTATCTCGAGAAGAAAAAATAGCACCATTTACTCTTTGATCTTCATCAAAAAGAAGATTACCAATAGTTTCAATTTGTAAGTAATGACCATCTGCATGACGATAACGAAATTCTAACCTGTTCGGCGATAATGTTTTTAGTGCCTTCTGAAATGTCTTTAATACCATGTTCAAGTCTTCAGGATGAACATATTCAAAGATTGAATGCCCCAAGAGTTCTTCAGGTTCATAACCCAAAATAGCTTTATTTGAAAGGCTGGCATACTTGATTATGCCATTAACATCTACCTGGGTAATCATATCCATCATGTTATCATTGATGCGTCTTAGGCGCTGCTCACTTTTCATTAAAGCCTTTTCCATCCGTTTACTCTCTGTAATATCCCGCAGCTGTTCAATTATTAGAATTAATTCTCTATTTTCGTTAAAGACAGGGGTACTGCGACAATCTAAAAACACATTAAATTCTGGGACATATTTTTCAAGAGCTGAAATACTATTAGTTGCCAGGGCTTTCTCAGTTACACAAGGCCGGCAGCACTCCTGCCAGCCTAAAAGTTCATAGCATTTTTTCCCAAAAACTTCCTCTGGTGTTTTACCTAAAAACTCATAACCGGCTTTATTGTAGCGTAGTATAGTGTGGTCAGGTTTCTGTACCCCTATTATATCAGGAATACCGTTTAAGACACCTTCTAATAGTTCTGATAGCTCACGGTACTTCCTTTCACTTTCTTTTAAAGCTAAAGTCCTCTTCTCCCGTTCTTCAACTTCTCTTAATAATTGTTTATGAGCAAGGCATCCTTTCAATGAGACAGTAAACTTTAAGAATGCATTCTTCATTTTATTTAATTCTTCTCTTCTAAAAAAAGCGTCAGCATTAAAGGAAAACAGCGTTAATAGCCCTATTTCTTTTAATGGAATTACCATGCATGCTCCATCTTTAATCCAGTTTTCATCAACCAATCCACTTAAAATATCAAGAGGAGTTGTTGTAATAAAGTAGTCATTATCATATATTATAGAAAAAATAGGATGTTCAGGAGAAACGTGTTTTGATGACATATAAAAATCAGGGTTTGCATAGACAAGGGAAGCTCCTTGGTCTTTGTTATTACCCTTTAAAAGTCGATCATAAATCCAAACGGCACTGAAGCTTAAGTTTTTCCGTCCCATTAGCCTTTTCAGGAAAAAATCGCAGTTTTCTTCTAACTCTAAAGATTGCCCAATAACCAATGCCAGCTCATACAGAAGAGATATATCCTGGATAACATTATCAAAGTAACCTTTTCTATTCATAAAAAACTCCTGTCACAATTGTTTTGTTAAAAAATTCAAGATATCCTTCTCCATAAGAAGAGATTTCACCTAGAGTCAACATCCCAAAGGGCAAAATGTCTTCACAAATGGCTGAAAGGTTTTGTTTAACTTTTTTTAATTCTACAGGAAAATTCTTTTCTAGAAACAGCACCCTGGAAATACAATCTATAACCATAGTGTGGGTAATTTTTTCCCCTTTTGCCTCCATACAGTCTGCAGCTGCCTGCCCTGCCGCCTCTATAAGGGCAGTATCAGTCCCTTTTAAAATATCCAGAACACTATTTTCCGGAACTTCTCCTACACAGATAAGTTCCCCTTCTTCACCAACAGCTATAGGATCACGCACAACACATTCTACATAATCTTTTAGCATGCCAAATGGAAAGCCCTTTGCAATGTCAAAAAAGTTATTGGCTGTGAATTTTTTTTCTGAATTATCCTCCACAATTTCTCTATAAACATCATAAGCCTTTTGCCAATTAAGTTCAATTACCCTGTTCTTGCTGGTTTTTGTTGCCACCAATGGTCCCATAATCCGCTCCCAACCATGCCTGACTCCTAATTTACATTCCAGTGCTAGAAATGTAACTATAGCTGCATCCTGGAAAAACCCCTGGGGTGAAAAAAGACAAGGTTTTTGCTCTAGTGAAATTGAACCTGCTCCACCACCGAAATAATTAACAGAACGTGCCAGTCTGCTAAAAAGCTGGGATAAGAAGTCAGCTATATTGCCTGTAAGACCGTCAACCAGAATTAGGGCCGAATGTTTTTTGTCAGCTTCCCCATGTATTGCTGTAAACTCTGGAAGTTGAAAATCATTCCTATCCAAATCGTTTATGACATAAGGACCGTATAAAACCGGAAAGCTTTCTAACACAACTCCACTATCCGTCTGTTTCTCATCATAAATAACTCCAGGGAAGATACCGCCAAAAAAATTAATTTTTTCATCATTTAAGCCTGAGATGAGTTCCGGCACATTTACAGTGCTTTTTTCTCCCATCACAATAAATACAACTCTTCCTTCTGAAGAATTCAACTCTTTAGTAGCTCTAACAATTTCTTGAACTTCTGGGTTGGATAAGTACATTAAACTCCCCTCCCTTTATTAATTCCGCAGCCGGTTTTCCCATATAGTACCCCTGGGCATAGTCAATTCCTATCTTTTTTTGTATTTCATATATTTCTTTATTACTGACAAATTCCGCTATGGTTTTTATACCCATCTTTTTTGAAAAGGCCACTATTGATTCTACTATTGCCATTGATGCTCCCTCATTTGCCAGGCTTGATATGATAGAACCGTCTATTTTCAAATAGTCTACCCCCATATTCAGCAAATGAGAAAAGTTTGAATAACCTGTACCAAAATCATCAATGGCAATTTTGCATCCCGCTTTTTTAACTTTTTGAATAAAACTGTTTACTTGTGTGTAGTTTTTAATATTTTCTACTTCAAGAATTTCAAAAGTTAACTTTGCTGCAGAGCTTATGTTCTTTTCTAATATATCAAACATATATTCCTTCGTGTTATTACTTAACATATCTTCTATCGATATATTAATTGAAAAGTCTCCTTTCATTTCCATACAAAATTCTATGGCCCTGTCAAATACTAATCTTGTTAACTGGGGATATACCTTTGCCCTTTTTGCAAAGTGCAAAAATTCTCCTGGCATAATGATTTTGCCATTTTTCTCTTCAATCCTTAATAAACACTCATGTTTAACAACTAATCCTGTTAAATTACTAATTATAGGTTGATAATAAACCAGCACCCTGTCATCCTCAATGGCTTCTTTAATATTTCTAGTACATTGTATATTTGCGAGAAAGTCTTTATCTTTTCTTATCGTTTCATTATAAACACAGTATTCTTCTCTATGCTCCTTGGCGTCACCCAGAGCCATAAAGGCATTAGATATAACCTTCTCTCCTGATATGGAACGAGTAAATACTTCTGCACCAATACTTATATTGATTCCAATACTTACATTATCATAATCGTATAATTTTTTTGTTAAGACCATATATAACTCTTTCAATATTTTTTCCAGCGTATTATTTGAAGTATCAATTTCTAGAAAGATGGCGAATTCATCAGCTTGTAACCTGTATACAGTTGAAGTATAATCTTCAAAAAAAATTAATAACTTGTTAGCAATAGCAACTAATATGTGATCAGCTGCTGTATTACCAAAAAAATCTACAATTTCTTTAAAAGAATCAATATCCAAAATAATAAGAAATCCTAGCTCTTTTTGTTCAAGGTCAAGCAATAACCTGGTTCTGCTTGGCAGTCCTGTCAATGGATCATTATAGAGTCGTGCAATTGCATTTATCTCCCTATCCTTTATGCTGCTCTGAATAATTCTAGAAACAGTCTGAGTAAATTTTTTCATATTAACTGGTTTAATTAGAAAAAATTTCACTCCTGTTTCAATAGCATTGATTAAAGTATTCGTATCATTATGTGCAGAAATTATTACAGAGTAAATATCCCTGTTGATTTCCTTTATCTGCTTGATCATTTCAAGTCCATCCATAACAGGCATGGAAATGTCTGAAAAAACAATATCAAACTTAGATGGTTCTCGGGTAAACTTGGACAAACCCAGTTCACCATTCTCAGCAACCTCAACTTTTTTAAAAAACTTGTTTAATAGTGCAGTCATTTGCTCTCTACTTTTCTTGTCATCCTCAACATACAGCACTTTCATTAAAGCAGTTTCTTTACGAATATCTTTTAAGTTCAACATATCACCTACTTCTTATCCATTTCTTTTACTCTTTTTGGTAGATAGATGATAAAATGTGTATTACCATTTTTATCATAGATTTTCAATTCCCCTCCTAAAGCTTCTTGAATTATATGATTTATTATATCTAGTTCATAAGCAGGTTCTTTCTTACTTAAAATGACACCTGCATTGTGGCTGATTTCTATCATAAGTTGATACGCGGAATTATTACTAGGCCAGGCTCTAATAATAATCTTTCTATTCTCTGGTTCATGATCTGCAAAGGATTTTATAATACTGGAAATAACACCTAGGAATACATACTGTAAATCATTCTTATATGTATTAATTGTTATCTGGTCATCTATTTCATTTTTAATTTTTATGTTTTTCTTGTATAGCTGTGTCTGCAGCATATCAATAATCGAGTTTAATACTTCATTTAAGTCAATCTTTACAGGGATATCCTCCTGATTAAAAAACTCCATAAAGTCGGTCATCGTTTGGGCTAAGTCGCCAGCAATCTTAACAATTAAATTGGTAGTTTCAATTATTTCTCTCTTATCTTCATCTAATTCTACAGAAATAGCAACATTTGCTGCAGCTAAACTAATACTGTTTAATGGCTGTCTCCATTGATGCGCTATAGAATTAATAATGTCTCCAATTAACGCCTGTCGTGATTTTTGAATTAGAAACGTATTCTTTTCCTGATTTTTTAATTGCTCTTTTTCTACTATGGTTTTTAAATCCTCATTTGAACAAGAAAGCTTATCTATTAAAAGCTGTAATTTTTGCACTTTTTCCTGTAATTCATGTTGACTTTTCATGAAAAAACCTCCCAGGTATATTCTCAAAGAACTATTTTCACATTATTATGACTGATTACTTCACTATCCCTTGGATACAGTTTTTCCCTAGGGTGACTTTATTCTTATTAATACTTTTATCGTCAAGCATTATCATTACTTGACATGTTTAAAATTTCTTTTTCCAACGTAAGTGACTTTATAAATATTGTTTTTAAATATAACATGATTAAATCACACTAAGTAAGCTGAGCTTTTTTCTTCAAGCTGGTGAACAAATCTTATTGAAAAAAATTTTTAGTGAAGCAAAATACATCCTATTTTAAATGCACATAATTGCAGGTACACCTTTTTACTGCAAAGAAGCAGTTACTGCCTGCTGAGCAGCACAAATATTAATAAAAAAAAAGAAAACCCCCTTCAATTTTTGAAGAGGGTTTATCTTAAAAACTGAAAAAAAAACTGAAATTCTAGTCAAACACACAGGCTGTGGTGGTGGTAGTCCTGAGAAGGCGATTCAAAATGTTGTAGAAGGACTTATAGAAGCTGAAAACAAAGCCATAGAAGCTGAAAGTGATAGGAATGTAAACGATGATACAAAAAATGATATGTGTAGTCTATTATATTACAAAAAGCTTTTATTTACATTGAGGCTGCTATTTATCTAAGAACTTAGTGATTTATCTGGGTTTGGGATTAAGGGATGCATCCCGCATCATGGGATACGTGCTGAATAGTGCAAACAGACCCAATGATCCAAGAATGGTAAAACCTATCACAGCATCCAATCCCAAGGACCTTACCCATTGAAACCATGTCTCCAGCACTCCACCATAGTACAGGAATAAACAAATAATTGTTAATACCGTAATTAAAAATAGCATTCGCACGGAGCCCAGGCGGTACCATGCGCAAAAAAGTAAGAAAGATAATCCAAAGATAAAGAGGCCAAACATTATATCAATCCATAAATATGGTAAAAACTGGTACTCGGGCCTAAAAAATATGGCAGGATGCAAAATACTTGACCAGCCAAAAAGCTGATTATATACAATTATCATGATATATTGACAGAAATTCAGGAAGAGTATGGTAAAAGCGACAACCCCCAGGCCGGTTACATAAAACGCTTTCAAAAAATGTATCCTCGTGCTGCCCATGCCAATGGCAATTGGAAAGTACATTTTAAATGCTACCATAGAAAAGAGGACAATATGAATGTAAGCTGGAACTGGGATACTAGTAATAACCCCTTCATGCAGGTTGAATACCAGCCCGGTAATGATCCAAGCTATCATCAGAGGGATTGTGATATAGAGAAAAAGTACTCTGCCAAAGTACCATTTCATCTCATTATAAATTAAAAGAGTGTTTCCATAGAAAGTGTTCATACTGATACCTCCTCATCTCTGGTAATATTTAGTAAATAATCCTGCATTTTTGCCTTCTCAATAGAAAGCCCGTAAGTTTGCGCCGTTTCTTTCCATTCTTTGGAATAAGCAGCATCGATCATGGCTTTCACCATGTTTCCGGCTTCAATATGTTCCAGAATCTTTTGGCTGGTCACTACTTTTTCCAAAGTATTTTTTTCCCCAGTTAACCAGATTCCTCTTTCTCTCATTCCTTCTATTTCTTTGTGCATAAGCAATTTGCCATTATGAAGTACTATGAGAGATTCACATAATGGCTGGACTTCCTCTATATGGTGAGTAGAGAGTAATATCAGTCTTGGATGATTTTCATGGCTTTCCAGTAATGCCTTATACAGTTTTTTTCTTATTCCTGCATCCAGTCCGCTGATTGGTTCATCAAATATAGTGATATTTGCATGACTGGAAAGGCCTATGATAAACTGCAGCGCAGTTTTCATTCCCTTGGACAATTTAGTTATTGTTTTCTTTTCATCTAATTTAAATATGTTAAGCAGTTGTTCCGCAGTCTCTTGACTCCAATTTGGGTTGTAATATTGGCCGAAACGAAAAGCGTTACGAACAGTCCAAAGTGTACTGAAAGGGTGATCTTCCTGCATAAAACAAAGATGCTGTACTGCCTGTTCATTATTGTAAGGAGCCAGGCCCATAATTTGAATGCTTCCCTCATCAGGCCTCAGGTGTCCGGCCAGAAGCTTCATAAGCGTTGTTTTACCGGCTCCGTTACGGCCCCAAAGGCAAGTGATGACAGGCTCATTTTCTTCAAGGGTAATGCTCCGCAGTATAGGGTTATCCTTTTCGTAGCCAAAAATGACGTTATCGATACGAATCACTTTCTCTCATCCTCCTTTATGATTTCAATGACCTCTTTCACACTCATTCCAAGTCTCTTTGCCTCATTTAAAAGCGGTAGGATATAATTACTGCGGTACTGATTTTGTCTTTCTGCCAATAATTTTGCTCTGGCTCCCTTTTTGACAAACATCCCTATGCCCCGTTGTTTGTATATTATCTCTGCTTCAACTAAGGATTGAAGTCCATTACGGACAGTAGCCCTGTTGATGTTATAAAAACGGGATATTTCATTTTCGGAAGGGATCTTTTCTTCTTCTTTTATATGGCCTTCAATAATCTCATCCATGATCATTTGGGCAATTTGTTGGAAGATCGGTTGAGATTCGTCTAAATACGCTTTCAAAAAGTTCCCTCCCTCCTTGCTTGTGAATGGATTCTTATGATTTAAATTGCTAGGTTGTATACTTGTATAATCAACCATACCACATTGGGCAGCGATAGTAAAGGCTTAAATTAAAAAAACCCTCACCCCGGGAAAACAGGGAAGAGAGTATTAAACCACTGCTCAGTTATTGATAAAATGTTCCTCCAAATATTTTACAATGTCCCGGGCTTTTGGAGGGCAACCGGAAACATTTCTGTTAAACTTTGCCGTACACATTCCTATGCCCAGGGAGGATGATTCAATATCTTTATATTTTCTGCCGATAAATATTTTCACTGGTATTTTCTCCAGTGCTCCCCTCTCCTCCAGGCGGGAAAGGGCATGGATAAGTGCTCCGTAACAAGGGGAACAGGCTCCCCCCTCTTCAATATGTTCGGCCAGCCTTCTTACCCGGGGAGAAGGTTTTAGGGTAATTTGGGGATAGTTGTCCAGCCGGTATTCTTTCACCACGGTATCGTTATTAAACAGCTTTCCAATCCCCATTTGGTTTGACATAGATATGTAAGGAATTTCTTCAACCTCCACTCCGATTAGTTCTGCTGAATAAGAATCAACGAGAACCGGATCCGTCCCCCCAATAATTCGCCCCATTTCCACCGGGTTACCTCCCTCTTCATGGGTCAAATCCCCGATGACGGCATCCACAATGATCAGGTCTGTTTTTACTAGGGAGTTAAGTTCAGCAATGGGCTTATGCAGTCCCAAATCATGAAACCGCCTCTTCTCTTTGTCAGGAATTAAGCCTTTTAAATTTTTAAGGGCGCAGGTAAGCCTGGTTTGGCAGTGGGATTTCAGCACGGGTAAGTTAATGAGATAATCAATTTCCAACACCATTTCACAAAGGGAAATGGTCAGATTCTTTCCCTTTTTCTTAATCGCTTTATCTTTTTTCATGTCAATCAGGTCAATATTGTATTCCCTGGCAAGCTTTTCATATCCGCAAACTTTAAACGCTTTCATTGTGCTGTCCCCAACCCAGGAACTTTCCATAATCACCAGGTTGTTAAACCCTTTTTCTATTAAATGCTCGATAACCCCTCTTGTCACCTGGGGTGAAGTGGTAGCTCCAGAATCGGAAGGCTTAGAGACCACCAAATTGGGTTTCAAAGCAATTAGGGCATCTTTATTCCATTCTTTTTCGGGACTCATGCTCTCCAGCAGTTCTCTGACCATAGAATAAGAGTCTCTTCCGTATATAACATGCAGCAAGATATCAATATACTCCTTTCCTGTAGGAAGCTGCCTTTTGGCAGGTGATTCTCATTCCCAGGTACCGATAGCCCCGCCAATAAATGCTAACATAAACAAATTTCTTTCCGATAGGGGGGTATTCTAAAAAAGTAACATTATTGAATATTATTTCTTATTATTCTAAAGATATTTCTATTTTTGATCAATCTGTTCGGATGAATATCCTGTTAATTATACATTTACTTATTTACTTGCAAATTCCTTCTAATAAGAGCAAATGTATTCTGTCAGCTCTTTCTGGGCCAGGCCCCTTCTGAGAGTAACTGAAAGGGCGTTAGGCTTTCTGGTTCTGAAGTGGTTAACTTTTTTTGAATCGTCAAAAGACATCTTCGGATAATCTTGTTTTTTCTCCGGTGAAGATAATATAACTAAGGGCAGGCTGCCCAGGCCGGTTTCGTAAATTTCTTTAACCTGCCCGGCGCTATTAAGAAAAATAATATTCATAGAGGAAGGTTCTAAAAGGATGCTGACACTGTGTTGGCAGAACCCTTATGAATTATGTGAACCCAGTTCTTGGCCGGCACGATGAATCAAGTGTTGGAGGAAAATTAATGAAATAAATGCCAAGATTATGAGAATCACCAATAATCCTTTAAATTCAGCCAGTATAGTATACATAAATGGAGCAGCAGCCAGCATTGCTGAAGATAATGCCAGGTAAAATCGCCAGACTGAATTATTATAATGGTAAAGGTCAGCTAATGCCATCTCCTCTGCCAGTTCTGAAATAGCCCGGGATATGTAATAAACCATTAATATGTGAATGATTATATAGGCCTGCCCGATTAGTACCATCAGTAAGTTCTGATTTGTGATTGGATACATTAATAAGTTTTGTTCAGGGGTTTCATAAAGGTTGGGAAGTGATAAAAGAATTAACGCTCCCGCAAAAGGCCTGGCTTTATAAAAGTAATCATGCTGCTGAGCCAGTCCGTTTAAAGCATTATAAATAATAATGAAGCCAATAAATTCAGGTAGGATATTAAACCCTCCGAATCTAATATTTATCAGCACCAGCAAAAATCCCCAGAAAAGGTTGTTATAATAGTTCCAGTACAATTAAAACTCCTCCCAAGCTCTAACCAGCCTTTTTAAATCACTAAAATAAGACCAGGGCTCTAGTTTAATTATCTTTAGAGCCGAACCCTGCATCTGCCGAAACAGTCTAGGGCTTTTTGTTGGCTGTTTGGATATGGAAGATTGCGTGTTTGAAGTAATAAAATATTATTTTGGTATTATCCA